>JACPPQ010000058.1 GCA_016190925.1 Chloroflexota bacterium | reverse complement strand
TGAGTTATAAGACCATTACATAATTTGTCATTGCGAGACCCGCTCAGGCGGGTCGAAGCAATCCGTATGGTTGACCGAGTACGTTCTTTCTTTGTTAAAGCAAAACTGTATATCATTACTTTTGCTAAGAATTTCTGACTCAGAACACTAGCCTTTATTTTCAGGCAAGAGACAAAGTGCAGTACCCTCAGAAAGATGGATGGGTTTGGTGCTTTGAATGTGATTATTTGAATTTGTTTGTCCTTCAGCCGAAGGATTGTTTCTTGTTAATTGGTTATTTTTTCAGGTTCCGCTGTTTTGCCAGCGCTATGAGTTGTTCGGCAGACTCCACAGGTACACAGGAGCCGCCGAGCATGGTCTCCGCGCTGTAGTCTATGCCGTGAAAGTCGCTGCCGCCCGTAGCGATGAGGTTGTGCTCCCGTGCGAGGTTCACCAGCCTTTTTACTCCCTCGGCGGGACAGGCATCGTAATAGGCCTCAAGGCCCACCAGGCCCGCCGCCTTGAGCTCGCCGACCATTGGCTCCAGGTCACCCGCAGTCAGAGGATGTGCCATTACCGGCAGTCCGTTTACCTCCACTACCAGTTCCACTGCCTCCACCGGCGTTATCTTCTCTCTCTCCACGTAGGCTGGCCCGTCCCGGCCGATGTATTTGACGAACGCCTCCTGGAAGGAGGCTAAATAACCCTTTTCGAGCATAGCCTGCGCCACGTGCGGTCGTCCCACCGCTCCGCTCCCGGCTATCTCCTGCACCCGCTTCCATTCGATGTTTATGCCCAATTTTCGAAGTTTTTCAACCATCTTCCGGGCGCGTCCAATGCGGGAATCGCGCAACGTTTCCAGCCTGGCCAGAAGGCCCGCGTCGGTATAGTCGATGAAGTAGCCCAGGATATGGACTTCCCCATGTGGGACATCCGTGCTCAGCTCCACTCCCGGTATGAAAGTAAGCTGTGGAAATGACCTGGCGGCTGCTATTGCCTCAGCAATACCATCGACAGAATCATGGTCGCAAAGCGAGAGTACCGTCACGCCGAGTTCCGCCGCTTTACGGACGACATCCGCCGGGCTGAGCTTGCCATCGGAGGCGATGGAGTGTGTATGGAGGTCTACTTCACCCACTTTCATATCTCCCGGCAGATGCGTTCGATACTGGTCGCTTTACCGGTATCGTCCGACACTCCGACAAGCATCGCTGTGAACTCCGTTTTGCCTTTGCCCACATATAAGCGGTTCGGAATGGCGGTAAGGAAGCGTTGCAGCACTGCGCCTACGTCGTCGCCGATGACGGAGTCCACGGGGCCGGTCATACCGATATCCGTGACGTAGGCGGTGCCTCCGGGGAGCAACTTCGCATCGATTGTTCCTACGTGGGTATGCGTGCCCAGGACTGCGCTGACCCTGCCATCCAGGTAACGCCCCATCGCCACCTTCTCCGAGGTCGCCTCCGCATGGAAATCGACGATGATTACAGGCGACAGAGGTTTAACTTCTGATAGAAGCCCGTCCATAGCGCGGAAAGGGCAGTCGAAGTTGCCGATGAATGTCCTTCCGATGAGGTTGACCACCATTACCCGGCCTTTTATCAGGTAGCCCCTGCCGGGCACTCCCGGGGGATAGTTCAGCGGGCGCAGGATGGGCAGTTCCCCATCGAGGTAGGGAATAATTTCCTTCTGCGCCCAGATATGGTTCCCGGAGGTAAGGACGTCAGCCCCGGCATCGAATAGCTCCTCGGCGGTGCTCAGGGTTAACCCGAAGCCGCCGGCAGCATTCTCGGAATTGACGATTGCCATGTCAACCTTGTACTGTTCTCGCAGTCCGGACAAGAGCTTTTGCAGCGCTGCCCTCCCCGGCCTGCCTATGACGTCTCCTACTGCCAGTATCTGCATGTTCCTGCCTATTCTAGTGCTTTGTTGCAAAAGCAACCCTACTAATAAGTAATCTCAATATCCGTTCACCCTGAGCCTGTCGAAGGGCAAACATCAATTGGCTAATTTATATAACCAGGCGCTAGTCCCTTGTCCTTGCGAGGGCGAAGCCCAAAGCAATCTCGTTCATAGACTTCTAAAGTCCGGACGCTATTTTCAGGCTTCGGATGAGATTGCTTCACCGAGGCTGTCCGAAACAGGTTATCAGCGATGGTGTTGCAGGCCTCCGTGCCTGCAAGCCCTTGCACAGGCAGGCACTCGCCTGAGGCGAGTGCCACCTTTCGTTCGGACACCCTCTAGTCTCGCAATGACATTTTTTGCCTACTTCGCAAAGTCCACCGCCCTGGTTTCCCTGATTACTGTAACCTTAATCTGGCCGGGATATGTCAGCCCCTCCTCGATTTTCTTGACTATATCTCGTGCCAGCCTCATTGCTGACAGGTCGTCAACCTGCTCCGGCTTGACCAGTATGCGGATTTCGCGGCCCGCCTGTATGGCGAAGGACTTCTCGACCCCCTTGAAGCTGTCGGCGATTTCCTCCAGTGCGGTAAGACGCTTCAGGTAGTTCTCCAGAGACTCGCGCCGTGCTCCCGGCCTGGCGCCGCTGATGGCATCGGCTGCTGAGATAATGAAGCCCCAGAAGCTGGTAGAATCGGTCTCGCCATGGTGCTCGCCGACGCCCTGGATTACCTCGGGGGACTTGTCCCACTGTTTGACCAGGTCAGCCCCGATGGCGGCATGCGTGCCTTCTACCTCACGGTCCACCGCCTTGCCGATATCGTGCAGCAGGCCCGCTTTCTTGGCTATCGCCACGTTTGCGCCCAGTTCGGCGGCAATCATGCCGGCCAGATGCGCTACTTCAAGGCTGTGTTGCAGCACGTTTTGCCCGTAGCTGGTGCGGTACTTCAGACGTCCGAGCATCTTTATCAGCTCCGGACGCAGCCCGTGCACTCCTACCTGGAAAGCCGCCTGCTCGCCTGCTGTGAAGATGGTAGCGTCTACTTCCTCTTTAGTCTTGTTGACTATCTCCTCTATGCGGGCAGGATGGATACGGCCATCGAGGATAAGTTTTTCTAGCGCCAGCCGTGCTACCTCCCGCCGTACCGGCTCGAAGCTGGATAGCGTCACCGTGCCCGGTGTATCGTCGATTATCAGGTCGACTCCGGTAGCCTGTTCCAGGGCACGGATATTGCGCCCCTCGCGTCCAATCAATCGCCCCTTCATCTCGTCGTTAGGAAGAGGAACGGTGGACACGGTGGTCTCCGAGGCAATGTCTGACGCGCAGCGCTGAATTGCTTGCGCCAGAATTTCTTGCGTCTTCTTGTCCGCATCCTCTTTCAGCCGGATTTCCCACTTCCGCAGACGCCGAGATGCCTCCTGCTGCATCTCTGCTTCCATGTTTTGAATCAGTTCTTGCTTGGCATCCGCGGTGGTCATGCCTGAGATAAGCTCCAGCTGCTTCAGTTGCTTGTCCTTTAACTCTTCGAGGTGTGCGCGCACATTCTCTGCTTCCTTCTCTTTGCTGGTCAGGTTGCGCTCACGCTGGTCCAAAGTTTCCAGTTTGCGGTCGAAACTCTCAATCTTTTGTGTCAGCCGGTTTTCCTGGCGCTGCAGCTCGCCGCGTCGCTCCTTCAGTTCCGTTTCCGCCACTGACATCAGCTTGTCGGCCTCATCTTTTGCCACCTGGAGTACATTCTTTGCTTCTTCCCTTGATTCAGCTACCAATCTGGATGCTTTTCTTTCGGCAAGGCGTATCTGCCGGTTGAACAGCACCCGACGGGAAAGAAAGGCAGCCATAGTGCCGAATATTGCGCCGATGACAAAGCTGAAGAAGATAGCTAATATCACCGGCGTTCCTAGTCCTTCCACTATTTCACCTCCATGTTTATATGCAACGTCCTTAATTATTGCATAATCTCGTAGGGGCGGGTTTCGAACCCGCCCGCCCAGGCACGGCATGCCGTGCCGCTACAAGTGTATGCGCAAACATTTATATCGCTACATTTAGTTAGACGGGGATTGGTCAGTCACTTTCCCCGGATTCACTGTTGAAGAAAAAAGAGCCGGATACAAGACAACCCCCATCATTGGTTTCCACGAAAATGTGGTAAGCTCATCTTTCTTTAGAAAAGGTTTCATTTTCCCGCCACAATCGTTCGATGGTATGGTCAACCACTGCGTAGCTGAAGCCTCGCCGCTTGAGGTATCCGCCCAGCCGTCGGCTGAAGCCCTGGTAGTCGTACTGAGACAAACTGCGGGCTTTGCTCAGGGCCGCACGGTACGCGTTTTCAGTATCGTCAACCGTATCTACCATCTGTTTTATGATGTCTGGTTCTATTCCCTTTTGCCTCAACTCCAGTCCGGTCAGCCGCTGGCTGCGCGGGCTGAACTCCTGCCGGTTTTCTTTCCAGAACTCGGCAAAAGCCCGGTCATCGACCAGTCCTTGCTCCTTTAGCCTGTTTATTACGTTATCTATGTCGCCATCATCAAAACCACGGCGGTGGAGCCTGTCCCTCAGTTCGGATTCACTGCGTGGCCGGTAGCCAAGGTAACGGGTGGCAGCGTTGAGGCAGCGTTGAAAACTGTTGGAATGGGTCAGTTCTTCCATCCGTTTTTCCGATAGCTCCTGTCCCACCTGTAAACCGTGCTTTGCTGCTACCTCAGCCTCCAACCCTAAGGCCTGCCTGCCGTCCAGGCAAATCCTGACCCTGCGGCCTCTACCAGCGCGTATGGCAGTGATTTTGCTCATTCCCCTAAAAGCCTCTTCGTCTTTTCCTCTCCCCTTGCGGGGGTCCGCCTCAGGCGGAAAGGTGAGTGGCTTTCTTCTTAAAAAACACAAAATAAATTGTCATTACGAGCCATCCGCCAAAGGCGGAGGCGCGGCAATCTTTATCCCTTTCATCCAACCCATCCCTCTTCCTTCTCCCCTTCTGTGTGCGGAGAGGGGGCAAGGGGGGTGAGGTCGCCACTCGCTGGATAACTCATTCTAAAAAACACAAAAGGCTGAGATTAAAGTCTCAGCCTTGTCAAAAGCCCTATTCTGTTGATTGTGCTCTCTACCTCTGAGTGAGGGAGACCTCATTCATCGGACGGAGAGCTACTGCTATGGGCGGTGACGGCTGAAGCTCTAATCTGCTTCTCCAGTTCGCTGGCAAGTTCGGGATTCTGCCTCAGGAATTCCCTGGCATTTTCCCGGCCCTGCCCCAGACGAATGTCCCCGTAGGAGAAGAAGGCTCCAGATTTCTTCACCAGCCCCGACTCTACCCCCAGGTCTATTATGTTACCCTCCGTGCTTATGCCGTGGTCGAACATTATGTCGAACTCAGCGATTTTAAAAGGAGGGGCGACCTTGTTTTTAACTACCTTAGCCTTAACATGACTGCCTATTGCCCTGTTGCTTGCGGTGATGGTCTCGACACGCCTTAAATCTATTCTGACCGAGCTATAGAACTTCAAAGCCCGGCCGCCAGGTGTAACCTCGGGATTGCCGAACACGATGCCGACCTTTTCTCTTAACTGGTTGATGAACACTACCGCGGTCCCCGTCCTCCCGATTGCCGCTGCCAGTTTTCTCAGAGCTTGAGACATCAGGCGGGCTTGCAGACCTACGTGCGCATCCCCCATTTCCCCCTCGATTTCTGCCCGGGGGACCAGGGCGGCCACGCTATCGATTACTATGACGTCGACAGCTGTGCTTCTGACCAGCGCCTCTGTAATCTCAAGAGCCTGCTCTCCGGTGTCCGGCTGCGAGATGAGCAGGTCATCAAGGTTAACGCCACAGTGGCTGGCATACGCCGGGTCAAGGGCATGCTCGGCATCGATATAGGCAGCAGTACCTCCATTCTTTTGTGCCTCCGAAATTATGTGTTGTGCTAAGGTAGTTTTGCCGGACGATTCCGGACCAAAAATCTCCGTAATTCGTCCCCTGGGGATACCTCCCACACCAAGGGCCAGGTCCAGCGCCAGCGAGCCAGTAGGAATAACCTCGATTGGCGGTCTATCGGCAACCGCGCCCAGCTTCATTACCGAGCCTTCCCCGAACCGCTTCTCTATCTGGCTGATGGCTAAATCTAGGGCCTTTTCCTTCTCTGTGGTCATATTCGTCTCACCCGTATAATAACATAGCCGCCACGCTATGACAAGGTTGGAGGTAGCTTTTCCTGATTCATGCAAAACCGATTTTCCTCTTTTTCACCGCCCTCTCGTTCGTTCCTTGCTCCGCCCGTCAAGCACGCTCTGGTTTGTAAAGACAAAAATAATATCGGGCGCAGGAAATAGCTGCCCCTGCTATCCTTGACCTTCTGTCGGTCGCCGGTTAGCGAATACGTGATTCGGCACAGGTAAAATACGTAATCTTACGAATATTTAGCTGTGACTTTTGCCTGCATAATAAAACTAGACTATATAAGATCGAGTTTAGGTTAAGGTGGATGTGGATGCGGAAATTACGATTATCCCGGTTCGTTGAGTTGTTGTTTATCGCTTCTGTAGTTGGCATGTTTATCCCCCCTGCAAGTACGGGAAGTGTCCTGGCTGAGAGTGTGCGGCATCGGCTTTTCCCCTCTGCGCTGACGACTCCTGCTTCTATCGACGGACGTTTACTCACTGTGAATGTGGTGGCGCTGGACCAGCCTCTAATCTACAACAGGCTGGGAGCGACAACTCCCGGAGGAATGATTTACGCTCTCAGGAGGGACGTGGTCAACAAAAACACCGGCCTGACTGAGGCCGAAGGTGGAGTCCTTACCCCTGGCCAGGTGAAGCTCCGTCCGGACAAGCGTCCCCGTCCTATTACACTCCGCATGAATGTCGGCGACAAATTGCAGGTCAATTTCCAAAATCTGCTTGACCCTGTGACCCATGATGGACAACCGGCCACCAGGGCGGCCGGCATCCATGTGTTGGGAATGCACCTCGTCAACAGCATCCGCGACGATGGTTCGAATGTCGGCGCTAATGAAAGCAGCCTCGCGGCGCCGGGCGGCCAGACAACCTATACCCTGCACGCTCACAGGGAAGGCGCTTATCTTTTGCAAAATACCACCGATGGCGCCAGCGGCGTGCTCAGCTCCTGGAATTTCGGCCTCTTTGGCGCGGTAAACGTGGAGCCCGCCAACTCCGAATGGTATCGCAGCCAGGTGACCGCTATTGAGAGGGCGCTGGCTTCCACGGGTACTACCACAGACGGCCATCCTATCATCAACTATGATGCGGTCTATCCGGCCGGTCACCGCTACGCCGGTCTACCCATTCTCAACATCCTCAACGGCAACGAGCTCGTCCATTCCGACCTCACTGCCATTATCACCGGCCCTGGCCGTGGACCATTCCCTGCGGGACAGAACCCTCCGAATCCGGCCTATCCCAACCGGAACCAGCCGTTCCGAGAGTTCACCCTCGTATTTCACGATGAAAATGAAATCCTCCAGGCATTTCCTATCTTTGAAGACCCGGCCTTTATTGAGACGCTGCACAGCGTGCGTGATGCCTTTGCCATAAACTACGGCAGCGCTGGGGCAGGCGCTGAGATTGTGGCCAACCGCCTGGGTGTCGGCCCCATGTGGCACGGCGTCGATTTCAAGTATGAGGAGTCCTTTCTTTCCTCATGGGTGGTGGGCGACCCCGCTATGATAGTGGACATTCCTGCGAACACCACCAACGGGAGCGGGCAGCTTGTCACCGGGCCTAAAGCTACCAAAGCCCTGTACCCTGACGACCCCTCCAACGTGTATCACAGCTATATGAACGACCGTGTGAAAATAAGGAACATTGCTGTCGGCAAAGAGCACCACATTTACCACCTGCACACCCACCAGTGGCTCCTTACCCCTGATGATGACAACTCCAACTACCTGGATATGCAGGCCATCGGGCCGGGAAGCGGCTACACCTACGAGATAGCCTACAACGGCTCAGGCAACCGCAACAAGACCTTCGGAGACGCTATCTTTCATTGTCACTTCTATCCTCACTTCGCTCAGGGCATGTGGGGCTTATGGCGCGTCCATGATACCTTTGAAGCGGGAACGGTGCTGGGCGCCGATGGTCGGCCACCGCCCGGTGCTCGTGCCCTGCCCGATGGCGAAATAGAGTCTGGCACGCCCATCCCCGCTATTATCCCTCTCCCGGGTCTGCCCATGGCGCCGATGCCGGGCACAGTTGTAATAGTAGCTGGCTCCACCCTTACACCGCAGCTTCCCGGAGGTCAGATTTCCATAACTGAGCCAGATGCCAATGCTGACGGCAAGCCTGACCGCAACGTGGGATTCCCCTTATTCATGCCGGGAGTGGCAGGACATCGCGCGCCCACCCCTCCCCTGGACCTGGTGAATGACGGCGGCTTGCCCCGGCACGTGGTTATCGGCGGGACGGCAACCAAAGTCATCGACCCTCTGAGTTTTGCCGCAGATTTCAATACGGTGGTAGCTAAATTTTTGCCTGAGGATGGGACGCCGGCTGAGAAGGCCGCAATGGACTTCCATGCCCAGCGGTGGCATGATGCCTTCAAGCCTGACGGCACGCCGGTAACAGCCTCCAGCGGCTTTGAGGCCAATGGCTTGCCCCCGGTGCCGGGCGCTCCCTTTGCTGACCCCGCCCGCACTGACAACGGCACGGCAATAGCAGCGAACCGGGTATATCGGGCGGCTGACATCCAGCTCGATATGGTTCTAAACAAAGAGGGCTGGCACTTCCCCCAGTCCCGCATTACCGCGCTCTGGGGCGATGTGCAGGCATTATTGCAGGGAAGCACAGCGCCTGAGCCTTTCGTCATGCGGGGCAACTCCGGCGATGTTATCGATTACTCCCTCACCAATCTCCTTCCCATGAGATACAAACAGGATGCCTTCCAGGTGCTGACGGAAACCGATGTCGTGGGTCAGCACATGCACCTGGTGAAATTCGATGTTCTTTCTGCCGACGGCTCTGCCAACGGTTACAACTACGAAGACGGCGCTCTCAGTCCCGAGGAGGTGCGCGAGCGCATCAGGGTCATCAAAGAGCCGGGTGGCGGGGCCATAGACCTGCCCGCAGGGATGACTATTAATGACCTGACGCCTCAAACTCATCCCTTCTTTGGCGCTACCGGCCCCAACGGCGAGGACTGGCGCGGCGCTCGCACCAATATCTCGCGCTGGTATGTCGACCCCCTGGTGAACAATGCCGGCCAGGAGCGTATAATGGGAAACTCCTTTACCCATGACCACTTCGGTCCGTCCACAGTGCAGCAGGTAGGTTTGTACGGAAGCCTTCTCACTGAGCCGCTTGGCTCCCAATGGCGCGATTCGGAGACGGGGCATGTTCACGGAGGGCACGCAGTGCAACCACGGAGCATCGGGACGGGACTGACGGATGGCGGCCCTACCGGTTGGCGGGTTGACATCCTCACGCAGGACCCGGCGGATAGCTACCGGGAGTTCTACTTCGAGTTCGCGGACTTCCAGCTTGCCTACCGGGAAGGACGCGGTGGCACTACTGCCAATCCCATTCCAGACGTGGCGGGAGCTATCGGCCCGCCCCCTGTTCCCGAAGCAGTTTCAGCGGCTGACGTTGGAACGTTTTCCATCAACTACCGCAATGAACCCCTTGGACTGCGTGTATTTGACCCGTCGACGGGACTCCAGGCGGTGGGTGCCGCCGGCGACCTTTCCCTGGCTCTGTCATCGAATTTGACACGGGCCAATGCTAGATTGAATTCGCAGCCGGCCGTATATCCCCCGCTCACGGCTGATGTCGGCCCCGGCGACCCCTTTACCCCCATGCCGCGCGCTTACATCAATGACAAAGTGCGGTTCAGGATACAGGTTGGGGCAACGGAGGAAGGGCACAACTTCAGCATCCATGGCTTGAAATGGCTCCAGGAGTATGCCAGCCCCAATTCCGGCTGGCGCAATTCCCAGATGATGGGCATATCGGAACAGTTCATCCTGGATACCGTTATCCCTCCTGACCCCGGGCAGACAGATGTGGCTGATTTCCTTTATTCAGCTTCCTCCTCTGTTGACGGATTATGGAATGGTAATTGGGGCATACTCCGCTCCTATGCCAAACTGCGCAACGACCTTCTGCCGCTGCCCAATAATCCCATAGGCCAGGAAGGACTTGCCATAAATAATCGGAATGCCTTCATCGGCCTGGCGCCGGCCGGTACGCCGGTGAGAACATTCGATGTCACTGCGGTTGCTGCCCAGGACGCCCTGCCCGGCGGGACGCTGGTCTATAACCCGCGGACGGTCAACGGCGGGCCGTTGCATGACCCGACGGCCATTCTCTATGTCAGGACGGAAGACCTCGATGCCCAGGGCAAGCTGAAACCCGGTGTCCCCATCGAGCCGCTCATTCTCCGCGCTGCCGCCGGGGAGCGCATCATCCTTACCCTCCGTAATCGTCTTCCGGCTGCGCTCACTGACCTCGAAGGCTCCAACCTGATGCCACCGGTCATCGTCGGCTTCAACGCTAACAATATTAAGCCGTCCGGCCAGGTCGGTCTGCGTCCCCAACTGGTAGCCTACAGCATCAGCAGCAGTGAAGGAGCGAACGTTGGCAAAAACACGGCAGGGACGGTAGCTCCGGGAGGTGTTCGAGAATACCAGTGGTACGCTGGTGATATCAAGCTGGTTAACGGTAATCTGGTTGCCACCCCCATCGAGTTCGGGGCCGCCAATCTGATGTCCTCCGACAAGCTGAAGCACAGCAGCAAAGGAGCCGTCGGTGCGCTCATCATCGAGCCGCAGGGGTCAACCTGGGTAGAGGATGCCGAGAGCCGCGCTTCGGCCACCGTGACTAAATCTGACGGAACATCCTTCCGCGACTTTACCCTTATTTTTCAGGACGATGTCAACCTCAGATTGGGCAACAATGACGCGCTGCCGAATATCGGCGGTGAGGACGATTCCGAGGACAGCGGACAGAAAGCGGTCAACTACCGCGCTGAGCCGATGTGGTTCAGGCTTGGGATTCCACCGGACGCTTCTGAAGAAGCCGTCATAGGCTTTGATTTCACTAACGTTTTGTCCAACAGCCTTATAGGGAGCGACCCGGTAACACCGGTGTTCATTGCCAGCGCTGGCACCCCCATCAGATTACGGGTGCTCAAACCGGGCGGTCATACCAGAAATAATGTCTTCACCCTGCATGGACATGTCTGGCAGAGAGAACCCTACACAAATGATTCCACGGCCATAGGGAGCAATCCTCTATCGCAATGGGTTGGCAGCCAGGAGGGCCACGGCCCCACCAACCACTTTGACATCGTGCCTGACGGTGGCGCTGGTGGCGAATTTGGGATTCTCGGCGATTATCTCTACCGTGACCTCTCTCCTTCCCACTTCTACAATGGCGCCTGGGGAATTTTGAGAGTTGTGAGGGACGTGCAGCTCACCGGGCTCGACAGCGATATCAAGTTGAAAGTAGACCAGCATAACAGGGTGGTGAAGGAAGTTGAACTGAGAAGCCAGGATGATAAAGTGGTCATGGCGCTAGACGGGGGCGTCGTTTTGACCGGCGCCGGTGGCAGTGCAGTCCAGCTTCTCTCCGGCGACAGCGTCACACCATCGCAAATGCCGCCGCCGGGCACTCTCATATTGCGTGCTTTTCAGTTGCAGCCTGCCGGAGTGACCTTTAACCCGCCGATGCGTCTCAGCATGGCTTATTCGCTGCAAGGGCTTCTTTCCCCTCTGGATGAGTCAAGTCTAAGAATCGTTTTCTGGGATGGAGCCGCCTGGCAAAATCTGGCTTCCACAGTTGACACCAATTTACACACTGTGACGGCACAAACAGCTACTTCCGGCACGTTTGCGCTGATAGCCCAGCCTCTTGCCCCTCCTCCTCCCCCTCCCCCTGCGCCTGGTAGTGGTGGTGGCGGTGGCGGCGGTGGTGGAGGCTTCGCCAGTTCGGTTACAGTAAACGGATTTAACGGAGTGACGCCGGTGGCGGACTTCTCCGGCACGGTGCTGGGGAACGCCAGGCTAACCACCACTGACGGCGCGGCTACCCTGAGCATTCGCTCCGGCGCCAGGCTATTCGATGCCAATGGCGCCCCTGTGCGCAACATGTCCGCCAGTAGAATATCTGCGCCACCCGAAGCGCCAGCCGGACACGCCGTTCTCGTCGCTTACAGTCTGGGGCCTGATGGTGCCAGGTTTACACCCTACATCACGCTGGCAATCAAGTTCGACCCGGCAAGCCTGCCTGAAGGAGTCAAGGCGGACAAATTATTCATTGCATTCCGGGACGGGCAACAGTGGCAAAAGTTGGAAAGTGCGGTAGACCTGGTTGCCAGAACTGTCTCGACTAATGTGACGCACTTCACAGACTTTGCATTGCTGGCGCCCGAACCGGTAGCTCCAGCGCCCGTGGTGACGCCTGCGCCCTCTCCGGCTCAGACAGCAATACCGACTCCTGTACCTGCGCCAGCCACAGCACCTGCTGCTACGCCTGCGCCAACACCGACGGTAACGCCGGAGCCGGTATCGCTACCGCCGCCGGTGCCCGTGCTGACGCCAGCCCCGGCGCCTTCACCCACGCTGGTTCCTGCACCAATAATGCCAGCTCCGCCTGCGCCATCGCCAGCTCCTGGATTAGAGCCAACCCCTGCCGCTGCCCCGGAGGCCCCGCCGGAGAATGTCGACTGGATGCTTCTGGGCATCGTGCTGGCTGCGGTGTTTACGGCTGTCTTTGGTGTAATAATCAGCAGCAGAAGGAAGCGTGGCGCGCCAGGCTAGGGGCGACAGGGGCAAGCCCTGCCCCCGCGTTACAAGCAATTCCCTTGTGGCAGAGACCACAGGGAGTTCTTGCCTATCTCTTGAAGTTTGACCATCACCATCGACTTACAGTTGTTAAAGACGCTCTGAGCCTGCTTGCCCTCCGTAACTTTAGTGAAAGAGGGGCGCAGAGCCTGCCCTGCCTGCCCGCCGTAGCCTTGTGCGTAGGCAGGAGCGAAGCCGAAGGGTACTTGATACGGGGGTCAACGCCCTGCCCGCCTCTGGCGGGCGGAATTGCTTTTACGACATTCTCGCCAATACCTTCACTTCTTTACTCAACCGGTCACCAAGTTGTTCCCTCTTTATCTCCAGGTCATACCGAGACTGCAAGTTCATCCAGAAGCGCTCGGATGTCCCAAAGTAACGCGAAAGGCGCAGGGCCGTATCGGCTGTTATTGCCCGCTTCCCAAGGATGATTTCGTTGATTCGTCTCGGGTCCACGTTGATGTCTTTCGCCAGCCTGTATTGGGTAATGCCCTGCGACTTCAGGAACTCCTCAATCAGAATCTCACCCGGATGGATTGGCGGAACAACACGTTCGGTCATAATTTCCTCGATTCCTAATGATAGTCGGTTATCTCCACTAAATATGCGTCATCACCACGCCACTCGAAGCAGACGCGCCATTGGTCGTTGATTCGAATACTGTACCGTCCGGACCGGTCGCCCTTAAGTTTCTCAAGTCGGTTGCCGGGCGGTATCCGGAGGTCGACAAGAGCGTCGGCAGCATCAAGAACGAGAAGCTTTCGCAGGGCCGGGCGCAGTAACTGAGTTGGGAGGCGCTGGGCGCGTTGCCCCCGAAAGACAGCCTTGGTATCGGCATCAGCAAACGATTTTATCACCTCGACCGATAATAGCGCATCGCACTAATAATGTCAAGCGCAACATAAGCGGGTAGGTGATGCGATTACATGCTCGATAGCGTGGCAATTCCCAAGGTCAGCACGAGCATGAAAGACAGTCTAAAAGTTCTGTCTATCGTACAGTACCGCCCAGTGCTCATTTTGTGAACTTTTTCGGAACCTTTTCCGAACGAAACACGAACTCTATTATTAAACCCTCCTTTAATAGCTCCGCTCCTTATTAAAGAAAACCGGGATTGGGTTTAATAACCCTGGTTTTCTCTTCTGTTTCGACCCTCTCAAAACGCATCGTCTATGTTGACAATATGTACAATAACATGTACACTTATGGTTGAACATTGAAAGGAAGGCGATGGCCTACCAGATTGAAATTACACCGACAGCTTTGGAAGCGCTGGAGGCCATTGCCGACCGGCGCACCCGCACTGCCATAATACGACGCGTTGATACCCTGACAGAAGAACCGGAAAAGCAGGGGAAACCACTCAGGGGTTGGCTGGCAGGACTCATGAGTATACGAACTGCCGGACAACGGTATCGTGTGGTGTACGGGATTGACGATAAGGGGAAAAGGGTATTGATATATCTTGTGGGTATCCGAAAAGAAGGCAGCCGTCGGGACGTATATGCCCTGGCCGAGCGCCTCGTACAACGGGGGCTGATATAGGAGGGTGAAGATGACTACTACAAGAGAAACTAAGGAGCTTACCACAGTAGACGCACGCAGGAAATTAACGAAGCTACCAGAAGAGTTGGGAGATAGCTCAGCAACGGTAGCAGTGACCCGCAGGGGAAAACCGGTCCTGGCAATCATGACATGGGAAGACTATCAAGCTATCCTGGAAACACTGGAGATTCTCAGCGATGATAAAGCCGTTGAGCAGCTACGTCGCAGCATCAAAGAGGTTAAAGAGGGAAAGACTATCCCGTGGAAGGAAGCGAAGGCCAAGCTGGGCGCATAGATTACCACCAGACTTGGAGTCTCCAAACAGTTGGATAAAAACGCTGTGTCCAGTAGTAGGAGTGTGAAGGATGGGCTTTCCTTATTACATTGTGGAACAGGCTTGGGAGCGGCAAGGAGGAAGGTGTGCATATTGCGGGAAGAAACTAAGTTGGGACAATCGTGGACGTGATGATGCCTGGGGAGCTTGGGAGCCACATCACAAAAAACCGCTGGAATACGGAGGCACAGACTATTTGCGTAATTGTGCCATACTTTGCATTAACGTCGATAATTGCCATTTATACTGTGGTCATGGGGGAGATTTCAGGCAGAGAATAGTTCTATATGACGATGAATTACCATACCTAATTGTAGTGTTTCAGAGAAAACTATACAATAAATATACACGTATTGTCATTCCAGCGAAGGCTGGAATCTAGCCTCATGCCCGCCTGGATTCCGTATCAAAGCTTGCCCCGTACCCAGATACGGGGTACGGAATGACAGACATTGTTAAGGTTTTACTGGTACACTACACTATATTATGGCAATGATTAAAATCTTGGTCCAAAATTCCAGTTGCTGATTTCATGAGCTAATGATACCCCTCGCCCGACCGCGGATATCATATCAGATTGAACCCCATCTCAAACGTCCTGGGTCTGTCTATCGTACAGTACCGCCCACCATCAAGGTAATTGGATTTCCTTAAGTTAGCTTCAAATTTCGTAACTTTACATAACTTACGCAAAAAACGAATATTTCGCCTTCCCTCTTTTAGCTTCCATTTTACATAACGGACATCAAAAACGAATCAAAACGAATATTTCCGCCGGTCCGTTTTAGCCTCCACTTGACATAACCAGAAAAACGAATATTTGTAT
>JACPPQ010000053.1 GCA_016190925.1 Chloroflexota bacterium | reverse complement strand
GTTTTGCGGATAACTTATGTAAAGTGACGGAGGGGGTGGGTTGCGCTGCGCTCCACCCACCCTACGCTTGCTTCTTTGCTAACTTTCACGACAAAAATCGCTCGACAAATGAAGAACTGTTGTGCTATTATATTCTGGCGGGAACCCCCGGCTGGTATTTGTTTTCTATTTTTAATTATTTACGCATGAGAAACAAATATTAGCTTCAAAAAACCATTTGTTTCCACGGCAAAACAAAAAACTCAGGCTCGAATATTATTTGTTTCCACGGCAAAACAAATATTCGTTTCAATGATTATGTAAAGAGAGGCTTCGCCTTTAGTCCGATACCCTGGCAAGCACGTTTTGAGCGGAGCGCACCGCGCCTTCCATAAACCCCTGGTAGTCCGAGAACGCCTCTCCGCAGATGTGCGCATTCCTTGGGGAACCATCGTCCAGAGAGAAGGCTGCAAGCTGCTCGCTCACCTTCCAGCCCTGGACTCCAGCCTTCCAAAGGTGAACGCCGGCGCCATAAGGCTCTCTCGCCCAGTCCCTGATGCCGAAAGCCAGGATGTTCTCAGGACTGATATCCATTCTTTCCGCGAACGCCAGGGGCAACCGCTTACCGCCGCCTATCTCTGCCCGGTCATGTCGCCCGGCATTGACGTACCTGCTCCAGAAGCTCATGCTGGGCCGGTCGGCATAGAGCATCACCATTCCCTTTGTGCCCTTCCTATAATAATGTAGCTCCCTGGCCGGAAAGGCCTCGACACCCTTATTGGGAATATCCTCATCCCACCACGGCTTCTTCACCACGAAGAAACATTTGGTCAAAGGGTATTCTATCACTGTATCGAGCAACGGCCTGATGCCTTCCGGAAGTCCCCTGATTGCCTTGAGCGGCCGCGACGGCATAGCGAGAATGACATGCCTGGCAGTGAATTCACCGGTATTGAAGGCCAGGGTCACTCTTCCCTCACCGGCAGGGCTGAGGGACTGCAAACAGTGGCCGGTGTAGACCGCCACCCCCTTGTTTTTCACCCTTTCGAGCATTCTGTCGGTGATATTCTGCATACCGCCCTTGATTCCCTTCAGGAACTGGCTCATTTGAAGCATTTTCACCCAGATTATCATCGTGCCGGAGACGCCCGGATTCTCATGGATTCCGTGGAAGAAGCTGCCGTCAGCCATGATATACTTTATGGCGTCGTAGCTGAGCACATCGCAGAACGCATTCCACAGCCCCTGCTCCCACAGGTAGCTATTCTTGTGCTTCCCGTTGCGCCTCAGGCGCTCCAGCTCTTCCTCAGAGGCAGCCATAAGCTCCGCCTCCGACTTGTTCAGTATCCTGCCGATACCCAGAGTGAACAATTCGAGGGCATTCAGATTCCTTTCGCTTTCATCCAGGTTGTACGTTGTCCGTCTTTCCGTCACCGGAGGGGAGCTATATTCGGGAAACGGCTCCGTCTCCAGTCGCAGCTCTTCGATGAGCCTGCCAATCACAGGCTGCCTGGAAGGGTCGAACCTCATCGAACCCCATTCAGCCTGGAATCCTTCCAGGGGAGCGGTTTCAACCTTCCCCCCGATTCGCCCGGTTGCCTCGAAAAGGGCTACCCTCTTTCCCGGAGGAGCGTACAGGCAGCAGTAAAGCCCGGCGATTCCTCCCCCCACGACTGCTATATCGTATTGCTCAGGGATTTTCATAACTTCCCCCTTCCGTTTAATCTATCAGTAGTTAGCAGTTAGCATTGGGTAATGGGGAGGGCTAAAAGCTAATAGCTAGTGTGGTGTCCCAGAGATTACTTTACAATCATCGCACGCATATTGTCATTCCCGCGAAGGCGGGAATCCAGTATCACTACCCCACCTGGATTCCGTATCAAGTACGGAATGACACACTGTTAAGGTGTTACTGAGACACTACACTAATTATAGCGGATGAAGGAAGGTGAAGAAACATGGAGGCAAAAACGTCATTGCGAGCGGTCAAAGGCCAGCGAAGCAATCTCTACCGTAATCGTAAAAAGACCGTTGGTTCCTCACGAGGCAGACGTTGAGATTGCTTCATCCTTCTGCGGAAGGATTCGCAATGACATTTAGACGGAGGCTTCGTCCCTTTTGCACGCCTTGTTTTTTGTGCCTGGTCTATGTCTTTCGTGAAAGGAGAGGCCTGAAATCAAGCAGCCTTCTGCCGGACGACCAGCCGCACCCAGTTAAATCTGGAAAACTGCTCCCAGGAGACTTTGGCGAAGGCCTTCCGGCCCGTCTTCCAGGTCGATTCGGTAAGGAATCCGCTGGGGTCGTGCACGTAGAGGTAGAACTCGTCATCTTCTATAGCGTATCCTACGACCACGAGGGTATGGCCGGGCAAACCATAAGAGGAGACAATGACAGGCTCCGGCACAGAGGCATCGATTTGCGATTTATAGTATTCGAAGGTGCCGGTCCCGAGGCGCTGCTCCACGGAGAGCTCCGGCCACTGCGCCACGTAGGCATTCACCCAGCCGAGGATAAGGTCAAGCAGGCTCATGGCGCGCTGCGGACCATGATTGTGGGCTTCACCTATCTGCCGGGCAGTAACATTCTTGCCGTTGTATTGAAGCACCATGCTTAACGCATAGTGATAGCACCAGTTAGTCAGTCCCTGGTTGAGGTAAGGGACGCGCAGCACTTTTTCAGCGGACGTCTTGCCGGGCGCTCCTGCCTCGTTTTCAATGGACGAACCAGCTACAAAATCGAACTGGGAGCTGCTGACATTGAGATAGGAGGCTGTGGCAAGCAAAGCAAAAATTACACCCAGACCCAGCAACCACCTGCCCATCCCGGACGTAGCCAGTCTTTGCCTGCTCTGCAAGTCCGCCAAAGGCGGAGAATTTAACGATTCCGCCGAGAGATTTCGACCCAACTAACCCTGCCGCCCATCTTTTCAAAGGTCGTATCCTGCATTCGGACACACAATTGACGTATATACTAACACTCTTTAGTGTTTCTGTAAATACCCAATTTTTTGAGAGCGTAGAACAGGGGCTTACCGTTGCAGAGTGAAGGATGCCCAAAGGCGCGTGATTTGGAAGGAAGAGCATAAGGTATGTGTTCTCACTATTAGTCTGAGGTAGTGGACACGTAACGCACATGGCAAAGGAGCGGTAACAACTTATGAGTAAACTGACACATGTCTGTTAGTTAAGGCCGTTACTCCCACGGCTCTACTTCAATTACTGTCTTTATGTGATTCGGGTCAGTGAGGTCAAATGCCTGCTGGTAGTCCTCGATGCGAAAACGGTGGGTTATCATCCTGTCAAGGATACCATTGAAGCTCGAATTGACCTGCCCCATATCTCTCAAGGCCATCTCGAAATGGCTGCGGTTCGAGTTCACGCTGCCCACAATCACCTGGTTGAAACGCACCACCTGGCGCACCAGTTCAGCCGCATCGAGCTCAATCTTAATATCGCCGCGAGGGATTCCAGTCCCTACGCAGATGCTGCTGCGCGACATGTAAGGTATCAGCCTGATAGCAGGCTCAGCGGCCCCGGCGGCCTCGAATATTATGTTCAGCATGCCTGTGGGAGCGCAACATTTCTCGACGACCTGCACTGGAGTCATAGCATTCGAATCAATATATTTGGCCCGGAGGCTTTTCACGAGATTCGCCTTCGGGCTGTCATCGGGCACAATGTCAGCGTTGAAGGTATACGCTTTGGACAGTCTTATCAGGGCGGTAGCAAGCAGTCCCAGCGGCCCCGCCCCAATCACCAGCGCCGTCTTGCACTTGCCCCACTCAGGAGAAAGAAAAGTATGTTCCGGATGCGGACATGACCAGGGAAGGCGTGACTGGATGAGCCGTATCTGCTCGATGCCCTTTTCGGCGATGCTTAGAGGCTCACTGAACA
This sequence comes from Chloroflexota bacterium, assembly GCA_016190925.1. Lineage (GTDB taxonomy): Bacteria > Chloroflexota > Dehalococcoidia > Dehalococcoidales > JACPPQ01 > JACPPQ01. Next base: position 18,368 of record JACPPQ010000053.1, on the reverse strand, counting down.
CCGCTAGCTTCTTCAACGGCTCAGGCACTTTGACAATATACTGTTCCCTTTCAACAGCAAAAGGGGTCAGGAAACCGTCCAGCTTGTGGATGCCCCGCTCGGTATAAAGGCCGGTCATGCACATGTCACTCTGGTTATGCAGGCAGGGATGGCACTTCCCGCAACCCCTGCGCACTGTCACCGCCACTATGTCACCGGGAACGAGTGATTTCACCCCTCTGCCGACTTCTTCAACAATGCCCACTACCTCATGGCCCATTGCCATTTCATCGCGGCCCTCAGCTATATCCTGCAAGCCATACTTCACCATGTTGAGGTCGGTGCCGTCCACGCCGACCTCCTTGACCCGAATCAGCACGTCGTCAGGCTGCTTGATTTCGGGCACGGGCAGTTCAAAGCTGTGAACGCCGGGCTTCCCGCGGAGCACTCCGACAGCAAACATACGAAACATCTCCTTTATTACGTAGAGCGCTTAAAACTTCCCATTAAAACCGTTCGTGGTGAGCCCTTCGACCGGGATCAGGACAGGCCTGTCGAACCATCCTTCGACAAGCTCAGAGCCTGCCCCAGCCTGCCCTGCCTGCCCGCCGTAGCCTTGTGCGTAGGCAGGAGCGAAGCCGAAGGGTACTTGATACGGGGGCGAACGGGTACGGGAAGATTTTTATGCTCGGCATAATAACTCAAAAGTCAAAGGTCATCCGCCTCAGGCGGACAAAACCACAGCTAAAACCTTTAAGTTTTGACTTTTTTCACCACGTGTCCGCCGAACTGGTTGCGAAGAGCCGCAAGCAGTTTCCCGGCGAATGGCTGCTCCTGTCGAGAGCGGAACCGCGCCTGGAGCGATTGCGTTATAGCTGGCAATGGCACGGCCAGCTCTACGGACTCCTGCACCATCCATCTCCCTTCACCTGAATCTCCTACGTAAGAGCCTACATCCGAAAGCTCAGTGTCTTCCTCCAAGGCCCTGGCTGTCAAATCGAGAAGCCAGGAGCGAACCACACTGCCGTAGCGCCATATTTCGGCCACCTGGTGCAAGTCGAAGCTGAAGTCACTCTTCGCTTTCATCATCTCGAATCCTTCAGCGTAGGACTCCATAAGGGCATATTCGATTCCGTTGTGTACCATCTTGACGAAATGTCCCGCCCCACTCGGGCCTACATGACCGTAACCCTTCTCCGGTGACGGGGCCAATGTCTTCAAAAGCGGCTCTACCCTGCGAAAGGCGGACTCATCGCCGCCGACCATTAGACAATAACCTTCTTCCAATCCCCAGAGCCCCCCGCTGACTCCTGCATCAAGGAATATAATGCCTTTCTGGGACAGCGCCGCCGCCCGCCGCATACTGTCTTTGTAGTTGGCGTTTCCACCGTCAATGATTATGTCTCCTCTGGATAGCTCTGCCGTCAGGGCACTGACAGCTCGTTCTGAAGATTCGCCGGCGGGAACCATGAGCCAGACAATGCGCGGTTTGGCAAGCTTTTTCGCCAGGTCTGGAATCGAAGTAGCGCCAATCGCGCCTTCCGCCACAACCTCTTCCACGGTTGCCTTTAGAGGGTCATAGGCTACCACCCTGTGGCCGCCACTCACAAGACGCCGTGTCATGTTACCGCCCATGCGCCCCAGGCCAATCATTCCCATTTCCATATCTACTCCTGTTGCTGCAACGCGGGTTCCCCGAGCAGCTTACCGATTGATTCCGCGTTTCCGCGGGCAAGATGAATCCGCACAACCTTGCGTCCGAGCGCTTTCAGCGCTTCGAGGTCTCCCAGCGCCTGAGCATCAGCTACCACGCCGAAGGTGTATGGCTTGCCGGGGACTGGTATGTCCCTCTCGTGGTCTGTGGTCAACTGGAGGAAAAGCCCCGTACCGGGTCCGCCCTTGTGCAATTGCCCGCTGGAATGCAGGAAACGGGGCCCGTAACCGAGTGTGGTCGCGATGTGATAACGTTCCACTATTTTGTGACGAAAGTCTGCCAGCGCTTCATCCGCCTCGGTCGTTTCGCGGATGTAAGCCATTATGGCGAGATATTTGCCTTTGTCCGCATTTGCCAGCAGGTCAGCTAATGAACCGGTGGTCTCTGCCTGCGAAAATCGTTTCGATTCGCTAAACTCCTGCAACAGGCGGTCGGTGACATCTTTTGACTTTTGCACGTCGGGCTGATTGAAGGGATGCACACCGAGGACTGCTCCGGCGACCGCTGTGGCGAACTCCCAGCGGAAGAACTCCGCTCCCAGGTCGTATTTATCCTTCAGCTTCTGGACTACGACCGGCTGTCCAGCCGACTTAAGTCCGTCAACGGCTTTATCAAGGACGACATTATCGTCGCCCTCAAGGCGGAGGCAAACAAAGAACCTGTCATCCCCGTATGAGGAAGGTTCCATCGGAGGTTCGCCGACAACCGGGATGATACCCTTGCCCTCTTTGCCCGTGCTCTCGGCAACCAGCTGCTCTACCCATAGTCCGAAGCTGCTGATAGCGGGCGAGGTAAGCAGTGTGAGCTTATCTCGTCCCTTTTTTGACATGGTCCCGATAAGCGCCCCCAGCCATGAGGCAGGGTTATTATGGACCGAGACACAGGAAGCGCACCCCTCCCGCATCTCATCCGCTTTTTCCAGGAGGAGCTTGATATTGATGCCAGTCAGCGCCGCTGGCGCCAGGCCGAAGCAGGACAGGACGGAGTACCTCCCGCCGATATCCGGCGGATTCAGGAACGTGCGCCTGAAACCCTCCTTTTCGGCAAGGGCAGCCAGAGGTGTGCCGGGGTCGGTGATAGCCACAAAATTTTGCCCGGCTCCCCTGGTTTTTCCCGCCGCTGACTCCACCAGTTTCCAGAAGTAGCTGAAAAGGAGCATCGGCTCGGTAGTAGTGCCGGACTTCGAGGAGACCAGGAACAGCGTATGCGCCGGGTCGATGGTCTCCACCACTGCGTTGATTGCGTCCGGTACGGTGGAATCCAGGACAATCAGCCGGAGGTAGCCCCTTGCAGTGCCGAAGGTCTGTCTGAGGGTCTCAGCACCCAGGCTGCTCCCGCCCATGCCCAAAAGGACAACATGGCAGAAACCGGCATCGCGGACTTCCCTGGCGAAAGCTTCGAGCGCAGGCACCTGCTCACGCATCCGGTCGGTGACGATGAGCCAGCCGAGCCGATTAGTAATCTCATCAGGGCTTTGTTTCCAGACGGTGTAATCTTTGCGCCAGATACGCCCCACCACATCATCCTTGCCCAGTTTTCCCAGAGTCTCTTCAACATCGAAACCATATTCCCCCAGGCTGGCCACTGCACTCCCGCGTTCAGCCGCTAGCACCCTGGACTTCTTCTCCTCGATTCCGGCGAGCAATTTCTCGTAGGAATCGGAGAAGGCATTCACGCCATCGGCGAGCAGTTTTGCCGTTACCTGTTCCATGCTGATGCCCGCTGCGGCCAGAGACTTCAGCACCTGCTCTGCCTCATCTACATCTCGCTCGATGGTCAGCTCTGCTCGACCGTGGTCGAGAAAGGCCTGGAGTGTAGCTAGTGGCATGGTGTTGACGGTATCCGGCCCGATGAGCGGTTCGACATACATCACATCGCTATAAGCCAGGTTTTTTGTTCCGGTGCTGGCCCACAGGGGCCTCTGCAAACGAGTGCCCTTTATTACCTTAAGCAGTACGAAACGCTCTCCGTAGAAGGCATTCTTGAACGAGCGGTAGGCGAGCCTGGCGCTGGCAATAGCGGCCCTTCCCAGCAAGGACTTCAGCCGCTCGTTTCCCTGCCTGATGCGCTCTTCCAGCAGGCTGTCTACCGCGGTATCTATCCGGCTGAGAAAGAAGGAGGCCACCGAGGCAACCCTTGAAGGATTCCCGCCATTCCGAATCAGGTCTTCAATACCGCTGATGTATGCCTCCATAACATGCCGGTAGCTATCCAGGGAAAAAATAAGGGTAACATTGACGTTGATACCCTCGCTGACAAGCTGGCGAATGGCCGGTATTCCCTCCGGCGTAGCGGGGACTTTGACCATTACGTTAGGACGGTCCAGGGCAGCGAACAGTCGACGCGCTTCTTTTATGGTGCCTTCGGTATCATAGGCCACCAGCGGACTGATTTCCAGGCTGGGATAGCCGTGTTCACCCTTTGTCTGGTCATAAATGGGTCGCATCAGGTCGGCGACGGCGCGGATATCCTCTATTGCCAGTGTTTCATAGATTTCCTCGGCGCTCTTGCCTTTTTTAGCCAGGGATGCCAGGGCTTCATCATAGTCAGTGCTCCCGACAATGGCTTTCTCCATGATTGTGGGATTGGCTGTCAGTCCGGTCAGACCCAAATCGACCAGGCGCTTCAGCTCGCCGGACTTGAACATTCCGCGGCGTATGGTATCGAGCCAGATTGCCTGGCCAAGCTGATGGGCCTGCTGAATGGCGTTCATGGTTTCCTTTCCGGCTCGCCAACTCCCTGGAGGGCTTTGCGTTCGATAGCGAGCACTTTGTCGAGTCTACGGCGGTGTCTTTCCTCGCCGGTAAAGCGGGCATTCAAAAATGTTGATATTAGCTCCCAGGCAAGCTCCGAACCAACAACTCGTGCGCCCAGGCAGAGGACATTCATATCATCATGCTCAACGCCCTGCCGTGCCGAGTAGGTGTCATGGCACAGACCGGCGCGGATGCCCGGCACCTTGTTGGCGGCAACGCAGGCTCCTACACCACTGCCGCAGATTAGAATCCCACGTTCAGCCCTTCCAGTGACCACCTCCTGGGCAACAGCAAATACAAAATCGGGATAATCATCGGCGGGGTCGCAGACATGGGCACCTGCATCGACTATCTCTACATCAAATGCCTGATGTGTCCTTTCCGCCAGCTCGTTCTTGAGGACTACTCCGGCATGGTCAGCCCCCAATGCCACTGTCCGCTTCATTCCTTCCTCCTTTGGAGCAGTCGCGATGCCTCGTTTGCCACACGCTGAGCGGTGAATCCCAGCTTCTCCATGACCACTTCTCCCGGCGCGGATGCTCCGAAACGCTTCAACCCTATGGCCACGCCATCAAGCCCAATATAGCGCTCCCAGCCCATCAGCGAAGCCGCTTCAACGGAAACGCGCATCCTTATGTCGGGTGGCAGAACTTCATTCCGGTATTCCGTCGGCTGGCTGTCAAAAAGCTCCCAGCTTGGAAGCGAAACTACGCGGGCGAAGATTCCCTTTTTTTGAAGCAGCTTTCCAGCCTCCAGGGCGATATGCACCTCCGAGCCTGTGGCGATTAGTATGATGTCCGGTTTTTCCGCGGCCTGCCACAGTATATAGCCACCGCGCCTCAGTCCGCTGGCGGGTAGAAGCACGCTCCGGTCCAGGACCGGCAGCTTCTGGCGGGTGAGAATCAAAGCGGTAGGCCCCTGCTTTCGTTCCAGAGCCACCTGCCAGGCTTCCGCGGTCTCGGTGGCATCCGCCGGCCGGATGGTCACCAGGTTAGGCACAGCCCTCAGGCCAGCCAGATGTTCGATAGGCTGATGTGTCGGCCCATCCTCTCCCAGACCAATCGAATCATGGGTAAAGATATAAATGACCCTGATTCCCATGAGCGCCGCCAGGCGCACCGGGGGCCGCATGTAATCGTAAAAGATGAGAAAGGTAGCGGTGTAAGGGATGATACCTCCGTGCAGAGCCATACCGTTGGCTATAGCGCCCATAGAGTGCTCACGGACGCCGAAGTGCATGTTGTGCCCGCAATAGCTCCCGGACTGAAAATCTCCCTGTCCGTTGAGAATGGTCTTGGTGGATGGAGACAGGTCACCCGCGCCACCCATCAGTGAATGAACCCTGGGCGCAATGGCATTCATTACCTTTCCCGATGCGTCTCTTGTCGCAATGGGCTTGGTCTCATTCTTAAAAAGGTCGGATAGTCCCTCGTCCCATCCCGGCGGAAGTTCCCCCCAGACATCCTGCTCCAAGCGACTGGCTTCATCGGGATAGGCACGGCGGTATTCGTCCAACCTGGCCTTCCATTCCTCCTGCCATTCGTGTCCGCGGTGGACAGCCTGGCGCATGTGTTTCAGCACTTCTTGTGGCACAGTGAACGGTTCCGGGTAAGGCCAGCCCAGCTTCTCTTTAGCCAGGCGCACCTCTTCTTCACCCAGCGGCTCGCCGTGCGCAGCCCCTGTATTTGCCTTGTTCGGGCTGCCATAGCCAATGATGGTCTTGCAGATGATAAGGCACGGACGGTTTCTTTCTTTCTGGGCCGTCTGGATAGCGGCATCAACCGCATCCATGTCCAGGCCATCAATCGGCCCGACAACGTGCCAGCCGTACGCCTGGAAACGCATGGCGACGTCTTCGGTGAAAGTAATATCGGTGCTTCCCTCAATCGATATATCGTTATCATCATAGAGAACGATGAGTTTGCCCAGCTTGAGGTGGCCCGCCAGCGAGGCGGCCTCCGATGATACGCCTTCCATGAGGTCGCCGTCAGAGGCCAGGACGTAGGTGTAGTGGTCGATGATTTCATGTCCCGGCCGGTTGTAATGGTCTGCCAGCCAGCGCTCGGCGATAGCCATGCCTACAGCATTGCCGAACCCCTGTCCCAAAGGCCCGGTGGTGACTTCCACTCCCGGCGCAGGCCCGCGCTCGACATGCCCCGGCGTCATACTCTCCCACTGGCGGAACCGCTTAAGCTCTTCGAACGGCAGGTCATAGCCGGTGAGATAGAGCAGGGAGTAGAGCAGCATCGAAGCATGCCCCGCCGAAAGAACAAAACGGTCCCTGTTCAGCCAGCCTGCGTCATTGGGGTTATGCTTCAGTAACCTGTCCCACAAGATATAGGCCATTGCAGCGGCTCCCATCGGGGCGCCGGGGTGCCCGGAATTGGCCTTCTGCACCGCGTCCATCGCGAGGCAGCGGATGGTATTGACACATAGTTCATCGATTGTAGAGCCGCTAATGTTAGATTCCCCGACCCTCGACTGTGCTGGATGCGGGTCAGTCATTTCAATCTTCCTCCATCGAACTTTGTGCCGGCACCGGTCTCAAGATTGCGCGAGCAGGTGCGCCATCTCCACGATAAAGTCTCAATGGGAGGCATATCATGTCATAATACCCGGGGACTACCTGCGATAGGTCAAGCCCTTCAATAAGCCATACACCGGCGCCAAGCAATATCCGGTGTACCTCCGAGCCATTGCGCTTATAACCTCCGACAGAAAGATAATCTACGCCAACGGCTGCCACTCCGCTTTCGGCAAGGAGAAGCGCCGCCTCTCTGGACAGGGACACGAAATCCTGAACAAACGCATCGCTTTTCCAGGCGTGCGAGGAGTTTCGAGTCTTAAAGAGAATGCGTTCGCCACAACTAATGTTGTGCGGTATAAGCTCTTTGACTTTTATCGACTCCGGGTCCTGAATTTCGATGACCCTTGCCAGGCCGACGGCTACCTCCAGCGGCATCATATCAATCCCTGCGCCGCTCTTTATGAAGTGCAGAGGAGCATCGATATGTGTTCCCGTATGCGACCCCATGGAAATCACGGAGAGATTATTGCTTTCCCCATGTTCCATGTCATGTACACGCTCGATTTTCACCGGCGGGTCGCCAGGCCAGTGTACCATCTCATTGCGCAGCGGAACCGAAATGTCCATCCACCGCGATTCAGGCGGATTATTATCGTGTTCCGGCACGACAAAAGGCGATTCCACAACCTAACTCTAAAGATTTTTAATTAGAGATACTATACGTAAGTACACGTATTTACCTTGAGAAAATGCGTAATTTTTACTTGGCAACCGGACTGAAGTCTGCTACACTTTAGCTTGTATTTCTTAAAGCAATTCCGCAACGCAGGGCGTTGACCCCCGTATCAAGTACCCTTCGGCTTCGCTCAGGGCAGGCTGGGGCAAGCTCTGCGTGCGGCCAAGGGACTCTGTCCCTTTGGAATCCCTGTATATTTTAACCCTGCGCCCCTCCTTCACTAAAGTTACGGAGGGCAAGCAGGCGCAGGGCGTTTACTTACGCAAAAATTGGGAGGAACAACCGATAGACCTGAAACTAATGTTTGAAGAGGCGATACGTAAGCATGGCAATAAGACAGCCATCATTTCAGAAGGCCGAAGAATATTATATTCCGAACTGAGCGAAGCTTCAAATAAAATGGCTAATGCCTTGCTCGGATGGGGCATCAAAAAAGGCGACCGCATAGCGATATGGCTACCTAATTGCCCGGAGTTCGCTATCGCCTATTTCGGAATAATCAAGACCGGCGGGATAGCTGTTCCTCTTGACCCCAGATACAGGACTGACGAGTTAGTCTCCATCTGCAATAATTGCGCACCCGCAGTTTTGATAAGCGATAGCCCGCTGCTGGAACCTCTAATGTCAGCCTTATCCGGACTGAAATACCTGAGACAAATTGTAAATATTTCCCCTTCCCGCAATGGTCGGTTTGTCGCCTATGGCGATATCATGGCCGGCGGTTCTACACGCCAGGTTGAAATAGAAGTAAAACCCGAAGATGTAGCCCAGATTGCCTATACTTCAGGCCCTACCGTTAATCCCAGAGGCGCAATGTTAACGCACGGGAGCGTGGTGGCAGAGGTTACCATGGCTGCCAGTGCATTCCGGCAAACAGACAAAGATAAAGTGATGCTCTTTGCCCTGCCGTTGCATCACCAGTTTGGCCTGATAGCAATATTGCTGAGCGCGGTTTACAGTGGAAGTTCGGTAGTCATGGTGCGCGGTATATCTATCAGCAGCGTCCTGGAGGTTATTGAACGGGAGCAAGCCACCATTTTCGTAGGCGTTCCGTATGTCTTTGCCCTGGCCATGGTCATGGCTGAGAAGGAGGGCATCAAAAGCGACATCCACTCTATCCGCCTGTGGGTGAGCGGCGGCTCTCCTCTATTGCCCGAAATTATTACCCGGTTCAAGAAACAATACGGCTCAACCATTACCGATGTCTGGGGTCTCACAGAAGCGCTGTGTTTCGTTACCTGCTCGCTCATCGATGGTATCGGAAAATTCGGTTCCATCGGAAAGCCCATAGCCGGATGGGAGTTAAAGATAGTAGATGACAGCGGCAAAGAGTTGCCGGTAAATCACCCCGGCGAGATAATTGTCAAAGGCCCTATCATGAAAGGATACTACAACAATCCTGAAGCCACTGCTGATATCATAAAGAGTGGATGGCTTTATACCGGCGATATCGGCAAGATGGATGAGGACGGCTACGTATTTTTCCTGGGGCTGAAGAAAAATATCATCATCAGGAAGGGACAAAATATCTATCCCGGAGACGTCGAGCATGTATTGCTTCTGCATCCAAAAGTGGCGTGGGCAAAAGTAACACGGGTCTCCGATGAATACAAGGGGCATGCGGTAAAGGCCGTCATCGGGCTGAAAAATGACGCCGAGACTAACGAAGAGGAAATCAGGCGGTTCTGCCGCCAGCATATGGCCGACTTCAAGCTGCCGACGCATATGGAGCTGGTCAAACACCGGCAAGGCAGCTAACCGTTATCATCTTCCCAAAACCAGCCCAATTCCTTATAATGGAAAGGGTGAGCACCACCCAACTGTCTTCAGAAATAAAGCGGGTAACGGCTGGGCTGGGACGGCTTCCTGCGCCGGTGGCAAGGCCTGCCTTCGTAGTCATCAGCGGCCTGCCGGGGACAGGTAAATCCTACTTTGCCAGCAAGCTCGTCGAGAGAGTCCCGTTCGCCATCCTGGAAAGCGATGCCGTCCGGAAATCCCTTTTCCCCTCACCCAGTTACAGTCAGGAAGAAAGCTCTTGCGTCTTTCGCGTGCTGCACCTGGTCATCTGGGAGTTGCTCAAAAAGGGAATCCCTACCATCATGGACGCCACTAACCTGGTAGAAAGCGAACGCGAACACCTCTACCGTATCGCCGACCGCCTTGAAGCCAAACTATTAATCGTAAAGGTTGAAGCCCCCCCTGAAGTGGTATATCAAAGGCTTGAAGCCAGGCAGGAGCGGTGGAATCCAGCGGACAAGTCCGATGCCGGCTGGGAAGTGTACCTCCGGATGAAGGATAAAGCCGAGAAAATCACCCGCAAACACTATGTGGTGGATACCTCACGAGACATAACACCTGCCCTGGATAAAATAGTCAGAGAGCTTCGAAGGAGATAGATGAAAATAGAGGTCAAGGCTGGAGAAATCGCGAAAACTGAAACCGGCGCTATCTTGGTCAACCACTTTGAAGGCGAGGAGCGCTTTCATGAAAACACGGAAATAAACGCTATAGACCTGGCTCTCCAATGCGCTATTTCCCAGCTTATCACACGTGGTGAGCTCAAGGGCAAACTTAATGAAATTACACTGGTCAACACCCTCGGCAAACTACCTGCACCCTGGGTAGCGATTGTTGGCCTGGGCAAAAGGAAGGAACTGTCCCTTGACAGGGTCCGTTGTGCTGTGGCTGAAGCCTGCCGCCGCCTGCGCCAGAAACGCATCTATAAAATTGCTACCATTCCGCAAGGGGCAGGTGCAGGAAACATCACTGCGGGGGATGCTGCCATGGCCATAACCGAGGCCGCTCTTCTTGGGACTTACACTTTCCGCAAGCATATGACCAAGCCAGCTGATTATGGCGAAATCGAACGCTTCCAGATAATAACCGACGATAATTCCAGCTTACCAGCCCTGGAACGAGGCTGCCAGAAAGGCAAGATTATCTCTGAAGCGGTTATCCTCACCCGTGATATGGTCAACGAACCGGCCAACTACATGACGCCCACCAACATGGCCGAGGTGGCAGCGAAGCTGGCTCAAAGCCACGGTCTTGAAATCACCGTGCTGGAGCGCGAGGAGATGCAGAAAATGGGGATGGGGGCGATGCTGGGGGTGGCACAGGGCAGCCGGCAACCGCCTAAGTTCATCGCCCTCCGTTACAAAGGCAAAGAAACCGATGAGCTTGATGTTGCGCTCGTGGGAAAAGGAATAACCTTTGATTCCGGGGGCATCTCAATAAAGCCGTCCGAGAAAATGGAAGAGATGAAGGGCGATATGGCGGGCGGGGCCTCCGTTATGGCGGCCATAAGCGCTGTAGCGCAGCTTAAACCAAAAATCAACGTGGCAGCCATCGTTCCGGCCACGGAAAACCTCCCTGATGGAAACGCTCAGAAACCCGGTGATGTCCTGACGGCCATGAACGGCAAGACCATCGAAATCATCTCCACCGATGCCGAAGGCCGACTAATCCTGGCCGATGCGCTGGCCTACGCCGTCAAGCAAGGTGCTAGAGCGATTGTGGATATCGCCACCCTGACGGGCGCAATAAGAGTGGCGCTGGGTGATACTTACACCGGCGCCTTCAGCAATAACCCTGAGCTTTTGAGCAAAGTAATAGCCGCCGGTGCCGAAGCCGGGGAGCTTATCTGGCAGTTGCCCATGCACGATGACTATAAAGAAAAAATAAAGAGCGAAGTGGCTGACCTGAAGAATACCGGCAACAGATATGCCGGGGCTATTACCGCCGCCCAGTTCCTTGCTGAGTTCATTGGTGATACCCCGTGGGTTCACCTGGATATCGCCGCCACTTCCATGAGCGACAAGGAGCGAGGCTATAGTGTGAAAGGCGCTACCGGCGTGCCTGTGAGGACCCTGGTGAACCTTGTTCTTGCCCTGGCAAAATAACAAAAAGGAGGTTGCTATGAACATCGAGTACCTGGGGCATGCATCTTTTCTTATCGCGGCTGAGAATGGCGTGAGGATAATTACCGACCCTTACCAGACCGGTGACAGGATAGACTACGGAGCGATACAGGAAACGGCGGACATAGTCACCGTGAGCCACGACCACTTCGACCACAACAATGCGGCGTCTGTCAAAGGCAATCCGACAGTTGTCAGAAAAGAAGGCAAGACAGAAGTCAAGGGAATTAAATTCCAGGGCGCCCCGTGCTACCATGACGAGACAAAGGGAAAGCAGAGAGGAAGCAATATTATCTTTTGCTTCGAGGTAGACGGCATGAGAGTCTGCCACCTCGGCGACCTGGGCCATATACTAAATGACGACCAGATAACTCAAATAGGCAAGGTGGACATCCTGCTAGCTCCGGTTGGAGGTTTTTATACCATCGATGCCGGGGCTGCCACCCAGGTTTCCAATAAGCTGAAACCAAAGATAATTATCCCGATGCACTTCAAAACGCCCAAGACCGGCCTTCCCATAGCCGGAGTGGACGATTTTCTCCAGGGTAAGAAGAATGTCAGGCGAATCGATGGCAGCGCAGTGGAGTTTAAGCGAGAGCAGCTTCCCTCCACTACTGAAATAGTAGTGCTCAACCCATCCAGATAACATCCAGGTAACATCCGGCTAATAGTCGTCTGCGGGTATTGACTGAAGTGGTAAAATAGATGTAGGAAGGTGAAATTTCACAAAACGCTGAGAAACATATTTTGAACATAAGCTGTATTGTTCTCGCTGGCGGCAAGGGGCTGCGTCTCGGTCGCGACAAAACTCTCGAAGCTGTCGGGGATGGTTCCTTGCTTCGCCGAGTGGTTTCAAATGTTGCTTTTCTCGATAGTGAAGTTATCGTGGTTACGGCTACTGAAAGTGTTTTCCCCAAGTTCCATGACTATCCAAAACTAAGGTTAGTTGCAGACACATACCCCGGAAAAGGCCCTCTGGGTGGGATATACACCGGACTCGTAGCGTCGCACACATCCCATAATCTTGTTGTTGCCTGTGATATGCCCTTTTTGAACCAGGATTTACTGCGCTTTATGATTCAAGTTATGCCCGAATTTGACATGGTGGTGCCGCGAATAGGGAGCAATGTTGAACCGCTTCATGCAATCTATTCCAGGGCCTGCCTGCCTGTAATAGAAAGGATGCTTAAAGAGGGCAACCTGAGCGTACACAGGCTACCGGATATGGTTAAAACTCGTTTTGTTGAGGTTGATGAAATCGACCGGTTCGACCCATTGCATTTGAGTTTTTTCAATATCAACACCGAAGCAGACCTGAAGAAGGCAAAGCAACTACTCGAAAAGAAAGATGCTGCAATTAGCGGAGAATCCAAAAAGTGATAACTGTTGAAGAAGCCCTGGATAAAGTCCTCGGCTATGTGAATGTCCTGGAGGCAGAGGAAAAGCCTGTCCTGGAAAGCCTCGCACAGGTCCTGGCTGAAGACGTGTATTCTGACATAGATATACCCCCGCTGGACAACTCGGCGATGGATGGCTATGCCGTTCTTTCTGAGGACACTCGTGGCGCCAGTAAAAAGTCGCCACGGATTTTGAAGGTTATTGATACTGTTGCCGCCGGGTCTATTCCTCAAAAGAGGGTAAAAACAGGAACTGCAATCCGTATCATGACCGGAGCTCCTATGCCGGACGGCGCTGATGCCGTAGTCCCCTTTGAGGATACTGACGAGAAGCAGCGCCAGTCGCCAGCGGCTGAGATAGGGATACTTCGTGAAACCCCTGCGGACTGCAACATCCGCCGTAAAGGCGAAGATATTGCCAGAGGCTCCCTGGTGCTGAGCAAGGGAATGGTAATCAGGCCTTCGGAAGTCGGCGTTCTGGCCTCGGTGGGGCGCAGACGGATTAAGGTCGTCCGGCGTCCGGTGATTGCTATCCTGGCAACAGGCAATGAGATAATCGACATAAACCAGCCGCTTTCGCCTGGTAAGATTTACAACAGCAACACCTATAGCGTCGCTGCGCAGGTGCTGCGCTACGGGGGTATCCCCAGAATTTTGGGAATAGCCCTGGACACTGAAGAATCGCTGGTAGAGAAACTGCGCCAGACAAATGGGGCTGATATGCTGATTACCATCGGCGGCGTCTCTGTTGGAGACTACGACATGGTTAAAAACGTCCTTGCCAGTGAAGGTGAGATCGTTTTCTGGACAGTACGCATGAAGCCGGGAAAGCCCCTCGCCTTCGGCAGGATTCGGGGGATACCCCACCTGGGTTTCCCGGGCAACCCTGTCAGCTCGATGATAACCTTTGAGCTTTTCGCCCGCCCTGCAATTCTGAAGATGATGGGCAAAAAGAACCTGGCAAAACCCACGATAGAAGCAACACTGGAGGATTCGATTGTAAACAGAGACGGGAGGCGCATCTTTGCCCGGGCTATTATAGGACGAAGGAACGGCAAATATTATGCCGGTCTGACCGGCCCGCAGGGTTCTGGAATCCTGACTTCCATGTCCCTCGCCAACGGGCTGGCAATCGTCCCGGAAGATAGAGCCAGGATGGAAGCGGGCGAAACGGTGCGAGTAATGATGCTGGACTGGAGCGAGGAGGCATAAATGCGTCCCATTATATCCGTTGTCGGAAGGTCGGAATCCGGCAAAACGACCCTGCTGGAAAGCCTGGTGGCAGAGCTGAAAAAGCGAGGCTACAAGGTGGCTGTGGTCAAACACGCCGGCGCGGAGGGTTTTGAGATTGACAAAGAGGGGTCGGACACCTGGCGGCTTACCAGAGCGGGAAGCGACGCAGTGGCTATCAGTTCGCCCACCAGGGTCGCCGTTATCAGGCAAGTAGAGCACGATATGACACCAGAGGAGTTGGTACGGGTGGTTGGATGGGACTACGACCTTGTGCTGACCGAAGGGTTTAAGAAAAGCGACACACCGAAGATTGAGGTGCACCGCAAACAGCAGGGCAAAGAGCTTCTGTCTTCACCGGAGGCACTTCTGGCCGTGGTCACTGATGAGCGGCTGGACGTAGCTGTCCCCCAGTTCTCCAAAGATGATATCAAAGGTCTGGCTAACCTTATTGAGCAGAAGCTGAAAATGGAGTGGCAGGAGGAAGATACTGAGCTTTTTATCAACGAAGCCCGCATTCTAATCAGCCCGATAACCAAAGGTATACTCACAAAAGTCGTGTTATCTGTTGTTTCCGGCGTGAAAGGAATCGGGGAGATAAGGAGCCTGAATTTCTTAGTTAGGAGAAAATCTTGATATTTGACGCCGATGAATTCGTTTTCAAACCGCCGCCTCCGATATCCAGGGCGAGGCGCGTTCTGATTAAGCCTTATGCTTCCCACCCGATGCCTTATCCGGTGAGCACCAGCCGGGACATCTTATCCGTGATAATCAGGGGTATCAGGCAGATAAGCGATGCCGATATCTTGCTCCTGGAGGGCACCCCGGACGGCAGCCCGATTCACCCGGTATTCCAGGCGCTAGGCTATAATTTCCCACGGGTATTGACCCTCGATGTCAGGAACAGTATCCTGGTGGAGGTAGATAATCCGCTGCCCAAGCCCCTTGCGGTGCCGACTTTCTGGATACCTAACGTGATACTATCAAGTGATTACCTGATAAGCGTAGTGCCGTTCAAAGTTTCCGGCAAAAGCGGATATCTGAGCATCATGAACCTGCTGTCACTGCTATCCAATACCAAGTACGGAGATAGCACAGGTGCCTGGGGGACTTTATACGGTTTAGGCATGGAAAAGGTGATAGCGGACCTCTATTTCACTTTACCTTTCGACCTCGGTATCATAGAAGCCCGCCAGATACTCTTCGAACATGATGACCCCGCCAGGAATGAAGTTAAAGAATTCGGAAAGATATTTGCGGGCGAGCCTTATGAAGTCGACCGCGAGGCTTCGGAAGCGGCGGGAATTCGCACGGGATATCTCGACCTGATTGATTCTGCGCGGGCGGAACACGGACTTCAGAATATCTGGCGCTGAGGCACGCGGCCTCGCCTATGGTTTCTTTCTAAGAATGTCGGGGGCTTTCACCGCCATCACGTTCTGAGACCTGACTATGTACACGGGATTTCCCTCGTTATCATACTCGCCTTCAGCCCTCAAAATGGCGCTCACCACAAGCTTCATCTTGATAATGCTTCCGTCCATTAACTGGTACTCGTTCCAGTCTTCCTTGCGTATCTGAAAGTCCACATCCGTCGCATCGATTTCACGTCCGCCGTAATTGATTCTTGGCATCGCATTAGCCTCCTGTTCAATATGGAAAGCCACCCGACCTGCACAAACACCAAAGAGAACAATATTCTCTAAAAACCGATGACTCGCCCAGCTTGTTTTGTCCGGTCACTAATATCTGACTCTGAAATCGTGGTATTTACCAGTGTGTTCCGGCCACCTGGTCTCAACCTTTTCCACTTTGGCCGCAGGCGGCCCTACCTTCAGATGGTCAAGAAGCTTCTCCAGTTTCTCCAGATTTCCTTCGGCAACCACTTGAACAGCATCTCCGCCCGGCAGATTGCGCACATACCCTTTCAGTCCCAGCCCTTCGGCCTTCTGCACCACGAAGGCACGGAAGAAAACCCCCTGGACACGACCATGCACTATTGCCTCTAGCGATGCAGGGTGGCTCATTGCATCACCGCCTGGCCCCTGAGGAGTACAAGCCGCTATTGTTCCTCTTCCCCGCCTTTACTCTTTTTGTGTTTCCTTACTACTTCGACCTCGACATAGGACGGCGGAGGAGCTAAAAGGCTTTCGACGGTTGTTTTTTTAGTTTCCTTCTTAGACTTTTTCGCCTCTTTGTGCCTGTAATCTCGACTTCCCATACTAACACCTCGCTATTTTGTCTCTACAAGATGTCCTGGTTAAAGTATAATCGATGTCAGTGGTTATGTAAATCTACACTTTTCCGCTCGCCCTGAGCCTGTCGAAGGGTTCCAGTGCCGAGCGGGCGGCTTCCTCTTCGGCCATCTTTTTGCTTTTACCCTTGCCCCTGCCCAGCGCTTTGTCACCGACCCTGACTTCAACGGTAAACTCCCTGGCGTGGTCAGGGCCTACCGCCTCAATCAAATGGTAGGTAGGCATCTGCTGACTTTTCGATTGCACAAACTCCTGAAGCTTCGACTTATAGCCGGCGACTGCCTCCCGGCTCATTGCCTTTTCCATCTCCTTGCCGAATAGCCTCAAAATAAAAGACCTGGCGCTCTCCAGTCCCCGGTCGAGGAAAATGGCGGCTATCACCGCTTCCAGGGCACTAGCCAGGTTAGAAGCTTTTTTTCGACCGCCACTGGCCTCCTCGCCCTTGCCCAGGTAAAGATAGTCGCCGAGATTTACCGCCCTGGCAATCCGAGCGAGTGCATCTCCGCGCACCACGGCAGCACGAAACCCGGTCATCTGACCTTCGGTCATGTCGGGAAAGTCCTGGTACAGCTTCTCGGCGATAACCAGCCCGAGGACGGCATCGCCGAGGAACTCCATCCTTTCATTCGAAGCTCCGGCAAAGCCGGGGTTTTCGTTGATGTAGGACATGTGCCGCAACGCCTGCCCAAGAAGGGAGGTGTTTCTGAATACGACACCGAGTTCCCGCTGCAAAGTATCCAGACCGGTCAAAGTCAGTCTTCCCTGTCCTGGAATTTGGCCAGTTGCTGCCTCAATCTTTCCAGTGTATCCATTGCTGTTGCCAGCTTATTCCGTTCTTTCTCGACCACTGCCGCCGGTGCCTTGCTCAGGAAGCTTTCATCCTTCAGCCGTGCTTCCAGCTGTTCAATCTGAGTCACGCATCGTTCCACCTCGCCGGAGAGGCGCTTCCTCTCAGCCTCACGGTCAACCATGCTCTCCAATGGGATAAAGACCTCAGCGTTCTTCAAGACCAGCGCCAGCAGATTGTCATCCGGCTTGTGCACCGGGTGGCTCTCCAGGAAAGTGAGCGGCCTTGCCCTGGCAAGGGTCTCGATAATCCGGGAGCTGGCAACTACGGCAGGAGCAGGCTTTTCAGCATAGATTTGCGCCTCAACCCAGAGGTTGCTCTGCACCTTGTACTCCGCGCGGGCATTGCGTATGGAGCGAATAATATCGATGAGTGCCTCCATAACGCTGTCAGCCTCAGAATCGAAAGCGCTCTCTTCAGACTGCGGGTACGGAGCTATCATTATCGATTCATCCCAATCGGCGGACAAGCTTCGCTTCAAATTCTGCCATAGCTCCTCGGTGATAAAGGGCATAAAGGGATGCAATAGCCTCAGTGCAGCCTCAAGAACATGAACCAGCACCGGCACCGGAGAGGGCGCTTTCTTGTCTGACGAACCAAGCCGAATCTTAGCCATCTCGATATACCAGTCGCAGAACTCGCCCCAGAGAAAGTCGTGTACCTGCCTTTGAGCTTCTCCGAACTGATAGCTGTCCATCAGGCCGGTCACGGCGGATATGGTGCGGTTCAACCTGCTCAGAATCCAGCGGTCTTCTACGGGAAGGCTGTCGCGCTGTAATTCTAAATCCTCCAAACCAGGCTCGATGCTCCTGATAACGAAGCGCGCGGCGTTCCACAGCTTGTTGGCGAAGTTGCGGCTGGCCTCCAGTTTTGCCGGAGAGAGCCTCAAATCATTGCCGGGAGCGGTGCCTGTGGTCAGGGCAAATCTCAGGGCATCGGTGCCGTACTGCTCAATGGTCTGGATGGGGTTGAGCACGTTGCCCTTGACCTTGCTCATCTTCTCGCCC
>JACPPQ010000054.1 GCA_016190925.1 Chloroflexota bacterium | reverse complement strand
TCATTTTGAATCGGATAGAATTTATAATAAACAGCTCCCACGGAAGTGGCGCAGACCAGAGAAATTACGTGCTTTCCTCCCCTTAATTAAGTAGGTTTACGAATATCCTTACACCAGAATCTGTACTAATATTATTGGTTGTGTCTCATCCATCGCCACATTAACTCAGCGACCATTCCATAGCGAAAGCCTTCGCTATTTGTGGCAAGAATACCAAAGGAAAACGGGGGTGCGCAGTGAAGCTGATTTACAATCTCCATGATGGCTTCAAAGACAAGTCGCAGTTGGGCAACAAGGGTGCCAACCTGGTCACCATGACTGAATTAGGTCTCCCTGTCCCGCCCGCCTTCATTCTGTCTGTCGAGGCTTACAAGCAATGGCGTAGCGCCGGCCTTCTTCCGGATGAAGCCATAGCTGAAGCCCTCGCTGAACTTGAGAAGGAGATGGGGAGAAAGATGGGACATGGCCTCGAGGTGTCTGTGCGTTCATCCGCGGCCGCCTCCATGCCCGGGATGATGGATACCGTGCTCAACATCGGGGATGCAAGAAAGATGAAGGCTGCTATCAGGCGTATTTTTGAGTCCTGGGACAACCTGCGGGCTGTGGAGTATCGCCGTCTCAACAAGATTTCTCCCACCCTCGGCACTGCCGCCGTCATCCAGGCGATGGTCTACGGCAACCGCGATGAGAAGTCCGGTACAGGAGTGGTGTTTAGCCGAAATCCGAGCACCGGAGAAAAAGGCCTTTTTGGCGAATACCTGATTAAAGCGCAGGGCGAAGACCTTGTTTCCGGAACACGCACGCCTCAGCATATATTAACTCTGAAATCGGTGATGCCCGGGGTCTATGATGAGCTTGCGGAGGTGGCTAATCGGCTCGAAGTCCATTTCTGCGATATGCAGGACATCGAGTTTACCATAGAATCAGGAAAACTGTACATGTTGCAGACCAGGAACGCCAAGAGGGGCGGGCACGCCGCAGTGAAGGTAGCGGTGGACATGGTGAAAGAAGAGCGCATCACTCCGGAAGAGGCTGTCATGCGTGCCACCGTCGCAGACATCCAGGGACTCCTTCACAAACAGCTCAAGGGTAATGCCTACAAGCCGGTGGGCAAAGGTCTTAACGCAGCACCGGGAGCAGTGGGGGGTAAGGTGGTCTTCGACCCGTTGGAGGCGCTGGCGCTATCCAAGAAGGGGATTCCGGTGATTCTGGTCCGACCGGAGACCAGCCCTGACGATATCCAGGGCATTGCTGCCGCCGCCGGCGTATTGACCCAGCGAGGTGGTTTGACCTCCCATGCGGCCATTGTCACCAGGGCTATGGGCAAGCCCTCCATCGTTGGCGCGGAAGGAATAGACATCGATGTTACGGCAAAGAGGTTCAAGGCTGATGGTGTAGTAGTACACGAAGGCGACGAAATCACCATCGATGGGACTACCGGATACCTCTACCTCGGGGTTTTACCCGTGGAGGAGGTTAGCCTCACAGGTGAGCTCCAGGAGCTTATGAGCTGGGCTGATGGCTTCAAACGGCTTGGAGTAAAGGCCAACGCCGATACCCCCGAGATGATTGCCCAGGCACGGACGTTCGGCGCTGAGGGAATCGGGCTATGCCGCACTGAACGCATGTTCAATGCGCCGGAACGGCTCTCAGTGATTCGTGAGTTCATACTTGCCGAAAACCTGGCAATGCGGGCAGAGACCATCGAGCACCTCCGTGAGCTACAGACCAACGATTTCATGGCGCTCTTCAGAGAGCTTGGAGGTTTGCCCATTATCATCCGCCTCCTCGACCTTCCCCTCCATGAGTTCCTGCCGCCTGAGCATGAAGTAAAAGACCCGCGCGTAAGACAACGGATTGCGGAACTGAAAGAAACTAACCCGATGCTAGGCCACAGAGGTGTCAGGCTGGCAGTAACTTCGCCGGAACTGTACCAGATGCAGATTGAAGCCATTGAGCGGGCAAGGACTGAAGTGCCCGCTGATGTCTCCGTGATGATACCACAGGTTATCACCGCCCAGGAGGCTGTGACAGTCAAAAAACTGGTCAAAAGTTCCAACCTGCGGGTTGGCGTGATGATAGAGACGGTGCGTGCCTGCATGCGCGCCGGACAACTTGCGAACGAAGTGGACTTCTTCTCATTCGGCACCAATGACCTCACCCAGGCGGTCTACTCCTTTAGCCGGGAGGATGCGGAGAAGAAGTTCCTCAGCACATACATGCAGTTGGGAATTTTGCAGGACAATCCCTTTGAAGTCCTGGACGTCAAGGGCGTTGGCAGGCTGATGGAAACGGCCATTTTCTGGGCGCGACGGGCAAAAAAAGATTTGGAAATCGGCGTCTGTGGCGAACACGCAGGGGAACCCCGTTCCATTAACTACCTCCACGGCGCGGGTGTGGACTACGTTAGCTGCAGCCCTTTCCGCATACCGGTAGCCAAGCTGGTGGCTGCGCAGGCAGCTATCGAAGGAAGGACCGATAAAACATGGTCCGAGGTGCCCTGCTCATAGGCAAATCGAATTTGAAGAGGTTTAGCCAGCGTTCATAACTTGCGAGGCCGTCCGAAAACAGGATGTTGAAGAGGTGAGACGCTACTTTTCCGAACACCCTCGGTCGGGAGCTGCCCCGTACTGCGATACGAGCCTGTCTCAGAATAATGGTTTTTACCCCATTTTCTTCCGGTGGCATACGCCCCTGGCGGACCTGTGCATCTGCCCTGCACTAATCTGCCATCTTGACCAACGAAGATTAAGCAAAAGGGGTTATCCAAAAGTTTGACTACGCTTGTGCAAAACACTATAATTCTGGAACGCTTTCGTCTTCGTTACTTGATGCTGAAAAAGTCTCCAGTAAAGTAAACAGGAGCGCGATATGAAAATCTGGTATCAGAGCTACACCAGGGTTGGCTTCGACCCGAGATGGAAATACTATGAAGAGGGACTGGAGAAACACGCAAACAAGGTAGCCAGGCAGGGCACAGTGGTTGAAATCCACGGCGTGGACAAGGCTTACCCGGACTTCTCCCGCTACCATTACTTTATGTCCATGCACCTGCCTCAGATTATCGATAATGCCCTTCGCGCTGAGCGGGAGGGGTACGGTGCTTTCGTAGTCGGAGGTATGTTAGACCCTGGCTATTTCGAGCTCAAAGAGGTGCTCGATATCCCGGTGGCCTTCATCGCCGAAAGCTCCTGTCAGGTTGCCTGTTTACTGGCGCCCAGGTTCTCCGTGATAGGCTCGCGCGACCCCCTGGTCCTGCAGAAAACAGAAGACAGGATAAGGCTCTACGGCCTGGAGCAACGCTACATCCCCGCAGGCTGCTGGGAAGTAGGCCAACTGGAACTCCAGACCGAGTTTACCCGGAACCCTCAGCGGGTAATTGAAATGGTCACAGAGGCCGCCAGGAAACCAATCGAGCAGGGCGCAGGAGCCTTGATACCCGGCTCCGGCTACCTGGGCATCTTCCTCGCCAATCAGGGTATCACACAGGTCAGCGGGGTGCCCGTGGTAGACAGCGTGCGTGCGGTGGTGGGAACGGCCGAGCTACTGGTGGATTTCCAAAAAGGCGGCATCAGCAGGTGCAAGCAGGGAGCGTCCGCAGCCCCGACAAAGGAGCAGGTAGTTGCGGCCAGGAAAGCGTACGGAGCAGGCTAACAGCGACGGACTTACGATTTCATGACCCAACTTGGAGGCAGAAATGAAAACAAAGACAATCCGCCAATCGGCTACCTTTAAGACTACTCCCCACCAGGTCTACGAGGCGCTCATGGACTCCAAGAAGCACTCGGAGTTTACCGGTTCCCAGGCCAAAATCAGTCGCAAGGCAGGCGGCAAATTCACCGTGTACGAGGGGGATATCGAAGGCATCAACATCGAGCTGGTGCCGGACAAAAAAATCGTCCAGACGTGGCGATACATCGATTGGCCCGCAGACCACTACTCCCGTGTCACCTTCTCACTCGAAGAGGTCGAGACAGGCACCCGGCTTACCTTCGTCCAGACAGACGTGCCGGAGGAACATTATAATGACATCTCCGAAGGGTGGCGCGAATACTACTGGCGGCCGATGAAGGCGATGCTGCGCAAAAAGAGTTAGCGCTCATATATAGCCTCTTAAATTGTTGCGCATAATCTATACAAGAACTAATTCGCATTGGCTATCATGATGGCACAGAAAAAACGGTGGCATCCGCCCCTGGCGGACCTGTGCATCTGCCCTGCACTAATCTGCCATCTTGATTACAACATGGAATAAAATCCTAAGCACTAAATCTTAAATCCTAAACAATTGGTCATCCGCCTGAGGCGCACCCATAAACAATGAAAATGTTGTAGGGGCGGGTCTCGGACTCGACCCGCCCGCCTCGTCTAAGGGGATTTCCATCGGTTAATTGGAACTTTCTCGGCCTGCCGTCACGCTCGTGAAAAGGTCCCCTGGGTTATCCCTGTTCTCCCGCCATCAACCACCAGAGTTGCCCCGTTGACATAGGAAGCCTCGTCCGAGGCAAGGAATAGCACCGGATAGGCTATTTCCTCCGGTTGTGCCATCCTCCCCAGGGGTGTCACCGCAACCAGCTTATCGCGGATGGGCAGGTTGGCCGTCATGCCGGTGGCTACACCGCCGGAGCACAAGCAATTGACCCTGATATTATACTTGGCGAGGTTGCAGGCCATAACATGAGTCAACTGGATTATACCTCCCTTGGCGGCGGAGTAGGCCGCATCCTGCGGATTTCCCAGCAGTCCATCAATGGAAGAATGATTGATGATAGAACCCGCCCCGGACTTTTTCATCAAGGGGAGTAAATACTTCGAGCCGAGGAATATGCCCGTCAGGTTTGTGCCTACCATTCCTGCCCAGGTCTCCTCGGTGGTGGCCTCGAACGTCTCCCGTATCACGAATCCGGCATTGTTGAACAGAATATCTACTTTTTCCAAACTTCGCTGACATTCTTCCGCCAGCCGTTGCACATCCTCGCTCTTCGATACATCAGCGCGGATGAAAAGGGCATTTTGTTCCCCCTGTTTTTTGAGCATCTCCACTGTTTCTTTTCCGCCCTGCTCGTTGATATCCACGCAAATTACCCGCGAACCTTCACGGGCAAAGAGAAGGGCGGTTGCCCTGCCTATCCCTGAGCCGGCGCCGGTGATGACCGATATTTTGTCTTTAAGCCTCATGTATTCACCTCCGTTATATGTATTCTATTTTAGCCGCGAGGAAACTACGCCGCCTGCGTCTCCTTGCGAATTGGCCTGAGCACCGTGACCATTATGATACCTATTACACCGAGCATACCGGCGAGCAAGAAGGCCGAATAGTAGCTACCTGTTACGTCGAATATGCGCCCACCAAGCAAAGGTCCGGTAGTCAGTCCCAGATGGTAGTTGAAATTGACCACGCCTAACTTGGCTCCGAGTGTTTTCATTCCAAAAAGCTCGGCCACCACCGGAGATATCATGGCCACTTCTCCACCGTACCCAAAGCCAAAGATGGCAGCAAAGAGATAGAGCATCCATGGCTCTCTGGCCACCTGAAGCCAGAATAGAGCAGCCGTCATCAGGCTCAAGCCAATCAGTAGTGCCTGCCTGTTCCCCACTCTATCGGCAATGCTGCCCAGTAAGATTCTACCAGCCACACTTACTCCACCGATGATGCTCAAAATGCCCGCTGCGGCTATCGGTGACATCCCCATATCGGTAGCATGAGGCACAACGTGTATCATGATAACAAACTGGTTCACACCAATGAGAGCATAAATCATACAAAGCATCCAGAACTGCCTGGTATGGACTGCCTCATTAAGGGAAAGTCCCCATGTCTCTATCTCCGGGACCTTGAGTTCCGCCTGGCCGCCATATAGCGTTTGTCCTTTCTTCGTCGGGTCGCGGCTGAGAAACTGTGCGGCCACTACCACGAACACCAGGCTCATAATGCCTGCCATAATCAGCGATGTACGCCATCCGTAGGACTCCATAAGACGAGCGACCGCCGCCGGCCCAATCATGGTGCCCACTCCCACACCGGCAACGACGATGCCGGTCATCAGTCCCCTCCGTTTGGTAAACCATCTGGTGATGGTGGATGTCAACGGAACAAAACCGCCGCTCATACCTCCGCCGGCCATGATACCCCAGAATAGGTACAGTTGCCATGCGGTGTTGACCCGGGACATCAGCAGAAAGCCCAGACCGAATAAAATGCCGCAGAAGGTGACCACCAGCCGGGGGCCAAACTTGTCGGTGAGCCTGCCGGTAATCATGCAAAAAACGCCTGATACGAAGGTATTTGTCGATTGCGCGCCCGAGGTCAGGGCTCTCGTCCAGCTAAACTCCGCGGCTATCGGCTTGAGGAAAACGCCAAAGCTGTAGAGTGCCGCACACAGTACTGCCAGTAGAGAGAAGGCCGAGGCCACCACGATATAGCCGTAGAAAATCTTTGGCCTCTTGCCTGCTTCCGGTGGCACAGGCATGCTAATGTTCAAGATTGGACTCCTTGAGCGCACTTTTGAAAGACGTTAGAAGAAAAGCTTTTTCAATAGTAAACTTTTAGGCGCAAGAAATCAATTGCGCACAACATAAATTTGACGGGACACTCGGTTGGCGTGTATCCTTTAACGAAGCGGCTTTTTACAGAGCCTCATTGTTGAGGACTGTTTATCAGGGGATACATGAGAAAAGAACAGGGTAAAAACCTGAGCAAACGAGCGATATTGGTCATGATAACCATGGCCACCTTCCTCTCAGGTTTTACGGGGTCTTCCATCAATGTGGCGCTTCCCGCCATCGGGCGGGAATTTTCAATGGATGCCGTCTTACTCGGTTGGACAGTCACCGTTTACCCTCTGACGTCAGCCGTACTTCTCATCCCATTCGGCAGACTGGCGGACATATACGGCAGGAGCCGGATTTTCACTTACGGAATCATGACTTATACTGCCTCCTCTTTTCTATCAGCAATGTCTATCTCCGGCACCATGCTCATACTTCTCAGGATACTGCAGGGTGTTGGCGCTGCGATGCTCTTCACAACAGTGATATCTATTCTAACCTCGGTGTTTCCCGCAGGTGAGAGAGGCCGGGTGCTGGGGATAAATACCGCTTCAGTCTATTCCGGTCTTTCGATGGGGCCGTTTCTGGGAGGATTGCTAACGGCACACATCGGCTGGAGAAGCATTTTCTGGATGTCCGTAGTCATGGGTGTGGCGGTCATTTTACTCCGTTTCTGGAAGATGAAAGGGGAATGGGCCGAGGCAAAGGGAGCCAGGTTCGATATTGCAGGCTCTATCATATACAGCCTTTCCCTCGGAGCGCTAATCATCGGTCTTTCCCTTCTGCCATCGTCTCAGGGCGTCTGGATAGTTGCAGCGGGTATTCTGGGCGGTTTGGCCTTCATCCGGTTGGAATCAAGGGTATCGAGTCCGGTGCTCAACCTGAACCTCTTTAAGAACAATCCCGGATTTGCTTTCTCCAATCTGGCAGCATTGTTAAACTACGCCGCAACTTACGCAATCACGTTCCTCCTGAGCCTGTACCTCCAATACACCAGGGGATTCAGCCCTGACAGGACGGGACTGATTCTGGTCTCCATGCCGGCGATGCAGGCCATTTTCGCACCGCTGGCCGGCAGGCTTTCAGACCGGATTGAACCGCGCCTACTGGCCTCAACGGGCATGGCGCTCACCACTGCCGGACTTGGTATGCTTATCGTGCTGGGTCAGGATACTTCCATCGGCTACATCCTGGCAAGCCTGGCCATTTCCGGCCTGGGATTCGGTTTTTTCACTCCGCCCAACACAAACTCGGTGATGAGCTCTGTCGAAAGAAATTATTACGGAGTAGCCGCGGCAACGCTGGCAACCATGCGCCAGGTCGGGTTTACTTTCAGTATGGCAATTGCTATGCTGATACTCTCCATACATATAGGAAGAGTGGAAATAACGCCGGAATACTACGGCTCCGTGCTGGTGAGCGCCAGGGTGGCTTTCATCGTGTTCACCATTCTATGCTTTGCCGGTATCTTTGCATCACTGGCAAGGGGAAAAGTGAAGAGAGGCGAAGCGCAGGCACATTGAACCCTTGTGTCTTACAGCATCAGACCGTTGTCTCCCTTCCAATCCCCGGTGAGGCCAGACGGCCAGCAAGTCGCAGATTCCACAACAGTCCTCCGAGAACGGCTGCCAGCATCAAATTTCTCAGGAATAATACACTTATTACAGTGTGGTCAAATGCGAGCAGTTCGTCATAATGAACGGGGTAGATATAATAGGTCATCAAGGCTATAACAACAAGGGCCACCCATAAGCCTCGCCACCGGACAGCAACCACCGGAAGCAGTGGATACAACCACACCAGGAACTGGGGCGATAGTATTTTGCCGGTTACCATGAAGGCGAGCACCGCCACCATCGAAAAGTACGCAAGAACCAGGATGTCAGGCTGCTGCTCCCGGAAGGCTACCGAGGTCTCCGCGTCCCTGGTATTTTTGTAAAACAACCAGTATACCAGGGCAAGAGAAAGTAGAATTAACGGGACCGAGACCTTTGCCAGGATGTCAGCAGGCAGGCTAACAAGGTTCCATGAACCAAAATTGTAGACTACTTCAGCCAGTGCCGGGCTGAAATCATGCACCAGCAACAAGAAAGAAGCAAATGTACTTTCTACCTGTAGCCCGCGCTGCGCGTGATAGGCAAACGACCCCAGGTAGCCGCCCGGGCTGAGCGCTATAAAGGGAGCACTGACAGCCAGGGTGACAATGGCAAAAGTAACAACCCCATCCCGTATGAGCCTGTACTGGCGATTTCTCAAATGGTAAAGCAGAAAAATCGGAGCAATGATTACCGGATAGAGCTTGGTCATTGTCCCCAGGGCAAGGACAACCCAGGAAGTCTTGTGCCTGCCTTCGTGGAAAGCATAAAGGGCAGACAATACCATTATCGCCGGCACGATGTCGAAGCGCTGGGCTGCCACCGGCCCGAGCGCTACCAGAAACAAAGTGTAAATTCCCAACGAGCGCGTTACCGATACTTCCATTTTCCGGGACAGCGCAGCGATGAGGAATAGACCCAGCAAATCGAACAGCAACATCTCGACGGTGAAGGCTATGCTATAGGTCTCAAGATTCGAGGTTATCAGGCGCGGAAGGACAAAAAACAACAACGCCACCGGCGGATATTCCATGGGGAAATCGGTGTAAGGCGCTTCAACGTCAAGCAGGTGGGAGGCAAAGAAATAGTAAAGCTTGGCAGCGGGCTGGCCCGGAAACACATCACTATTAAAGAAGGCAAAAATAAGTGCGTGTGCTGCACAGAATATTGCAAGCTGCCATCTCAGCTTCATAGATGCTCCCATGGGTGATTCACCAACTGATTATTGTAACGTTTTTGATGGTAGGGAAGATAGTAGCGGAACTGAGACCGCCTGTCCTGCTAGCCCGTCTCCTTCAGATGTGAGGTATCGTTTAGCAAATTTACTATCGCAATCTCGCGGTGGGTACTTACTATGCTCAGCGACGCCACGTCAAGCTGGAACTGCCGCCAGTGCCGCAGCTCCATCCCCAGCAGGTAGCACAGGAGCACGCGCAGAGGACCTCCGTGGGCTACAACCAGGATAGTCTGTTCTGTGGCATTCTTGAGCTTTGCTGAGAATGCGCCGATTCGCTGGGTGAACTCTTCGAAGCTTTCGCCGCCGGGGAACTTCAAGTCCTTGCTCCAGTCAACGCAACATTTAGCAACATCCGGATAACGGTGGCTTATCTCATCGAAGGTAAGTCCCTCGACCTCACCGTAGTTGATTTCCCGAAGCTCCGGGCTACTTATTATGTCTAGTTCATGCCCGGAGGAGATAAGCCGGGCTGTCATCGCCGCCCGCTTAAGGTCGCTGGCATAGGCGAGGTCAATCTTCTCCGATGCCAGGCGGTCGCGCAACTTTCGTACCTGCTTTAAGCCCTCAGGGCTTAGCTCGATATCGGTATGCCCCAGGAACCGGCGTGTACTGTTGAACTCAGTGTCTCCATGCCTCACCAGAAGCAGCCTGGACAAAATGTTCCTCCCGTTTCCTAATTTTTTCTTTTACCAAAACGGTTTTGCTTTATCCTGTGCCAGCTTTCCCTTAATTGCTCCAGTTCGTCTCCTGTTGGCACCAGGGCACTGTAGCGCGTGCTGACATACCGGCTGGTAACGAACTCCAGGTCTTCGCGGGACTGGGGGAGCAGTCCCAGCAGTGTCTGGAGGTATTCATAGGGGGTCTGTGCCGTCCCCCGTGGATAGCCATTGGAAGAAGCCCACTTCAACATCTGCCGGTAAATCTGGCGCACCGAGCGTATCTCCGGCAGCGCCGGCTTCGACTTACGTTTAAACCTGAGAAGCAACAAGAGTTTCGTCGGCAAGGCAAAGAGGAATTTGAGCATTGCGAGGAGGTCGGCCTTGAATGCGCCGTCCAGCGACTCTACCTCCACATCCCAGCTGGTTGACCTCCGGCGCAGCCAGTCCAGTATCTGGGACGAAATGCGCCACAAGGCCATGACTACCAGCCCGATAACTATGATATTGAATATCATACGGAGAATTGCCTGCAC
Organism: Chloroflexota bacterium; assembly: GCA_016190925.1. Classification (GTDB taxonomy): domain Bacteria; phylum Chloroflexota; class Dehalococcoidia; order Dehalococcoidales; family JACPPQ01; genus JACPPQ01. The sequence continues at coordinate 18,882 of JACPPQ010000054.1, read as the reverse complement.
CACCTCCGGAAGCACGAAGGGGTTGAATGTCTCTTCCGGGCTTCCGCCTTTGGGCAGAGGTGCTATGTCGGGCAGCTCTCCCGGCTCAGGCTTCGGCAGAAGGCTCGCCAGAAATTCCAGAAGTCTCATAAACTGGCTCCATAGCCACTCGATGCCGTCGATAATCTTTTGCAGTAAATCGGGTGTCACCAGCGCCCAGATAGACAGTCCCAGGAGGATGATTGCGATAATAGTCAGCGCCAGAATGCCGGACCAGTGTCCCCGCTGAAGGCCTGAAAGCCAGCTTGTGCCCTCCTGTGCGTGGGTCACCGAAATTCCCACCAGGGCAAAAAGAAAAAAGGTCAAAGCCAGCGGCACGGAAGAACCTGCGGTTTCAGGCGTCAGCTGGGAGGCGGTGAAGAACATCAGCACCAGGACGGCCAGCCCGAACTGGAACTCGGTGACAGAAACCGCAAAGTCTGGTTCGACGCGGGCCAGTCGGCTGCCCAGCCACCACGCAGCGCCGCTTCCTATAAGTAGCAGGAGTTCCGGCCTGAAAGTATAGAGCAGGGCGGCAAATGCCTGGGGCATCGACAGTAGCCATGCCGTGTCCGACCACCCTGTACCGCCGTAGAGCTGGGTCTTGAGCATGAGTAACATCGCCACTGCCCATGACAGCCAGTTGGCGGCGACCAGCCAGATGTTTCTCCAGCGTCGCCGTAAGAGCAACCCATTGAGAGCGAAAGATGCGGCGTAGACCAGGAAAAGCGCCGGTATGGAAAGGCGGCCACCGGCCACCACCGTGTTCAGCAGCGCCGCGATGGCATAGAGCCAGCAGCTCTCCATTCCCGCCGTCGTCACGTAAGGGACGGCCCTCCTCCAGCCCAGCTTCATTGCCCTCCCCCGATTATCAAGAGGTCACTTGGGCTTCGCACGTTGTGCCAGGTGAGGCCGTGGTTAGCTACCCCGACAGCTTGCTCCCCAATTTGCAGGGCAAGCACCCTGTGCCCTTTTTCCTTCAGGCCAGCAAGAGTCTCAACCAGGGTATCCGAGGGTTTAGCGAAAATAAAAACGAGGGTGGTGCCCCAGGGCAACCTCTTGCGCGAGCCCTGCAAAAACTCCTCGAATGGGCTACTCGCCGTTGAAGTCACCTTTGCCAGCGCTTCGAGTATGGCGACCAGTTGGCCTCTGCCGCTGCCGGGCGGAATAACGGCTGGCTGGCGGGAATCGGCGAGGAGCGTGTTGACAAACAGTCCGGCTAGGCTGCCCTGCTCGGTGATGTAGTTGGCGATGGAAGCCGCCGCGCTGATGCCCAGCTCGAAATCAGCCTCGGCTTGCGGGTCGTCGTGCCTGAAGCTATCGATAACCAGGAAGAGCGCCACCTTGAGCGTGGTGGTCGGCTCGAAGACCTTTACCTGGAGCTGCTGGTGGCGGGCGCTGGCCTTCCAGTGAATGCGCCGCAGGCTGTCGCCGGGTGTGTATTCACGCACGCCGATGGTGCGGGAAGGGTCTTCGAAGATGCGCCGCTCAGCCCTGGTTTCACCCAGGGGATGCAGCGAGGGTATGCCCGGCCGGGCTACATCATATATCCTGGGATAAACGATAACATGGTCAACCAATTTTTCGGTGGCTGAGCGAGGATAGAAGCCAAAGATATCGCCGGAGGTAACCTGGACCGGCCCCAGGGTATAATACCCGCGCTTGCTGCACTCCAGAGTTTGCCGCCAGCTTACCCTGGAATACCACAAGAGCGCCGCCGTCTTGCTCATGACGCCCGTGCCCTGTCTGGCCGCGGGTAGAAGGCGTATACCGCGGGCGAGGCCGTACGGCAGCTCATCATCCACCTGAATCCAGGGCAATGGTAAAAGCTTGCGGTTCACCACCCGCAGCTTCATCTCTATCGACTCATCAGGGAAGGCCCGCACTTCGCTCAGGGAACGCTCGCAGTAAACGCCCTTCAGAGAAAGCCGGCTCCATAGCCAGGACAGGCCGGCGGCGGAAAGCACCAGCCCCAGCAGGATGGCTATCGGGGCGTTCCGGTTCCAGGCAGCCAGGACAAGGCCTGCCAGCACAGCAAGCAAGCTAAAACGGTTCAGCAGATAACCGGCAGGCTCGGCGGAGAAGCGCCTGCCAGCCTCGTTTGGGACAACGGGGGTCTCGGAAACGCTCATAAGTCCTCAGAAATGGTTTAGTGTAGAAGAGGCTGAGAGGGAACTACCTCACAATGAGATTCTACTCTTTATGAGGGAGAGTAGGCAAGGAAGTGGAAGGGAGGCATCATATCCTGAGCCAGCTAAACCATATTTGGGTCTGAGGAAATAGAGAGATTGATGAGTTCAAAATTAGAATAAAGGGGATTGACCTGCTAATGAACTAGGCGTTAACCTCGTACAATCTTGCTTGTTAATAAGTTCCCATAATAATTCTTGAATGATGGTCAAAAAAGCAGTTAGAGTCTCGTTCTCACACTTGTTTTTCTTGACGGAACTTTTGATTTCCCTCCAGATTGTTGCAAATGCAGGATACTTAGTTATAAAGTATCCCTCGAAATCTTCAATTTCCACTCCTACAATTTCTCTTGTTTTTGGGTCTATTCTAAGTAGAAAGTCGCCATTACAGTCAACAGAAATAGCGGGAACCGGGTTTTTAAGTTGAAAGACGAGGGTATCTATATCCTCAAGGTAAACAGGAGAAAACAACGGTGCATTCTTCTTCAAAGTTTCAAGTCGGATTGGGTTATTGTTCAATTCAAGAATTTCTGACCCCATAGCCAAACCTCCCCCTTCTTAACTTTATTAGTGGCGTAGGCGGTCTTAACGAATCCTCTTTCCCTGCCATATTGCTTGGTGTACCTGATAGATACTTTAACCAGGGTATTCCCTATTTGAGGAAGTACTACATTCTTATATAAATTCCGAGTATCAACATGGCGAACATCTTGATATTCACTCGATGGTCTTTCTATTATGGCCTTGATTAATCCTTGCTGCCCAGCCATTTCAGGATGAACACACACATGTTTAGACCAACACTCACGGCTGCATGCGATTGTAACCCCATTCCTATCGATACAAGTGAATTCATTCCCAATCACTTATAAGCCTATAATAGGTATTTGCCGAACATTGCACAATACGTAAACCTACGTATTTTCTGCGCTATTCTAATGTGTTAATAACACTGGTGTCAATATGTTAGCTCATATTTCCTTATGTTTTATCAATTTATGTTTGTTTTCTTAGTTCGCTTTCAAAAAAGGTACGCTACCGGCATTTACCCCTTCTTCCCGAACTTCTGCATTCTCTCCTGTGAGTCCCTGATATCGAACTCGGTCTCCTCCAGTTTCAACCCTTCCTCTAAAGTGCCTTTCATGCCTCGATTAAAGAGATACTTGTAGGCGGCAATAGAGCCGGGGCTGTTCGCCAGGAGCTTCTGCGCCATCTCCTGCACGGTCTCTTCCAGTTTGTCTTCCGGAACCGCCTTGTTTATCAGCCCGATTCTCTCCGCCTCCTGTGCGGTGAGCATCTCGGCGGTAAAGCTCATCTCCCTGGCCTTCATAATTCCGACCGTCCGCATCAGGTGCTGGCTTCCTCCCCACCTCGGCCTAAGCCCCCACTTTGCATGAGTATCCCCGAACCTGGCCTCCTCCGAGGCTACAATCAGGTCGCAGCCAAACACCAGCTCCAGCGCCCCGGTAAGGCAGTATCCCCGGACCATCGCCAGAATCACCTTGCACATGGATTGCATGGTATCGATGACATCCAGCGCAATAGCCCTCACCCTCTTCTTGTCCTCTAACGTAGCGCCTTTCAAAGCCTTGAGGTCGACTCCGGCGGAGAAGGCGCGTCCCGCTCCCGTGAGCACCACTACTCCTACGCTTTCATCCTTCTCGGCCTCCAGCAGGGCTGCCTTCAGCTCCAGGAGAAGCGCCGGACTGAGGGCATTCATCACCGCAGGACGGTTGAAAGTGATAGTAGCAACACCTTGCTTCACACCATAGAGCAGGTTTTCGTATGCCATTTCTGCACCTCTTTTTCTTCTTTCAGGTGCACTATAGTGCCACCGATGGTCGCTGTCAAGAGCACAACCTAACAAACTCTCTACAAACCCAACAAACTCAATGAACTCTATAAACTCTACAAACTCGTATTCTTTGCCACATGAAGCTCAGGCTGGTAAGATATACACAGCTATGGACAACTCATTCCTCGAAGGAATCCGCGTCCTGGATTTGGCCGGCGAGCAGGGCTTCCTCTGCGGTCGCATACTGGGCGATTTGGGAGCGGACGTAATCAAAATAGAGCCTCCCGGCGGCGACCCTTCGCGGCAAACCGGCCCTTTTTACCACGATATCCCCCACCCCCCAAAAAGCCTCCCCTGGTTCGCCTACAACGCCAACAAGCGGGGAATCACCCTGAATCTTGAAAATCAAAGAGGCAGAGAGATTTTCCGAAAGCTGGTTAAAAGTGCCACCGTAGTTATCGAGTCCTATCCACCCGGCTATCTCAAGAGCATGGGACTGGGGTATGAAGACCTCTCCAGCGCTAATCCCGGCATGGTGATGACCTCTATCACCCCTTACGGTCAGACCGGCCCTTACAGTCGATATAAAGCCTCCGACCTTACACTGTGGTGCATGGGTGGTATGGCTTATGTCAGCGGCGACCCCGACCGCGCTCCGGTGTGGGTCAGCGTACCGCAGTCTTACGTCCATGCCGGGGCCAATGCGGCAGTGGGCGCCATGATTGCCCTTTTTCACCGGGAACTCACTGGCGAGGGGCAGTGGGTTGACGTCTCCATACAGGAGGCGGTGAAGCGAACGCTGCTCAACGCCCGCCAGTTCTGGGAGCTGAACGGCATCATCCTCAAGCGGGCAGGGCCGTTCCGCATCGGCCTGAGCACCAACGCCAACCAGCGGCTGATATGGCGCTGCAAGGATGGCTATGTGAACTACCCGCTCATCGGAGGGCTGGCTGGCGAGCGCAGCAACACCGGCCTGGTTGCCTGGATGAAAAGCGAAGGCATGAGCAACGAACACCTGAACGACATCGTCTGGAAAGAGTTCGACATGGCAAACTGCACCCAGCAGGAGTTCGATTACATGGAGAGCGTCATCGGCCGCTTCTTCGAAAGCCATACCGTGAAGGAGTTACATGAGGGCGCAATCGGGCGAAGGGTCATGCTTTACCCGGTCTACACTACGAAGGAACTGCGCGAAGACCCGCAGCTGGAATCGAGGGACTTCTGGGAGGAGGTCGAGCATCCGGAGCTTGGCGAGACGATCGCCTACCCCGGCTCTCCGTCATTGTTTTCAGGGGAAAGGCCGAAACTGGGACGGCGCGCTCCCCTCATCGGTGAACATAATGAGGAAATCTATTGTGGGGAAGCGGGGCTTTCTTGTGACGAACTGGCCGAGCTTGAGCGGGAGGGTGTAATTTAGTTATGTCCAGGAAGGCGCTTGAGGGAATCAAGATAGCCGATTTCACATGGGTGGCGGTCGGCCCGCTGACCATCAAGTACCTCGCCGACCACGGTGCCGAGGTAGTCCACGTGGAGTCCTCCGTTCGGCCTGAGATGCTGCGGGTAAGCCCGCCTTTCAAGGACAAGATAGCCGGAATCAACCGCAGCGCCTATAATGCCTGCCTCAACAATAACAAGTACGGCCTGGGACTCAATCTCAACCATCCCGGCGCCAGGGAAGTCCTGGAGAGGCTGGTGAAGTGGGCTGACGTGGTCGCCGAGAGCTTCAGCCCGGGCATGATGGCCAGGTGGGGACTGGCTTATGAAGACCTGGTAAAAATAAAGCCGGACATCATCATGTACAGCACATCCCAGCAGGGGCAGACCGGGCCTTACGCCAAAATTGCCGCCTACGGAGCGCAGCTCGTCTCCCTGGCCGGGTTCACCCACCTCGCCGGCTGGCCTGGTAGAGACCCCACCGGCCCCCAGGGACCCTACACCGATACTATTGCGCCTTCGTTCGGAGCAGTGGCCATTATAGCCGCCCTGATGCAGCGCCGACGCACAGGCAAAGGGACACACATAGACCTCTCCCAGCTCGAGGCAGGGGTGAACTTCCTTGCCCCCGCGATGCTGGACTATAACGTGAACGGCCGGGTGGCGCAAAGGGATGGTAACCGCTACCCCTATGCCGCGCCCCACGGCATCTATCCCTGCAAGGGCGATGACCGTTGGTGCAGCATCGCCGTATTCACCGATGAGGAGTGGGGGAGGCTTTGCGGGGTCATGGGGAAACCGGAGCTTGCGAAAGACGACCGCTTTTCCATGTTACCTCAAAGAAAGCGGAACGAGGATGAGCTTGATACTATAATCTCCGACTGGACATCGGGCTTGAGTGCGGAGGATGTAATGGCTTTATGCCAGAAAGCAGGCATAGCCGCCGGAGTAGCCAAGGACAGCCGGGACATCCAGGAAGACCCCCAGCTGGCCCACCGCCACTTCCTGTGGGAGCTTGAGCACCGCGAGATTGGGAAGCATTACTACGAGGCTCCGCCCTTCAAACTCTCGCGGACTCCCTGCGAGCTAAACATGGCTGGCCCCTGCATCGGTGAGCACAACGAGCATGTCTGCACCAGAATCCTGGGCTTTACGGATGAGGAGTTTGTGCGGCTGGTAAGTGAAGGAGTGCTGGAGTGAGGTGCAAATCTCCTCGCCCCTTGAGGGAGAGAGCCTGCCCCGTACTTGATAGGGGACTAAGGTTAGGGGCTAAAGCTCTATGACCCAAGAGGTCCCGCCCTGTCTTCTTCGAAAGGATAATACTCCATTATTCTTATTCTCATACTCCACCAATAGGCCTTAATTGGGTACCGGATGTCCCTGGTTTAGGCATAGCAGGCCCAATTCCAACAAATCTTGGAGTACCTTTTTTCTCGACATATGTAATGGTTTCCCCTATAGTATCAGTTTTATAAATATATCTTATATTGTTCACAGTTTCAGGATCAGTATCTGTGATTTTTAAACCGATAATATTAGGAAAATCAACAGAAAGTGATCCTATCGGCGCACCTTCGTGTGACACAATATTAATCGATACTTCAGATTCAGCCTTGATATACGGTATTAGGGTAACAAGCATTCTTGTAAGCTGGTCGATTATTCTCTTTTCTTCATACCACATTTTGACCTTATAGAGACGTGTATGAACCTTATTGCCCATGTATAACTCACTGTCCTGGTCAATACCTTTTAGTTGTGGTGATAAAGTTATGTAAACTTGATTACCTAATATCGTTAGGCTTTTCATATAAAAACCCAACTTATCTGCTATGGTATCGACGGTATCATTCAGTTCCTCACGACGCAGCTCAGGAAGTCGCCTGGACGTAAACCAACCTCGGTCGGTCGCAATGCGTCGATTATTGATATCATAGAGAAAAAGAGAGCAGGTGATACCCAAAGCGTTAATCCATAATTGATCGTTTAGCTCAATCAGTTTCTCTAATGGCCAGACCTCAGGACCCCATGATTTTTTTGGCTTATATGGATTCGGGTCCCATAGCTCGACCTTAGCATCATCAAGAACCTTATAGTTCTCATGAGAGTAGGCATTCCGAATATGACTATTCAGACCTCTGGCAAGCCGGTTGTCAGAATAGACGATTAGTTTCTCCATAGTCTTGAGAGTGTTCAAGTCTATTTTCCCATTGTCATCAGGAGTAAAATCCTTGTTCTTAACACGTTTTGCTATACCAAAAGCATAGATTACGGGAGCGCATATCAAGCAAAGTAATCCTTCATACATTACCTTGTAAGATGCCAAGTATTTCCTGATTTTATTGTCAGGGTCGTTTGATGATACGTTTTTGGCTTCACTCAGAGCCAGTCCACTATTGTTGATGGAAGGGATTATGTTGTCTACGATTAAAGAGTATTGTTTTGCTATCTCCTTAGGTTTTGTCTTATTACCTTCGACAAGAAAATGATAGGCTGCACGAGCAGTTCTAACAAATTCCCTGTAATCCTTACTTGTGCGGCCAAACCACATAACATTCTCAAAGGTGCTCTCTATTAATGAACGAGTAAAGTTAGTAACTAGTGCATTACTATTTAGTAGATCGGCAAATTCGTGCCGAAATTGGGGAAATGCGAGCAGAACAATTGGAGAGTGGTGTGGTCGTGGCATTGGCTGTATCCTCCAAAATGGTGTTTATATATTATACCACCACGTTCATGCTGATTGTTATATTGGTCCTTATCTGATAAATTGGCCTGGCCGTAGCGGAGAATTCCTGGGTGGGGGGGCTGTTAGCTATTCGCTGAAAGCTGACCGCTCGTAATAATTGTTTTCCTTTGATTCCCGTTTGATTTGCTTTGTTTAGCATTTGATATGCCTTTGTTTCATTTTGTTTGCCATTTGTTTTTCTGACCCGCAGACCGAAAAAAATGGGTGCAATCCGGTAGCAAAATTGTTCCCACCGCCTCTCCACGAGCGAGCTCGTGCCCAACACGACAAAACCCCCTTGACAATATCAGCACTGTTGTTCTATTATTGAGTATTAAGCAGTAAATCACCTTTGAACTTGCAGAGAGTCCATAGGTGGGAAGGCTTCGAGGCCGTCCGGAAATAAGAAAATCAAATGGATTGTCATTCCAGCGAAGGCTGGAATCCAGGTGGGGTGGGGACGGATTCTTCGTCACCACATTCCTCAAAACCCGTTTTCGGACAGCCTCGATTAGAGGAGGGATTTAACCATTTGTTTTTGGCAAAACAATTCGTGCGTGCACCTTAACATTTTGTGCCTGCAGACCAGGAATTGTTTCTGATTTTTTTTATTTTGGCCGCAGCCAGAATAATGGGTGGAGATTGGGTGGTAAAAAATCTTCCTCAAGGCTAAAGCGAAGCTTTACCCCCGACAAAAGGGGAGGTGTTGGGAGGAAAATAAAACTTCCTGTATAAAGCGCAGCTTTACTTCCTGTTTGCGCACACCCTCGCCAAATTGTTACAATGTTATCCAGCATGGCAACCAAACTCGAGGGCAGGTGTCGCACCACGGCCATGGGCATTATGCCCCATACCGACATCGACAAGGCAATCGACCTTGCCCTCACCCTGGATATTCCCTTCTGGCCGCAGCTTCCCCGCCTGAGCTACTACCAGGACAACTACGCCCAGACCGCTCAGAACTTCCCCGGCATCTCCCTCGACCTGGAGAACAAGAGGCTGCGACTGGACACCGCCCGCTTCCAGCAGGAGCTTTCGGACTACGCCGAGAAGATGGCGCTGGATGAGACCTTTGCCCTCACCGGCGAATACGCCACAGTCTTCGATAAGTTCCTGGCACGGGACCTCAGCGGCTACTACGCCGTCAGGGGACATATCGCCGGTCCTATCAGCTTCGGCTTCAATGTCACCGACGAGGAGCGCAGGCCCATCATCTACAACGAGGAAGTAAAGGGCATCCTCTTCGACTTCATGCAGAGAAAGGTGAATGTCCAGTGCCGCAGGCTCAAGGAGAAGAACCCCAATGCCTTTGTCTGGATTGACGAGCCGGGGCTGACCTACATCTTCAATGCCATGTACGGCTACAACGACCAGCAGGCGAAGGCCGACTACAAGGGAATGTTAGAAGGAATCGAGGGCCTGAAGGCGCTGCATCTTTGCCCCAATGTGAACCTGCCCTATCTCTTCGAGCTTGGCGTCGAGCTGGTATCCTTCGATGCCTACCAGATAGGCGGCATGCCCAAAGAGTATGCCATATCTGCCGCCGATTTCTTGAAGCAGGGTGGGGTCATCGGGTGGGGCATGGTCACCACAGAGTCGGCGTTACAGAAGAATGAGTCGGCGGACTCGCTCGCAAAACTGACCCTGGACTACTGGGAGGCCATCTCCCGGCACGGAAATATACCGATAGAGCGTATCGCCGAGCAGGCATTGCTTGCGCCCGCCAGGTGCTGCGTCAGAGACCTGTCGCCGGTAGAGGAGGACTGCGACGCTGGAGAGAACAAGGGACAATGCGGAATACCCCTCGAAGAGCGCAACGTCAACAAGGCCTTTACCTGGCTGCGGGAAATCTCCGCTGTCCTGAAGCACAGGTATCACCTTGAATAGGTCGAAACTGTCTGCACGAAGTCTTATGCTAACGGCCTGGTGCCAATTCCCAGTAATCCGCAAAAGGCGCTTCTCGTTGAATTTCAGTGCTTGTCATTGTCATTCCCCGCGCAGGCGGGGAATCCACAACATCCACCCCACCTTGATTCTCCGCCTGGGGCGGACTGGAATGACACTTAATGAAGTCGGATTTCTATCATAGAGAGCCTCAATTTTTTCCGCTTGAAAAATGGCGAATATGTGATATAATTCGGTACAAATCAATCGAAGGAGGAGCTGGATGGCATTTCAAAAGATTCTCATTCCCCTGGATGGCTCGGCGCTGGCTGAGCGTGCTCTCCCCTATGCCAGCGCAATCGCCAGGGCCAAGAACTGCGAGGTAATACTGTTCTCCGTTGGCGCAGCTTCCCCTGACCTGACTGAGAAACCCATGCGGGCCTACTTATGGGACAGGGCCAAGGAAATGAGTGTTCCGGGAGCCTCGGTCAAGACGGAGGTTGTCTTCGGCAACGCAGCCGAGGAAATCATAAAGTTCGCCGAAAAGAACAAGGCCGACCTCATCATCATATCAAGTCATGGGTACTCTGGAATCAAACGCTGGGTTATGGGCAGCGTGGCTCATAAAGTGCTTTCCAGCACCGTTGCCCCGGTCCTCCTGCTAAAGTCGAAGTCCCCGGTAATTGAGCGAGTAGAAGTCAGGAAAGTGCTCGTCCCCCTGGATGGCTCAACTTTATCCGAGGCCTCCATTCCTTATGTGGAAGACCTGGCGGCCCTGACGGGCGCTGAAGTTATCCTTCTGCGAGTGGTTGAGCCTTTGCTGCCGCCTACCATCGAGTTCGCCGCCGCTGTCGATTCCAACCAGACCTACCGGTTGATGCAGGAAGAGGAGCAAGTGGCGGAGCAATACCTGGGAAACTTGAAAGACAAACTCTCCCAAAGGGGGCTTAAGGTAAAATCAAAGATTGTGGTGGGCAAAGCAGCGGACAGCATCGTCGATGTGGCAGACCAGGAGAACGTGAACCTGATTACCATGACCACCCGCGGACGCTTGGGGCTCAGCCGTTTCGTGTACGGTAGCGTTACCAGCAAGGTCCACGGCGAGGCACGTCAGCCCGTCCTGCTCATTAACCCTCTGGAGAAACCGGCGTAATACTTAAGAAACCTCTGAACAGGTGGGCATTTTGGAATTTAGTAGCTTCAAGATTCTCACCCAAAGAGGCTTAATCAGGGGTTTCTTAATTGTAGAAATGGCTTTTCTCTCCCCTTGCGGGAGAGACGTAAGTGAGGGGTAAATAAATCGGATATCACCTCATTTAATCCCCTCCAACGTTAGAGAGAGGGGACTATCATAGCGCTTAATATTTGCAATCCAGTACTACAGGTGCGCTTCCATGGTGCTGATAGCTGTTCGAAGCCTGTTTCCCAGCATGTAAGCCAGGCGCTCCATCACCTTGAAACCCGTAACCGGCTCTTTCCTCAACAGTAATAGCAGAGCAGCGGCTTCCAGCGAGATGACACGGGTCGGCTTCTGGCAGGTGGCGGTTGCAGTGGAGAGATGCGGTCCATACAGCAGTGACGACCAACCCATGGTGCCGCCTTTATGCAATATCCCCAGCGGCCACATGGCTGTCCGGTTCCCGATGTTAAGCGACCTCTGCATGAGGACCTGGCCGTCCTCGATGATGTAGACCCTGTTGAAGTTCTTCTCTCCCTGGACAAATACATTCTCTCCAGCACCATACTCTTCAACCTTGCATGCGGAGGCCAGAGAGGCAATTAACCGCTTTATCTCATTCTCGGTGAGCGAGGCAAAAAGCTCGGAGCTCTTCAAACATTCGATAATTTCAGTCGTTGTCATCCTTCCCTCCAGCCTCGGTTGCTTCGAGCGACCACATTGTCCATACCTGTACCCTTAATGTACTGCTATAAAATCACCCAGTCAAGTGTTGCAGCAATGCCTACCTGACTGAAACTCTAATCGTATTCTAATTAACCGCTAATGGCAGTCTAATCAAGCCCCTGTACTCTGATATTGCCGCATCAGAGCTTGATACTGGCTTGCTTTTTATGGTATAGATTAATTGGAGTCGATAAAGAATCTCCACATGGAGGAACAATGCTTCAAACACGAATGTTCTTACTGGTAGCGGTGCTTTTCGGCATCCTCTACAGTGTGATTACCGGCATCGGCGCTGTGACAGGCACAGGAAACGCCGTCTCATATCTCGTCCTGGGCTTCGTCATACTCGGATTTCAATATCTTATCAGCCCGTTCATCGTCCAGCACTCGATGAAAGTGAAATGGGTCTCCGAGAAGGAGCAGCCGGAGCTGCACCGGATGATTGCCGAGCTGGCTTCAGCGGCAAATCTGCCCAAACCGCGTGTCGGCATTTCCGAGCTATCAATACCCAACGCCTTTGCCTTCGGACGGACGCAGAAGGACGGGCGCATCTGCGTCACCCGCGGCATCCTCGGCCTTATGAGCCAGGACGAATTAAAGGCTGTTCTCGGTCACGAGATGTCCCACATCAAACACCGCGACATGATGGTTATCACCCTTCTCTCGGTAATACCGATGATAATGTACTGGATTGCCATGAGCTTTTTGTGGGGCGGCATGTTCGGCGGCAGAAGGCAGAATAATGGCGCCTATGCAGCCCTTATTGGAGCCGGCGCTTTTCTGCTCTACCTTCTCACTAATCTCCTTGTGCTCTACGGCTCAAGGATACGCGAGTATTACGCCGATGCAGGAAGCGTCAAGCTCGGAAGCATGCCCCATCACCTGGCGACGGCGCTCTATAAGCTGGTCTACGGCAATGCCCGCTTCAGGGGACGCGAAGAACTGAAACAGGTCGAGGGCGTCAGGGCATTCTTCGTCAACGACCCGGCCCGTTCCTGGTACGAGGTGCGGGAGCTATCCCAGATTGACCGCAATATGAGCGGCACAATCGACCAGAATGAGCTTATGCACATGCGACAGCAAAAGGTGCGCATCAGCGCTTCAGACAAGATGATGGAGCTTTTCACCACACATCCTAACATGGTGAAAAGGATAAAGCACCTGTCCTCCCTTACCGTATAATAAGGGTATCATTCGACACCATCGTCTGTGCTCCTGTCCCCCTCGTTCAAATAGAGGGGGACATGTTTTTAATGACACCGGCGCTTCTCACACATTAGATAAAGGCCGAGGCCGTTTGGTTTTCAAAAGCCATGTTGCCCAGAATGCGGCCTTTCCCCATTCTCGCCGATAACCTAATCCAAAACCCGAATAGCCCAAAACCGCACTTAAGCCGTCATTCTGAGCGAATTAGCAAGATTATTTGCGCTACCGCTAAAGCAGCCAAAATAATGGTAAGCCAGACAAGTATCTTGGAATACCGCTCAGTAGATTTGTTTAAATCTCTAATGGATACCATTAGTCTTCTAGTTAATTCAGGGGTTAAATCTTGTGAGGTCTCTCCTCTAGCCCCTTGTGAGAAGTTGAATGTTCTTCTTACCAATTCTTCGTCTGTTAAGTTTTCCCACATAATACTCTCCTTGAATTATGCATGAATCACCCCATTCTTGTTCCATATTCTACCATTTTTCTGGTTTGCGTTAAGTAGATAATCCCGATAAAATAGGATTCCCGCCTCGCCAATGTGTCATTCCAGCGCAAGCTGGAATCCAGGGGGGAGGGAGGGGACTTTCCCACTTTCGCAAAGGGGGGAATAGGGGATTTGAAGATGATTTATTTTGAGTTTGGCGGAAACAGGAACATTCGCCTAGAATGTTTTCCAGGCAAGGTGTTACAATAACAAGCAGCATCAATACTTCGGTTAGAAAGGTTACGCATGTCCAAACCGGTTAGAGTACGTTATGCCCCCAGCCCCACCGGCTTCCCCCACGTGGGAAATATCCGCACCGCCCTGTTCAACTGGCTCTTTGCCCGGCATCATGGCGGCAGCTTCATCGTTCGCATAGAGGATACTGATGTAGCCCGCACGGTGGAAGGCGCTGTCGAGGCCATTCTCGATGGACTGCGCTGGCTGGGGCTGGACTGGGACGAGGGGCCGGAGGTGGGCGGGAACCACGGGCCGTACTTTCAATCGCAGCGCCTGAAACGGTACCAGGAGGCGGCAGACCGGCTGGTGGCGCAGGGAAACGCCTACCGTTGCTACTGCTCCTCGGAGCGACTTGACCAGATGCGGGCGGAGCAGGTCAAGCACAAGCAGCCGCCTGGCTACGACCGCGCCTGCCGCACTCTGACGGCGGAGGAATGCGGCATCAGAGAAGGCCAGGGCATCGTGCCGGTGGTGCGCTTCAAGGTGCCCCTCACCGGCCAGACCCGCACCAACGACCTCATCCGGGGTGAAGTAGTCTTCGAGAACAGCACCCTTGACGACTTCGTTTTGCTGAAATCGGACGGGTATCCCACCTACCATCTGGCCAACATCGTCGATGACCATGAGATGAAGGTAAGTCACGTGCTGCGGGCTGAGGAGTGGTTGTCCAGCCTGCCCCGCCACCTCCTGCTGTACCAGGCAATGGGATACCAGCCGCCGCTCTTCGCCCACCTGCCCATGATTCTCGGCACTGACCGCTCCAAGCTGAGCAAGCGGCACGGGGCAGTCTCCATCACCGAGTACAAGGAGATGGGATACCTGCCTGAGACCATGGTCAACTTCCTGGCTCTGCTCGGCTGGTCGCTCGATGACAAGACAGAAATCATGTCCCGCGAACAGCTTGTGCAGGGATTCTCGCTGGAAAGGGTCAGCCGCACGGCGGCCATCTTCAACATCGAGAAGCTCAACTGGATGAACGGCGTGTATATCCGTACCCTTACTATCGATGATTTTGCTCAACGCTCCCTGCCATTACTCGATAAAAAACTGCCTGCGCAGGTGAAACGGCCGCTATCGCTCGACTATATCCGGCAGCTTGCTCCCCTCTTCCAGGAGCGGGCGCGCACCCTGGCGGAAGTCCCCGAGCTTTCCGACTTCTTCTTTGTAGATGAGCTTGAATACGATGCCGCTTTGCTGGTCGGCAAGAAGTCGACCAGGGAATCGACACTGCGGTGCCTTGAGGCGTCACGGGAGCGCATTTTGAAGCTGGACAGGTTCGACAAAGAGTCCCTCGAAGGGTCACTGAGACCCCTAGCCGAGGAGCTTGGGGTGAAAACGGGCGAGTTGTTCGGCGCTCTAAGGACCGCCACCACCGGGCGCACGGCGGCGCCGCCCTTGTTTGAGACGATGGCTGTGCTGGGAAAAGACCTCTGCCTGAAGCGTATTGATGTTGCGCTGGATAAGCTGAGAGGGATGGGGTTGTAAGGGGATTGTGTCGAAAAATTCCTCTAGGAACATTTGTATTTATTCTTGGTTTGTAGAAAAATGAAATATGCTGTTAAATTCAAACCGAGAGCTGTGAAAGACGTCGAGTCCCTGACTCCGCCTATCCGGTCACGCGTGATTAAGAAAATAGAAGAAATGAGCGATAATCTTAAAGGAGATGTTAAGCATCTCACCGATTCAACACCTGAGTTTCGGTTGCGTGTTGGGGATTATCGGGTCCTTTTTGAGATGGAAGGAGAGACGATAATTGTTTATCGGGTTAGACATAGAAAGGAAGCATATCGTTAACTGGAGGTTAAACCGATGGCTGCACTAGATATACAAATCATTAAAAAGAATGGTAAAAAAGAATACGTCGTCATGCCTTACAAGGAATTCTTAAAGATGCAGGAAGAACTCGATGACTATGAAAGTCTCCGTATTTTAAGAGAGGCAAAACGAGCGGAGAAAAATGCTTCAACCATCGGGATTGAAGAACTCAAGACACGGATGAAAATACGAACCAGAAAGGCAAGCAAACCATAATTGGTGCAATGGGCAAGGCTGCCCATCCCTCCCCTCTTCGACACCATAGCGCTCCTTGCCGAGGAACGCTGCCTCAAGCGTATTGATGTTGCGCTGGACAAGCTGCGGGAAATGCCTCAATAATTCCTCTCCCTCGATGGGAAAGGCTAGAGCCTGCCCCGTACTTGAGACGGGGTGAGGGTGAAGGATATCTTCGTCCCCTCGCTCTGACTATCTCCCGCCTACTGACTACTCTAAAGGTAGTCCTTCCTCATTTCTTCTGATAACTTTGTGAGCAGTTCCAGCGCCGTTTCCGAAGCCTCTTCGCTGATTCCGGCAAGCCCGCAGCTCGGCGTGAGCAGACCTTGCCTGAGCAACTGTTCGAAGCGGACGCCCTTCCTGGTGAAGGGCGCTATGGTCGCTTCCAGGCGGTCTTTGAGGCTGGCTACCGTCTGCCTTGCCAGCGCCTCCTCCGTGTTCGGAACAATGCCCCAGGCAATGGTCCCTTTAAGGTCGAGGAATCTCTTCAATTCCAGGGGGTAGAGGCTGAGCGAGCGCCCATGGTTATAAGCGTCGAAGCTCAGGATATCGAGGCTGGGAATGCCCAGCAGCACCGACCAGTCGGTGTTGCCGCAGCAATGGATGCCTCTGATTCCATTAATGCCGCTCAGAACTTCTGCCAGGAGTCCCTTGAGCTTGCCTGCGTCCGAAAGTACGCCGCTCGAGATTGAAGCGCCCGCCATAGCCAGGCATGGTTCATCGAGGAAGATGATAGTGTTCTTCGAGAGCTGGCTCAAGGCCTTTTCCTGCCAGCTTGCCTTCATCTTGAGCAGCTTGACGGCGGCATCGGTCAGGATTTCGTCATGGATTATAGCCTTCTTGTCGTTATCGAGGAGAGAGGCTGCCAGGCTAACCGGCCCGGTGAGCTGCCCCTTCACTGCCAGGGGTGAAAGGTCTTTCAAAGACAGGAACGTGTGCAGTCCGGCGGCGCAGTCCTGTGTGATGGTGAACTTGGAGGAATCTTTGGAGAGGAAGGCGGCGTATAAATTAGCCATCTCCAGGGTATGGTCGCGGGTGCGGTCCACGTAGGCCTTCTTTTTTTCTATCACCAGTCCGGGAAAGCCCTCGCCGGACTGTACAATCATGTCTTCCTGAAAGGAGCGATGGGGAAGCTGCGGCCAGGCGGGTATATCCTTGAGGAAGCGCGTGATGAGCGCGCATGCCTTTTTCGGGTCGGTGTGAGGCATGCTGCCGATGATTGTGGGTAAAAAGCCAAATTCGATGTTTGGCATGGGACTAAGCCTTTCCGATGTATTTGCCGATGAGCAGTTCGAGCTTCTTTCTCTGCGCAAGGGACATCAGCTTCGGGTCGGTCACAATAGCTGTCTGCAACGCCGTGGCGCACTCGCAGTCGCGCTTCCCGGGTATTCTGGTAATCGAGCGCTTGATTATTTCCTTGATAGTGCTGGCGTTGCGCTGGAGGATGGCCATTATCTGGTGTATTTCGAGCGGCTCGCTATCTTCGTGCCAGCTATCGTAATCGGTCACACCCGCAATGATAGCATAGCAGATTTCAGCCTCCCTTGCCAGCTTTGCTTCCGGCAGAGCGGTCATGCCGATGACGTCCGCTCCCCACGAGCGGTACAGTCTCGATTCGGCCCTGGTGGAGAAGGCCGGGCCTTCCATGACTACGTAGGTGCCGCCTTTGTGAACGGTTGCTTTTACTTCTTGGCCTGCCTGGTATAAGGTGCTGCCCAGTTCCGAACAAAAGGGGTCGGCGAAGGGGATGTGCGCCACGATGCCGTCGCCGAAGAAGGTGTTCTGCCTCAGGCGGGTGCGGTCGATTAGCTGGTCGGGGATGAGCAGGTCGCCGGGCCGGACGTCTTCCTTGAAGCTGCCGACGGTGTTGACGGCGATGATGCGCTCCACGCCGAGGGACTTAAGAGCATAGATGTTGGCCCTCGATGGAACTTCTGTGGGCAGGATGCGGTGTCCTCTTCCATGCCGCGGCAGGAAGGCCACTCCCACTCCAGCCAGTTTGCCGGTAGTAATGGCATCGCTGGGCTTGCCGAAGGGGGTATCCAGGTCAACCTGTCGTATATCAGTCAGCCCTTCGATGTCATACAGCCCCGTCCCACCGATTACGGCGATTTTAGCCTTTGGTTGTGGCATGAAGACCTCCTTAGCTTACTTGCCGCGTCATATATGACTTATATCAAACCGTGGCTGTCCGAGAATAATAAATCATCAGGATTGTCATTCCCCGCGCAGGCGGGGAATCCAGCGTGGGGATGGGGTGGTTCCGCTGGATTATCCGGCTTCGGTTTACTTTGATTTGTAGACGTCCTTGCGGTGATTAATAAAATGGATGGCGATAAGCTGTTCGTTGTGACTGACCGAGTAGAGCGCCCGATAGTCGCCAACCCGGAGCTTAAACAGTCCCTTAAACTCACCAGTAAGTGCTTTGGGGGTTACCAGGTCCTGGTTCTCAGCCAGCCATTTAATTTTGCGCATGATGCGTTGTGCCTCCGACGCGTCCATGCGCCGTAACCTACCGGATGCCCGAGGCAAGTATATCGCCCTGTAACTCATTACAATTTTAGCCCCAATTCCTTCGCTAACTCCTCGGCAGGTATGCCTCGTTCTCCGCGCTCGAATTCAGCCAGGGATTGCCTCAGCTCTGCTTTGACCTCTTCCTTTAGTTCCAGTCCTTCGTCAGGGTCTCCAAATATGTCCTGGAGCGTTTCCTGCACGGTCTCCCGAATCAACGTTTTAAGTTCTTTTATGGTGAGTTCTTTTACTGTGGGTTCTTTTCCCTTTACCTTCGTACTCATGTTAGTCTCCATTCCCGATGACCCGATTCTGCGATTTCTTATCTATTATAAACGATTTTCCGGCATTTGTGTCAGCAATATTCGCGTCAGTAAAGCAATTCCGCACTGCAGGGCGTTGACCCCCGTATCAAGTACGGGTTCACCCTGAACGGTTCACCGT
>JACPPQ010000048.1 GCA_016190925.1 Chloroflexota bacterium | reverse complement strand
GGCCCACAGAGGGAATGAGAAACGGCGGCCGCAACCGTCCCTGTTTCCGTTGCCGCTAATTGACACGTAAAACGCCTTAATGCTATATTTTCTGTGCATGGCGGCGTAGCTCAGTGGCAGAGCAGGGGACTCATAAGCCCTTGGTCACTAGTTCAAATCTAGTCGCCGCCACCATTTAACCTTCGGCATATATGCTATCTGGCACAAAGCTTCCAAATAACAGGAATCACTATCACGCAGGCAACAACCATGAAAATCCACCATGTCCATGTGGGTAGCCATGTAGCCAGCATTACACCAATGCCTACCCCACCGAGGACTTTGGCCGTCACGTAAAGGAGAGCATAGGGGTTAGATAAGCTTCTTAGTTTTGTTACCTTATCACCGAAACAGCCCATTGTCTTTACCTTCCTCGTTCAAATCTAGTCGCCGCCACCAGATTTGCCTCGATGCATCCGCCCGGTGGATATCTTAGAACTCGGTCTTCCCCGGTCAGGTCTTTGATTTATTCCATTCCGGTGAACTACACTTGGGGCATTTCTTTAATTTCGGTGTTCCCTCTAAAAGGAATTGCCGCCATATGAAACCACACTGTAAGCATCTGCATGTAAGACATTGTCTGTTATCCATACTTGAATTATAGCACTATGGACGAACAGCCATCGGAAGTTCAAATCTAGTCGCCGCCACCAGACTACTTCTCAGCCTCAGCCTCAAGGGCGCGTTTCATCATGTTCAGAATTATCTCTTCCCGCGTGGCGTGCTCCTCGAAGTACTGGCAAACATTGCCTACCGCCTCCAGAAGGCGCGCCTTCCTGGATAGCAGTTCGGCCTGGGCCAGGTTTTTTTCGCCGGCGGCCGCTATTGTGGACCTTGCCCTGGCAATTTCGGCTAGATTTACCTTATGCTCGAACTTGAGGGCCCGCATGAGCAAATCTCCGAATAGCGGCGGCAGCACCTTTTCCTCCCATGCGAAGTGGCCGACTATCCCCTTTTCAAGCGAAGCCATCATCTCCTGCATTTTCGAGAGCCTTTCCGGTAGTCCCTCGAGCCCGCCGGTAGCTATTCCGGCCTGCGCGCTCTGTAAACTGAACAGCGCCCCG
This sequence comes from Chloroflexota bacterium, assembly GCA_016190925.1. Taxonomy (GTDB): domain Bacteria; phylum Chloroflexota; class Dehalococcoidia; order Dehalococcoidales; family JACPPQ01; genus JACPPQ01. Next base: position 24,136 of record JACPPQ010000048.1, on the reverse strand, counting down.
TAGTCACTCACCGATTGTCCCACCTGTCCCACCCGTTCCCTGAGTCTATGGTGCGCCTCGATGACCTCACGGATTATCTTTAGTTCATCTGCCATGCTTCACCTTCCTCAGCGTTCTTGGGTATTATCTATTCAGATATTGTACCAGATTTTGAATCAAGGGGGTGAATTTTTGGAGGGAAACAATTCGAGGGTGATTAGCAAAGAAACATTTTCATACTTCGTGGTGTGCTGGCTGCAAGTCAAAATGGGAAATTAGTAGATGCGGAGAAATGCGAAAGAGAAAGAGCAGGTTGTTGAATCGTTAAAAAGATAATGCCTATTGATAATCTATCTTATCTCTCTTAGCTAAATTGTGGGTTGCACATAAGAGACGAATGTTTTCTCCGACTAACGAAGAACCACCTTTGGAGTAGGGAATTATGTGGTCAAAATGAAGATTCTCCGTACTACCACATAATACACAGCGCCCCTTATCACGCTTCCAGACTTCCATTTTCACTTGCGCAGGAATAAGCCTAGTGTGGTCAATTTCACTCGCCTCAAAGTTTACGTCTTCAACATCACCAATTAGTTCAAGTTTGAATTTGAATACTCTCCGTTCGCCGCTTGTTTCTCGCCAAGCATCAACAAGCGTGAATAACCCGTTGTAGACCCACATTCCAGGACGAATCTTTTCATAGACTTTAACAAGCTCAGGTTTTACATGGGTTCTTTTCCATCTCACTGCTGCTTCATAAAACAGACCGTTCTGGCTCAGAGTGCCTGTAGGATTTTTCGCTTGCTGGTCAAGCGTCTTTGGGTCAATATCGTTATCTCGCTTGGGAACGTCGTGTCCCTCGTAAATGAGAATTCTGCCACCTTCTTCGATTCTATCTGCATAGGGAGCGCCAGGACGAAGGCTCATGAGTATAACACTAACACCATTACGCAAACGAAAGTTCATTCCTTTTTGAAGATTAACGCCTTCGTAGCTGCACATCTCCAAATATGACATTACATCGCCAGCTCTAGCCAATTCAACCTGCCCACAAGTCCGAGTTCCTAAGCTCTGGACTAATGTTACCACAAGACAGCCTCTCCGTACACAGGTCATCGTCTTCCTTCCACCAAAAGTCTCCCCCTCCCCCCTCAACTTGCATTCCCCCTTATAACGCACTATAATTTGTGCTGATTCACGTCTATTGTCACTAAAATAGAGCCTTACCACTCCGGTTATTCAGACAGGAGAATCCAACCACATAACCCCGCCTGGATTCCGACTTTCGTCGGAATGGTTAATATCATACGGAGGAGGTCGATATGCCAGAAAAAGATACCCCCGCCTTCAATAGCTTTTCGGCGGACAAGCCCGCCGCCCTTCAGGATATCAGAGTCCTGGACCTGACCACGGAGATGGGCGTCTACTGCACCAAGCTCCTGGCTGACCTGGGAGCCGATGTCATCCGGGTAGAAAGCCCGAAGGGAAACCCGGCCAGGAGCCTCGGCCCCTACTACCACGATGAATCTGACCCGCAGCGCAGCCTTTTCCACTTTCACTTCAACACCAACAAACGCAGCATCACCCTCAACCTGGAAAACCCGGATGCCCGTGAAGTCCTCAAGAAGCTGGTGAAATCGGCAGAGGTGCTGGTGGAGTCCTTCCCGGTCGGGTACATGGCAAAGCTGGGACTGGACTACGACTCGCTGAAGAAGCTCAACCCAGGCCTCATCTACTGCTCCATCTCAGGATTCGGGCAGGAAGGCCCGTACAGCAAATACAAAGCGCCCGATATTGTCGGCGTGGCAATGGGCGGCTTGATGTACCTCGGCGGCTACCCTGACGAAGCGCCCTTCTACCCCGGCGCCTTCCAGGGATACCACCTGGCATCCGTAGACGCAGCCATCGGCATCCTCATCGCCCTCTATCACCGCGACCTGACCGGAGAGGGCCAGCATGTGGATATGAGCATGGAAGAATCGGTCTGCGAAGCCATCGAGATGGGCATGGTGCTGTGGGATGTCAGGAAAGTGGTGCGCAAGAGGACCGGTCGCCGCGTCTTCCGCGATTGGAACGAGGTCTTTCCCTGCGAGGACGGCTATGTCATGTGCAGCCCCTTCGGCGGTGCCGGCTGGCAGAAGATTTTCGAATGGGTGGATAGCGAGGGAAAGGCCGCCGACCTCAAAGAGCCAATCTACCAGCAGGCGCTGAAGGTCATGGCCTGGGGACAGATGGACGTGGCAGCGCTGCCCCCGGACATCGATAAGGAACTCCTGACCAAGAACCCTCAGCTCGTGACCCATATCGAGGAGGTGTGGCAGCAATTCCTCATGACCCACACCCGCGAGGAGTTGTTCAAGAACTGCCAGGAGCGGGATGTCAGGTTGATGCCCATCTATGACTCGAAAGACATCTACGAAGACCCGCAGATGGTGGAGCGGAATTTCTTCGTGGATGTCAAGCATCCAGAGCTGAACGCCACTATAAAATACCCCGGAGGCCCCTACCGCTTCAAGGACACCCCCTGGAGAATAAAGAGTCGCGCTCCACTCATCGGCGAGCATAACCCCGAGCTCTATGAGAAAGAGCTGGGCATGTCGAAAGACGAAATAGCGATTTTGAAGAAGAGCGGAGGTATCTAATGGCTGACAAGAAGCTTCCCCTCGAAGGGATAAGGGTTGCAGATTTCTCCTGGGTCTCAGCCGGTCCGCGCGGGACGAGGGTGCTGGGCAACTTCGGCGCCGAGGTCATCAAGATTGAGTCCGCCGGCAGGCTGGACCTCAACCGCGGCAGGCCGCCGTTCATGCCCGGGAACAGGGGCGTGAATGCAACTGCCCTGTTCAACAACGTCAACTGCGATAAACTGGGCATAACCCTGAACCTAAGGCATCCAAAGGGCAGGGAACTGGCCAAAAAGCTCTGCGCCATCAGCGATATCGTCATCGACAATTTCAACCCCGGCGTGATGAAGAAGATGGGCCTGGGCTACGACGACCTTATCAAGATAAAACCCGACATCATAGTCATCAGCATGCCGGTGATGGGAGAGACCGGTCCCCGCGCTAGCTACGGCGGTTACGGAATGGGTATTGAGGCCATCTCCGGCCTCAAGTACATCTCCGGCTATCCCGGCAAGATGCCCCTCGGCACCGGCATCGCCTATCCCGATTCCGGCCCCAATCCCCGGCACGCAATGGTGGCAGTGATGGCCGCGCTTCACTATCGCAACAAGACCGGCAAAGGGCAGTTCATCGAGCTGGCACAGTATGAAAGCACGGTCTGTTTCACCGGCACGGCGCTACTGGAATATACCGCTAATAATAAAATTCAAGGGCCATGGGGAGGACGCCTGCCCAACGCGGCGCCGCATGGTACTTACCGCTGTAAGGGAGATGACGAGTGGTGCGTAATTGCCGTATTCACCGATGATGAGTGGAAAGCCTTCAAAAAGGCTATTGATAACCCGTCCTGGGCAAACGACAAGAAGTTCGCCACCCTTGCTGACAGGAAAAAGAACGAGGACGAGCTCGACCGTCTGGTCAACGCCTGGACGTTGCCGAAGGGTGCCCGTGAAGTAATGGAGCTTCTCCAAAATGCAGGGGTAGGCGCCGGTGTAATCCAGACCGGCCGGGACCTCCTCGATAATGACCAGCAGTTGATACAGCGGCATTACGTCAAGGTGGAGCATCCCGAGGGAGGCCCGCAGACGGTGGATGGCGTGCGCATCAAGCTCTCGGCAACCCCGGGCAGGATACAGCGCCCTGCGCCTCTCCTCGGCGAGCACAACGAATACGTCTTCAAGAAGCTCCTCGGCATTCCTGACGAAGAGTTCGATATGCTGCTGGTGGACCAGGTGTTGTATTAAGCCATCACTTGTGAGCTACAAAAACCAGAGAATCTCCCTCCCCATGCCTGCGATAGCCGGAAAGGAGGAGGATTCTTCTCAGCGTCTGACCTGAACCGTTAATCGCTTGATTCGCCTGCCAGAGCCTCGCCCGCCTGCCATCGCTATGCGACCTGCTTGCACTAAAGCTTTGCGGAGAGCTTTGCCTATTTGACAACCACAGCCCGATTGAGTTTAATACGAGTGGAACACAGGTCAGTATCGAAAAGCTTTTTGGAGGAAACAAGTGGCGCACAATAAATATTTTCCGACATTGTTCAGTCCGGCGAACATAGGAAAGGTCAGATTCAAAAACCGCATCGTGATGCTACCCATGGGGACCTCATACGCCGGCATCAACGGAGAGGTGACCGGCAGGACGATAGACCATTTCGCCGAGAGAGCTAAGGGAGGGACAGGGCTGATAACGGTGGGCAACGTGTCCATCAATGGCAGGATTGCCCTCAACCAGCTTGTCCTGGACTCCGACTGGTTTATGCTGGGACATTATGAGTTGGCCGAGGCAGTACATGCCCACGGGGCTAAAATCTGCTGCCAGTTGAACCATCCCGGAAGACAGCAATACCCCGTGAGCCTGGAAGGTAAGCAGCCGGTATCCTCCTCTGCCATACAGTCCCATTATTACACCGGGGAGGTCTTCCCCATGCCGCGCGCGCTGGAGAAAGCGGAAATCTATCAGATAATCGAGAAATACGCCGCCGCCGCATTGAGGGTCAAGAAGGCCGGCTACGACATGGTGGAGCTTCACGGGGCCAACGGCTACCTCATCACCCAGTTCGTGTCTCCCTTTATGAACAAACGGACTGACGAGTTCGGAGGCAGCCTGGAAAACAGGCTGAGGTTCCCCCTGGAGATACTCAAACGGGTCAAGGAGGTGGTGGGGAACGACTTTCCGGTTGGCATGCGTTTCAGCGTCGAGGAGTTCGCAAAAGGCGGAATTACTATTAAGGACTCGCCTGAAATAATCAGGAGACTTGCTGCTGGAGGCCTGGACTACATCAGCCCTTCGGCAGGAATCTATGAGACCATGGATTTCGCGCATGATACAATCGATAAGGAAGAAGGCTGGAAGACGAACCTCTGGGAGGCGACCAAGAAAGCAGCAAATATCCCGGTGATTGCCGGAGGGAGCCTCAAGACGCCGGCGTTCTGCGAGAAACTCCTCGTTAAGGGCACAATGGACTTCATCGGCCTGGCTCGACCCCTTCTGGCTGACCCGCATTGGGCGAACAAGGCCAGGGAAGGCCGAGTGGATGACATCCGTCTCTGTATCTCGTGCTACGAATGCCAGATGGGCTCTGCTGCCGGCAGGCAGGGGGCCAGACGCTGTACCGTAAACGCCGAGGCCGGGAGGGAGAGGGAATTCAACGAGGCAAAACCGGCGGAAGTGAAAAAGAAGGTCATGGTTGTGGGGGGAGGCCCGGGAGGCATGGAGGCTGCCAGGGTAGCAGCCCTGCGCGGGCACCGGGTGACTCTCTACGAAAAGGCTCCGGAGCTTGGCGGCACTCTAATGGTTGCTGCCGCTCCTCCGGGAAAGACAAAAATCCTGTGGGTCAGGGACTATCTTGAAAAGCAGCTCAAGAAACTGAAAGTTAAGGTGGTGCTGAATACGGAGGTCACTCCGGAACTGGTGGAGAAGGTAAGTCCTGATGTCATCGTGCTCGCCACCGGTTCAAGGCCGACCATCCCTGACACTCCGGGGGTACGCGGCAAGAATGTAGCCACAGCATCGGATGTCCTGTCCGGCAAAGTGAAGCTGGGCAAGAAAAAATCAATAGCGGTTATCGGAGGCAGCATGGTCGGCTGCGAGACCGCCGAATACCTTGCGGACAAAGGCAGCAAAGTGACCGTCGTGAAGATGCGGCCCGGCGCAGCCGCAGCAGACATGCAACCGGCGCAACGCATAATCTTGCTGGAGCATCTCGAAAAAGCCAAAGTTCCCATAGTCTCAAACCGCGAGGTGCTGGAATACACCAGCGAAGGTGTTATGACCAGGGATAGAACGACCGGTGTCAAGGACTTCATCAAGGCGGACTTCATAGTCCTGGCACAGGGGTTCAAGCCCGCTCGTGAACTGGAGGAAGCCCTTGAGGAGAAGGACATCGAGCTCTATAGCCTGGGCGACTGCGTTGAGCCGAGAATAATCAAGGAGGCCGTCTACGAAGCCTCGATGATAGGGCGGAGGATATAGCAAAGTTAAGTCCAAGCTCATCCGCCTCAGGCGGACAAAACTGCAAGTCAAAAGCAGAGAGCAATTAAGTCGCTAATAGCTAAGAAACATCTGAAACATGAACTACCGGGCGCAGCAGAAGCGGCAGGAACCAGTCGAGAAGCTGGAAAGCGCCGTGCGTTAAACCCACCACCGGTAAACCGCCTGCGGTTAATTGCCGGTTGATGACTTGGAAGGTGTCTTAATGAGCATGACCGAAACCGCGGCAAACATGGTCAGGAGCCCGAAAATCGTCCAGGACGGGTTATAAGATGATGTCCTGTCCACGATGTACCCGAACACCGGTGGTCCTACCAGGCCGCCCAGGGACATTAAGGATACCACCCATCCGAATCCCGTTGCCGCTAACTGCCTGCCGGAAAGCTCCGTAGCGAAAGTCAGAAATACCCCGTTCCAGGAGAATCCGGTGATACCCAGGAGACCAACCGACAGGTAAAGCAGCCACCCCGGCATGCCCTCGCTGGAGAACGATAATACCAGGGCAATGACTCCGCTTATTAGTCCGATGATGAGCAGCACCGGTCTACGCTCTCCGTGGAAGGCCCTGTCGCTGACTGCTCCCCATGCTACACGGGCAAAAACAGCCGTGAGGTTGGTCACCATCAGGAATGTGCCCGCGGCTACTACCGGCAACTGTCTGACCTCGACTAACTGGAGTACCAGGTAGGTGGAAATGCTCATCTGTGTGCCGAAGTAGACCAGTCCCACCAACCCCAGAAGGATTAGCCCGCGATTGGCCAGTATCTGTCGAAAAGCGGATATTGCCGGCGCCCGTGACGCAGCGGGCCGGCTGTCATCTTTCGAGCGATATACGGCATAACCTGAAACGGCAGCCAGTACGGATGCCGCTCCCAGAATTGCCACCGTGTTTCTCCAGCCGAGCAACAGGGACAGGCTGGGGGAGAGAACGGCAGTCACGGCTGAACCGAGGGTCAACGCCGACTGCTTGATGCTTATGGCAGTAGCCCTTTCTCGCGGCGGGAACCAGGCCACCAGCGCCATGGTAGTGGTGGGAACAACGAAGACATAGCCGATTCCCGCAAGGAAAACCACAAGATAGGCAGTGAGGACGGTAGGCATCTGGGCCCAGAGCGCGAAGAGCAGGCCGTAGGCACCGGGGCCCAGAAGCAACAATCGCCGGATGCCGAACCTGTCCACCAGCCACCCGGCGGGCACAGCGCAGGTTGAAATGGCGAGGTAGGTCAATGAGCTGAATATCCCCACCTGGGCGCGGGTCAGGCCGAAGTCATCACGCAGGAAGGGCGCCAGCGGCCCAAAGGCATATGTCGATAAGTTAACGACGCCCTGGACCATGAAAACGGTGCCGAGAATCACCCACCGGTAGCCACTATTTTCTGAAGGTTGTCCGGCCAAAGTTCCTCCGTAGTGCTAAAGGATTATACATGGCGGATTAATCACGGGACACTCTACTCCGTTGACTTCGGACTGTCAAGCGCTGATGCAAGTCCCTTGATTTGAAAAAGAAGACCCCGGCAAACCTCGTCGTTTTTATAAACGCTGCCTGATTTGCTATACTATGTAATGGTCGGGAGGCTTGGAATACGTGACTCTGGAACCCTGGCGTAAGAACCTTTATTTTGTCTTTGCGGCTGAATTCATCGTCATAGCAGGCTTTAACTTCGTCGGCCCGTTCACACCCCTCTTTATCCAGGAACTGGGGAGCTTTTCCACTGATGAGGCTGCCCGGTGGACCGGGATTGCGCTCGGCGGTTCAGGCGTGGCGCAGTTCCTCGGTGCCCCGCTATGGGGTATTGTTGCCGACAGGTGGGGCCGAAAGCCGATGGTCCTCAGAGCCATGTTTGGCGGCACAATTATTCTGGCGCTACTGGGGCTTTCACCCAATGTTCATTATTTTGTTGTTTTCCGGGCCATGCAGGGTGTTATGACAGGCACCGTGGCCGCCGCCTCAGCCCTGGTAGCCACCTCCACCCCCAGAAACCAGGTGCGCTATGCCATGGGGCTTCTGATGGTAGCTGTGTTCGCCGGCAACACCATAGGCCCGCTGTTTGGCGGAATCATCGCCGACCTTGTGGGTTTCAGAGCCGCCTTCTTCATTACGGCATTTTTACTATTGATAGGCGGCCTGCTCGTCGCTGTTTTCGTCAAGGAGGACTTCGAGCCTCCAGTCGAGAGGGCTTCGCTGGGCAGCATCTGGCATATGGCTCGTTCCAGGGCCGTTCTTTCGTTGCTGCTTATCGTAAGCCTTATCCACATCGCCCAGGCGGTGGTCCATCCGGTGATATCCCTTTACATGAAGGAGCTGAATCCCGAGGGCGCGGCAGCCACCGCAGCCGGAAGCGCCCTTGCCCTGATGGGACTCATATCGGTAGCATCCTCTTTTGCCGCGGGACGCTTCGGCAAGCGCACAAGCCTGAGGAAGCTGCTTGCCTTTTCGTGCATAGGCACAGGGTTGCTGTATTTGCCTCCCGCCTGGGCCGGGACGGTAGGACAGCTGGTGGTCTTCATCGGCCTTACGGGTCTGCTACACGGCGCTAATCTGACTTCTTCCAGCGCGCTCGTCGGCCTCTCCGTGCCTGTCAGCCAGCAGGGCATCGCCTACGGTCTGGCCCAGAGCTTCACATCGCTGGGCAACGGATTGGGGCCGCTCATAGGAGGCAGCCTGGCTCCCCTGCTGGGCTTAAATCACATCTTCCTGGTATCTGCCGGGCTTTTTGTGCTGGCAGGGCTGCTTGTGCCCAGACTGCTCGCTCCTCAACCCGCACGGTGACTCTCTCCCGGATAAGGACACTTTCCGCCCTCCACAAATGGTAAATTTGTCAATCGTGCCCGAATAAGTAAAACCCACGTGCCTCATATACTTACTTTTAATGATGAAATATACTTCCTGAATACGATTGTCCTTAAATTCCCGGATGTGTTATAAAGATTTGATGACTACGGTGGAAACACCTAAAAGAGGAGTTTACATGAGAAAAATCTTCTTGTCGGCGCTTGTCTTGTTGGGGCTTTTGCTCCTGGTTGCCTGTAAAGGAACGGCCGGGCCTACCGGGCCGGCTGGAGCTCCCGGGACTGCTGGTCCTGCCGGCGCTCCTGGCGCTGCCGGAGCTCCCGGAAAGGATGCTCCACTACCCCTTGGAACAGCTCGGCAGGTAAATCTCAGTGTAGCAGTCTCCAGACCGGCAAATGGCACTCATTTCGTAGCTGGTGAGGCGCCCACTCTGACTATCACAATAAAGGACCAAGCGGGTAAAGCGTTTAACCGAGCAGATGATTTCACGCAACTGCGCTTGATGGGGGCCGGCCCACAGGAGACGGTTGATACCACCACACCGGTGAAACTGCTTAAAACTTCCGCTGACCGGACGCAGACGATACATCACTACGTTGACCTTAAAGTAAACACCGATGTGCAGGTGAGTGACGCCACGCTTACCTACAAGCTGGCGGCAGTATCCGATGAGAAGCCGGGCACCTATATTGTAAGCGTGTGGGCAGTGTCCAAAGCTGACTCTTTTCAACAGGTCATGTCTGTAGCTGAGTTCCAGATTGGCACCGCCACAGTCGAAAAGCAGATTGTGGAGAAGGAGAAATGCGCTTCCTGCCACCTGGGAGCCGACAGCGGCAAGTTCTACTTCCACCATATCGACCAGGTAAGCCCGGCAAACCCCGCCGGCAACTTTTCTCTTGACCAGAATGCCGTAAGAAACTGCAAGACCTGCCACAACAATGAAGGATATTCTGCCACTCTTGCCGCTGACGGCAAGACCAGGGTTCCAAGCCCGATAGTTAAGAAAGTTCATGGGGTTCACTATGGTGAGGAGCTTTCCAACCCCCTGAATATAGACCCGAAAACGGGCGTCTTCAAGCTCTATACCGGCGTAGTCTTCCCAGCTAACATCAAGAACTGCACCTCCTGTCACGTGGATGACCGCTGGAAGACCCAGCCTTCACGCCTTGCCTGCGGCGCCTGCCATGACGCTATTGACTGGGCCACGGGCAAATCTGTGGTTAAAGACAGCCCTGACCACCTCGGTGGGCCACAGGCTAACGACTCAGCCTGTGCTACCTGCCACAGCGCTGACAATTCCCTCGCGCCAATAGCTGCCAAACATAAGGTCGAGCCTTCGACCGGCTTGCACGGCAATGCAATGAACAAGATTGACGTCAGCCTGACGCCTCCTAAGAACGGAAAGTTCTATGTCGCTGATGAAAAGCCGGTGGTGACCCTGGTCATCAGAGACGATAAGGGCAATCCCATTGACCACACGAAAGTGACCAGCGCTACCTTTACCACAGCGTCTTTGCTTGTCTACGGACCGCGCTATCTGGCACAGCCGGTGCTGACACAGACGGCTGCGGACGGAATTTCCAAACTCAGCGCTTCGATTGCAAATTTCACTGCCGCGAGAGGGACTCCGGCATCATGGACCTTTGCCGCCGGCGATACATTCAAGATTGGCATCGACGGGAATGCGCCCCAGGTGCTCACCGCACCTGCGGGTGCGCAGACCCCGGCTCAGGTTGCCGAGTGGCTGAAAACTAACCTGAAGGACGTTACTGTTACATCTACTGCCACCACGGTAACCATCAGGAGTAATGCCCTGGGCGCCAAATCGAGAATAGACATCTATAACAGTCCGGTCACCACCACCATGGGCTGGAAACGCCCAGGGCTTGACCTCATAGAGCACGGCAAGGTCGTAGGCAAGACCAGCGGCGATAGCGCTGAGCCACGCACCATTGTCGCCTCGCTTTCCATCCCAGGCAACGACTTGCGCAGCGACCCGAGAGCTGTCAGGACCACGGCTAATATCACGTATCCACTGGATGATGTGGCGAGCTTGAAACCCGGCACCTACATGATTTACTCATACGTTAATATCGTTGCAAGATTAGACGTGCCCAATTTGGTGATACCTCAAGCCGCCAAAGACATTGGTTTTACGCGCGCAACCGGCATTGGCTTTAAGGCCTTCCAGGTGGGTACGGAAACGCCGGATAAGAAAGTAGCCACCAATTGCAGCAACTGCCATAGCGATACTATCTGGCATTTGGACGAAGGACCGATTCACGCCGCACCATTCGATACCGACTACTGCCTGGCATGCCATGATTACCAGCGCTTTGGTACGGGTGACCTGTTCCAGAGAGTGGGTGGGAACTCGAGCGCCGGCTGGGCGGGCTATGGCGCCAAACCCATCGGACCGAGGGTGCATGGCGTGCATCGTGCTGCCTACCTGGATCACCCGGAATGGATCTATGAGGGCAACCCGAACATGTTCAACGAGATTATCTTCCCGCAGGATATCCGCAACTGCACGAAGTGCCACAGCGCGGAGACGACCGGCACCTGGAAGACAGAACCATCGCGACTGGCCTGCACGTCCTGTCACGATAGCGATTCCGCGATTGCCCACACCGACCTGATGACCCAGAACCCGAACCCGGCGGACCCGTACGACCCGCAGCGGGTCGAAACCTGCAAGACCTGTCATGGAGCGGGCAGGGATTTCTCACCGGACAAGGCGCATAATATCTCCAATCCCTATAAGCCGCCTTATCCACGAGAGTAATTCAAAGGGCTATGACGCCCTGAAGTAAACCGATAAAAACTATCGAAGGCGGGCTCGCAAAACGAGCCCGCCCTTTCTTTTTACGGTCTCATATCCTCAGTAAAAGGCAGGCTATTTCGCTCATCGACATGGGCTAATGTTTTTCGCCCGCTTCCCGCGTTACGGCCTGTTCCCGAATTATATTACCGTGCGGCTTCATCGCTCTCAAACAAGCAGCACATCGTATCAGCATACATGTTATTAATGATGATTGTATACTTAGTATGTGGTATACCATGACGTGCATTTACATTCCTCAGTGTATTTTAATATGGCTTTGATTTTTGTATAATATCTATGGGTTTGTTAGGTGAAAAAATACCTATACACCTATGTGCAATTACTTGTGCAGGGAGATTATCGGCTGGATAATACCCGGCATATGCTGGTAAGCGAGCGGTTCCTGACATTGAAGCAGGAATAGCTGTTGACATACGGTAGGAAACCCGAAAATACGAATCTAAATAAGGAGTGTTGGGTGAAAAAAATCAGTCTGGTTGTCATTCTTCTACTAGCCGGAATCCTGGTGCTTTCCGCATGCGCGGGACCAGCCGGAACTCAGGGGCCTGCGGGACCGACAGGACCTCCAGGACCAGCAGGAGCAGCAGCAGATGTTAGCAAATTATTTAACGAGGCAGACACCAAGCTGGGTCTCTGGGCTGCGCAGCCCGGTACCGCTCCCAGGATGCTGGAACTTTCGACACATTTCAATATTATGTGGTTTGCTGCGCAGGCAGGAAACTGGGACGTGGTCACTTTTGAAGCTTATCGGGTGGATGAGACTGTAAAAGCCAACGTAATCGTAAGACCCGGCAGGAAAGCCGCACTGGAAGCCTGGTCAAAACCGACAGTAGCGACTATTCAGCAAGCAGCAAAAGATAAGAATCTTGCTTCTTTTGAAAAGGCATACGACACGGCAGTTGCCGGATGTAATGCATGCCATACGGTTATGGGCGGTGGTCCACTTGCAAACATGAAGGCTTACAAAATAACAAGGCCTACCGCTCCCATGTTCAGCAACATAGACTTTAAGCCGTAGGTAAAGTAAGCATCCGGGTAAGTCAAGCGAGTTAACTGAAAAAAGGCGGGTCCGCAAAACGGGCCCGCCTTTTCTTTTAGGAATTCAAAGTTCAAAACTCAAAACCATAATTCAAAAATCAAAATGAGCTTGCGAGTGGATGGTTGGGTCTTTGATTTTGATGTTCGAGTTTGTCGTTCAGGGTTTGGAAATTAGTGCTGGAATTTACCAGCCTCTGCCCTACTCCCTCTTTTCGTCCTTAACGACATACCAAGCAGGGAAAGGGCGCGCGGTATCGACCACGAGGTGGGTGATGGGAAGGGTGGGGAATGACCCTTTGAGGTCATCGAGGTCTACTTTTTCGAAGATTCTCTTGTTGCTGAAATAGGCCTGCGCGGTGAGGGCGTTCGACCCGGCGTCTATGGTGCGCTCCCGAATCCTCTTGAGAGCAACATCCTCCGGGCAGACCGTTTCCAGTATAATAAGAGCCTTGCCATGCCGATTTGCAAGCCCAGCGGCGCGCTTTCGCAGCGACTGCGTGACGAAGGTGGCATCGAGCACCAAGCCATTGCCGGTTGCCAGGAGTACCTCCGCCGCCCGCCTGAACATCTCCTCGTAGACCATCGTCCGTTTGTCCATGTTCGAAGCAACGGCCTCGTCAAAGATGTCTTCACCCTTTAGAAGCTCCCTGCGGATGGAGTCGGTACGGAGAACGGGATACCCGGTGAATTCCGCCACAAGATTGGTGGCGCCGGTCTTGCCGGTGGAGGGAAGCCCGCAGGCAATGAGCAGGAAGCCTGAGCCAAGCCTCGTTTCGATATACTTTTTGAGCGGTTCTTTCAAGGCTTTGTCCCCTGTCACCTTGAAATGTACGATTCCGCAAGCTCGAAGTAGCTCCGGGCGGCTGCCAGGCTCCGGTCCTTTTCCTCTAGTGAAACGAGTGGGTCATCAAGCTCCAGGCTGTGGACCTTGCCCCGCACATACGCCCGGTAGCACTTGTAGAAATCGAGAAGCAACGGAAGTTCCCTATCCTGGCTCAAATCGGTATAAGCATCAACGAAAGCCTGCGAAAGCTCCGGGTGGCCAAAGTGGTCCAAGTCCATGGCCAGAAAGGCAATCTCCGAGGCCACATCGCAGTAGCGGAACCGGTCGTTGAACTCGATGCAATCATAGATGCAGATGCCGCGGCAAAAGCACACGTTAGCGGCGTGGAGGTCTCCATGGCAATCCCTGATTCTACCACCGGCCACCCGTTTATCGAAGAGAGCGGAATTTTTCCTGAGCCATTTTTCTGTCCAGACCTTGATGCGCTGGTACTGCGTCCGCGAAATGGTCCTGCCGATATACGCTTCGGCCCCGCTGAAGTTTTCCTCGGTATTGCGGGTAATGGCATCCAGTTTGCCGAAGGCGCTTATACTCTCGCCGGTCCTGGCAAGCCGGTGAAACTCCGCCAATCGCTGCGCCACGCTGTCCATCATTCCCCGTGATACCTGGTTCTTCGGCAGCAGGACATCCAGCATAGCGTCCTGGGGCAACCGGAGCATTTTCACCGCGTATTCTATTTTCTTCCCGCGGCCGGCGATGCGTATGTACCCGTTAACGGTTACAGGTACTACGCCCAGGTAGATATCCGGGCAGAGACGCCGGTTAAGCTCCGTCTCTCTCAAGCAGTAGAAGGCGCGCTTTTCTAGGGTGCTGTAGTCCAGGTATGCGAGCTTGAGCGGCTTCTTTACTTTGTAGACATAGTCATCCGTGAGGAAAACGAAGGATATCTGGGTCTGCACCACCTCGACCTTCTGGGTATGGTCGGGGTAGGCTTCCGGCCTGAGCAAGGCTTCAAGCAATCCGGGCATCTGTTTCATAAAGTCCCCTCGTTAACAACGTCACCACCTGCTCGGCCACTGCCTCAGTTCCTCCAGCACCCGGGGATAGTTGTCCCTGGTGACAGTTACCAGATTCACACGGGGATGGCGCTTGATGGCATCCGCCCAGGGGTGGGGCTTGAGCATGATGGTTCCGAGGACTCGTTTGCCGCTATCGATTATTTCGAGGACAGCGTCACGGAAGCTGTTGGAAAAAAGCTCCATCTTGCCGATTTCATCGATGACGACCAGGTCGCACTCAAGGGCGGCCTTACGCAGGGCGGAAACTCCCACCCTCTCCAACCCTCCGACATCGAGACCGTACTTGCTGACACGGTAGGGACTACTAATGCCGGTGTGGGCAAGGACAAGGCTGCTCCCGTCCAGTGTGACCAGCCTGAAACCTTCCCTTGTGCCCCGTCTGCGTATTTCCTCGGTGTAGAACCCGCCGGCTTTGCCCTCCATCCCGGCGATGGCCTGCTTTACCAGGCTGGTCTTGCCGGTCCCCGGCTTGCCGGTGAGCAGATAGACTTGCTTCGCAGGCCCTGACTCTGAAGCCATTTCCCCTCCCAGGCGGGGGCTATTTTTTGGCCGTTTGAGCTTTGGCCTTTTCCTTCAGCCTCTGTTTGTCCTTCTTGTGCTTTAGCTGCGCTACTCTTCTATTTTTGTTCATAAGTAATAATATACTCTAAAAAGAGGTTGATGTCATCTTGGGGGTGGGAGAGGTAGTGGTTCAGTTTGACTTGTCCAACATCTATGGCCACAAATGTCCAAATATCGCCGTAGCCAAACTTGCCTTTGTGCTGGACTGGAACATTCTTTTCTTTGGCATAACAGAACTCCCAGATTTCATCGCATTGAATCTGGCTGAGCTTGAGGTCGCGCAGGTGTTCATCTTGATACTTCAGACAAGCGGAACCGAGGTCAGCTAGGAGTTTTAATACAGTATTCTTGGCAACACCCGTCTGCCGCACTGTGGTATTAATGCCGTTGCCTTCCACGAGGGCTTTTACAACTTGGACTTGGCGTTCCCGATTCAGCTTATTCATGTATCAGTTCCCCTTCTTCAAACTGACACTATAGGCAGCATAGCGCTAAGCATTTGTCAATAGAAAAAGGGGCATGGTTTTGCCCCCTTTTCTGCTTGTTAGAAGAATTAGCGGTGCGTACTGATACGAATTGTACGATGGTCAGTCTGACCACTGTCTCCAAGTACTATGTGCCTGCGCACTATCGGAGACGGCACCCGCTGACTCCCTGGTGGTATATTTATCAACCTCTTCCCTAGTTCCTCAATTTCGGCCATCTGCTTACGGTCGACCTTCGGATTCCCTTTGATAATAGTATCTAAGCTAGGCGTTGTCTTAGGCATCTTTAACCTCTTTCTTTACATGAAGGGCAAGTACTTGCCACGTCGATGCAGAACCCCAGTCTTGTCTAGCTTTCGCATGTAATCTGAGAGCAAATTATAGTAGTCTTTTATGCATTTTGCAAGGTCAGATTTGGCCCCAAAATCGTCGATTTTTACGTTTAAGTCTCGGCGTAGCACTTCCATTGATATTCCAGACTCATGAGAATGCCATTTTTCACTTGCATTTAGCTTACGTGCTATGTCACCAGCCCTTCTGGTCTTCATTGCGGGTGTGACGGGCTTCTTTCTACTTTCAGTCCTTGTCCAATCCTTGAACTTATATTTGACCAACCATTCTTTCAACAAGGAGACGGAGAGGTCTCTAGCCTGTTCGTATTGATACAGTGAAGCTTGGTCAAAACCGGGACCCGATATCATCAATTGTGCTTCCACTGTAGTTAATGTACCTTTTTGTGCTTTTTCCAAAAGACGTTGCCATTGCACAAGGTATCCTAGTGCTGGCACCATATTTCGCTTGTCTGGGCCTTCTACCTGTGGGTCTATTGGGCCTAGCCTAGAATAGTAATCCATCCAAATAGAGTCACCAGACATCGCAAGTACTGTGCCAGCTGAAAAAGCGTAGTTTGGGATTATAAAGTCAATTACATCATAATGATGCCGCAGTGTCTCTACTATACGTTGAACAACCTCAATGTACCCGCCAAGAGTGGTTAGCACTATAGCTAGTTTTTTCTTCTGGGATGTAGCTCTTAGTTCCTCAACCATAGTACGAAAAGCATCATCAACACTAAACAATAACGGCCCTTCAAAAGCCAATACGTCTGCACCATGAGTATCTTCTAGGCACTTTGCCCTGTCATCAAGTTGTTGCTCAATAAAGTCGTTGGCATTCTGCGGGGTTGTCATTTATTCGTCCTCCATCTAGCATCTGCTGCCTTCTTGGCTATTTCACTTCTTTTTGTCGCAGGTAGACGCCTAGCTCTCGCTTGGCCACCTTTTCTGCCCAGCATGGCCGCTGCTGCATGACGCTCCTCTTTGGTAGGCTCCACAATAAGTTTAACTTCTGGCGAGACTTCCTCTACTTTGTTAGTTGCTAAAGCAACTGTAGAGGCTGCGCGGACATTTATGTCATGAGGGCGTTTGGGATGTTTATGCTTATCCATGATTTAATCATAGCAGCATACCGCTAAGCATGTCAATTCTCAAACTGAACCACTACCTAGGGGGTATGACTGGAGGGAACCTTTACCCCTCCCAAAGTCCAGCACATTCAGCCGGAAGCGCTCTCTGCCGCCCCACCGATCTATTTCCAGGTTATAGACCATATCGATGGGCGAGCGCATTTCAGACATATAGCAGCCGGAGTCGAAACACACCCCGTCCCATACCACCCCACCCTGCTTCAGTTTCAACCTCAGGTGCTGCCCGCCGTTGCCCATAGTGCGGCAGTCCAGCACCTCCACCCCGCGGGTGAGGAAGGCGGGCGAGGGATTACCGAAGCCGAAGGGAGACAGCTTCTCAATCGTCTTGAAAGTATCGCCCCGGAAGGCGTTGAGGCTGACTTCCGCGTCGATATCGATGCTGGGACGCAGGTCGAGGCCGTCCAGCTTTTCGGCTGCCAGTTCCAGAAGCCTCTGTTCCAGTTTTTCCAGGTTGCAGGCAGGCATGGTGAACCCCGCCGCCCGGGCATGCCCGCCGAAGTGGGTCAAAAGGTCGCTGCACTGCATCAGGGCGCGGGTAATATCGAACTCGGCGATGCTGCGGCAGCTGCCCTTGCAGAGCTTGCCATCCATCTGCACCACCACTGCGGGACGGTAAAACTCCTCCGCCAGTTTGCTGGCTACCAGCCCGGCAACGCCGATGTGATAGTCCGCATCGGAGACTAATAAGAGCGGCAAGAGACCGCGTGCCTGCACATCTTCCCGCGCCCTGGTGTAGGCCGTAGAGGTCAGTTCCTGCCGTTCCTCGTTCTTCTGCTTGAGCCAAATCGCCAGCTCCCGCGCCTCCGGCTCCGATTCGGTCATCAGGAGCTTGTAGCCGGTCATGGCGTGCGCCAGCCTGCCGGCGGCGTTGAGGCGGGGGGCCAGAATCCAGGAGATATTTTCCGCACCGATGCTGCCCGCTTGCAGTTCCGCCACGGCCAGCATTTCCCTGACTCCTAATCGGGGACTCTCGTTGATAAGCTGCAACCCCTGCTTCACCAGGTAGCGGTTCTCTCCCAGCAGCGGCACCATGTCCGCCACCGTCCCCATCGCTACCAGGTCGAGCAGCCCTTTAAGCCATTCCTTCCCGCCGACGCCATCGGACAGGGCTTCGAGGAGTTTGAAAGCCACCCCTACGCCCGCCAGCTCGGCAAAGGGATAGGCTGAGTCAACTCGTTTGGGATTGACGATGGCTACAGCCGGGGGAGCTTCATCGGGGACAGTATGGTGGTCGGTGATAATTACGTCCATCCCCAACTCCCGCGCCTTCTTGACTTCAGGAACACCGCTGATGCCGCAGTCGGCGGTGATAACCAGGCTCACACCAAGCTGGTACAGGTTCTCCAGTGCGGCAGTTCTGAGACCGTACCCTTCCGTCAGGCGATGCGGTATGTAGGGAATAGCCTTAGCGCCGAGGGCTGCCAGCCCACGAACTAACACGGCAGTAGAAGTCATGCCATCGGTATCGAAGTCGCCGTAGACGGCAATAGCTTCCCCCTTGAGCAGCGCCTGGTAGATGCGGGCCGCCGCCCGGTCCATATCCGGAAGGAGGAAGGGGTCGTAGGATAGCCGGCTATCGCCGGAAATGAACGGTTCGAATAGGGAAGGCTCTCTGAGGCCGCGATTGTACAGCAACTGGGTCAGCAGCGGCGGGAAAGGCGAGACTTTGACCAGGTTCTCAGGAGCCGGCGGCAGAATATTCCAGCGACTGCGGTTCAAGCTCAGTCCTCGGTGAACTCTTTGAAAACCAGCGCAGAGTTATGCCCGCCAAAGCCGAAGGAGTTGGAAAGCGCGGTCTTGACCCTCGCCTTGCGGGCTACGTGCGGCACGTAGTCCAGGTCGCAATCAGGGTCGGGATGCTCGAGGTTTATTGTCGGCGGTATGATGCCGTTGCGGATAGTCAGGACACAGATGGCTGCCTCGACAGCGCCTGCCGCCCCGATGAGGTGCCCCATGGTCGACTTCGTGGAGCTGATGGGTACCTTGTAGGCCCGGTCGCCGAAGACACTCTTTATCGCCAGTGTCTCCATCTTATCGTTCAGTGGCGTGGAAGTGCCGTGTGCGTTAATATAATCAACCTGGTCAATTGTAAGACCGGCCTTGGACAGGGACATCTTCATCGCTCTCGCAGCGCCTTCCCCGTCTTCGACCGGCTGGGTGATGTGGTAAGCGTCTCCGCTGGCTCCGTAGCCGACGATTTCAGCCAGGATGTTCGCGCCCCGCTCACGGGCATAGGACAGGCTTTCCAGAACGATGACACCCGCGCCCTCGCCGATGACGAAACCGTCACGCAGGGCATCGAAGGGGCGGGAGGCCTTCTGCGGCTCACTATTGTGTGTCGATATAGCTTTGCAGGCGTTGAAAGCAGCCACGCCGATGGGGTTAATCAGGGAATCAGCGCCTCCGGCTACCATCACTTTGGCATCTCCGCGCTTGATGATTTCGCAGGCGGTGCCGATGGCGTCCGCGCCGCTGGAACAGGCCGAGGTGGTGCAGAAGTTCGGCCCTTTGGCGCACAGTGCGATTGACAGCCGCGCCGAAGCCATGTCCGCTATCATCATCGGTCCCAGGAAGGGGCTTACTTTATCGGGTCCCTTTTCGAGGAGCACCTTAATCTGTTCGAACAGAACAGTCAGGCCGCCGATGCCGCTGCCAATCATGATACCGATGCTGTCCCAGTTCTCGGGACTGATTTTCAGCCCGGCCTGCTCCACCGCCTGCATGCCTGCCACCACCGCCAACTGGGTAAAGCGGTCCATGTGGCGGGCATCTTTGCGGCCGAGGCAAGCCGCCGCATCAAAATTCTTCACCTCACCGGCTATCTTGGTCTCCAGAAGACTGGAATCAATCAGGGTAATAGGCCCGATGCCGGACTTGCCGGCAAGAGCGCCCTCCCACGTGGATTTCATATCCAGTCCGAGCGGCGTCAGAGCGCCCATGCCCGTAATTACAACTCTGCCATTGGAATTAGAACTACTTGCCACCTTCACCCCTCAAAAATGTACCGTAGTACACATACTGCTTACATGACAGAGGACAGCCATGTTTGACCGTCCTTAGCTATGAACATTATAATGGCCGGAGGATAGGGTAGTCAATTTGGAGGCAATGAGACGGGCGAAAAACATCCCGAATATATAACGGTTGCTTTCGATACACTAGGCTGCAAGCTGAACCAGGCGGAGACCGAATCGTTGGCCAGGCAGTTTGCCGACGCGGGATACAGGCTGGTATCCCCATCCGATGGGGCTGACATATATGTGCTGAACACCTGCACAGTGACCCATATTGCCGACCGCAAGGCGCGCCACCTGCTGAGGATGGCGCGGCGGCGCAATCCCAACGCTTTGCTGGTGGCTACCGGCTGCTATGCTGAGCGGGCGCGAGAGGAACTGACCCAAATCGAAGGCGTTGATTTTGTCCTGGACAACAGCGAAAAGACTAATCTGCTGCATATCCTGGAGGAGTCCGGACGGATAGCTGCCGCGGGAAATCACGACCGGAGCCGCCAGTGCAGGGGACTGAGGACGCGCTCCTTCCTGAAAGTGCAGGACGGCTGCAACTGCTCTTGCGCTTACTGTATCGTCCCGTTGGTGCGGAGTAACGAAAAAAGCATGCCTTTCGACCAGGTTATCGCGGAGGTGCGGCAGAGAGTTGAAGATGGCTGCAAAGAGGTGGTGCTCACTGGAACGGAAGTCGGCTCATATGAATATGAAGGGGCGGGACTGAAAGAGCTTCTGGAGCGCATCCTTGCCGAGACGGAGATAGAGCGGCTCAGGCTGTCATCGCTCCAGCCCCAGGAAATTTCGCCGGAGCTTATCCGGCTCTGGCAGAATGACCCGCGCCTCTGTCGACACTTCCATCTCTCCCTGCAAAGCGGCAGCGATTCCACGCTCAGGCGCATGAGACGGCGTTACAACACGACCGATTATCAGCGAGCGGTCTCCCTCATTCGCTCCGCCATGCCTGAAACCGCCATTACCACCGATATCATCGTTGGCTTCCCCGGAGAGACCGGTGAAGAGTTCGAGGAGAGCTACAATTTCTGCCAGAAAATGGATTTTGCCCGCGTTCACGTCTTCACCTTCTCGCCCAGGCCGGGGACAGAGGCGGCCGGCATGCCCGACCATGTAAGGCCGCAGGTCAAGAAGGAGCGCAGCGAGAAGATGCTGGCACTGGCTGAAGAATGCGTGCGAATCTTTAGCAATCAGTTCCTCGGCACAAATGTGCAAGTCCTGTGGGAGAGACAGACCGGCGGTCTATGGTCCGGTCTCACCGGTAACTACATCAAGGTATATGCCAGAAGCAGCGAGGACTTGACCAACAGGCTGCTTCCGGCAAAGCTGGTCGAGGTCAGGAGGGACGGGGTGCGGGGGGAAATAGGTTAGCTTTCAGCCGTCAGCAATCAGCAGTCAGCCTGGGGTAAAATAGATTAAAAGTTCGATTCTTGTCATTCCAGCGAAGGCTGGAATCCAGTGGCGGGGGGCGGAAGTCTGGATTCCGACTTTCGTCGGAATGGTTTGTATTCAGGAGAAATAATGGGACATTTTCTAGACTCGTTTTTCTACCCGAAGAGCGTGGCGGTAGTCGGCGCTACCAACAATTCCAGGACTATCAGCTACAATCTCCTGGGCAACCTGGTGCGCCTGAAGTTTGACGGCAAAATGTACCCCGTGAACCCCAATGCTGCGGAGGTCATGGGAATAAAAGCGTATCCCAGCGTGACCAGCATCGAGGAAACGCCGGAGATGGTGGTGATAGCTATTCCCGCAGCCCGGACTATCCAGGTGGTCAGGGAATGCATCGCGAGAAAGGTAAAGGCCATTGTCCTGGTGTCCGGCGGATTTTCCGAGACCGGCAAATCGGGAAAGAAGATGCAGGATGAAATCCTGGGCATGTTGCGGGAGAGCGGAACACGGGCAATCGGGCCGAATGTGCTCGGTCCCATCAACACCGCGAACAACCTGTCCATCAGCTTTCATCCTCTGAATACCCTGCCTCGCGGGAAGGTCTCTTTCATCTTCCAGTCTGGACTCTATGAGCCGAGGCTGAACTGGCTGCAATCCGAATTCGGTCTTCACCTGAACAAGGTGATTGATTTGGGCAACAAGATGGATGTCAGCGAAGTTGACGCCCTCGAATATCTTTCCGGAGACCCCGGCAGCGAGGTCATTGCTATCCACATGGAGAGCATCACCGGAAACGCACGGGAATTCATGCGGTTGCTGAAGGAGACCGCAAAGAGAAAGCCCGTGGTGGTGCTCAAGTCGGGGCGGACGGCTGAGGGGGCAACGGCAGCGTCATCGCACACGGGCGCAATCATGAAGTCGACCGATGCCGTTTTCGATGCCGTGCTGAAGCAGTGCGGGGCCATTCGGGCACAGTCCCTGGACGATTTCTTCGACTGGGCCAAGATTTTCGAGTACTATGGGCACCTTGGTCTGAAAGGGAACCGGATTGCCCTGGCTTCTGGTTCGGGTGGTGAAGGAGTGATTACCACCGACTGCGCCCAGTTCAACGGCCTCACGCTGGCGCGGGTCAGCTCGAAAACGTACGAGAAGCTGCGGCCGGTATTTCCAGGCTGGGATATAGAGGCAAATCCCTTCGACATAGGAGTAGCCTTCCAGTTCCACGGCACCATCGAGGCGTACGGCACCTATTTCAACGCAATGGCAGAGGATGAGAATGTCGATTGCCTGGCAACGCAGGTGACAAGGCATGCAGCGACGGAAGGGCGTTTCGTGGAGATAGCATACGAGGTGCTCCGGAAAGGCAAACCTCTGGTGTTCTGGACAGCCACGCCTTCCGGCTTCGATGGCATAGCCTCGCAGCTACAGGCGCGCGGCATCCCGGTCTACCCCACGAGCGAGCGGGCGGTCAAGGCGCTGGCAGCGCTGGGGGGGTGGGGGGCTACACCTCCTGCTGCCCATTCGTCAGGACTTCCTTGATGGACTCGCTGGGCATCAGGAAGCTTTCCTCGGAGACGTCCCCCTGCCAGGCAAGCCCCAGGTTTTCCAGCAGGGCATAGAAGTTGATAGCCCACCCAATCCCGAATATACTGGGAGTGAGCATCCGCGTCTCGTAGGGGTTCCAGTAGGCCTCTTTCACCCGCTCGATGGTAGGCGGGCGGAACTCGTAGGGGATAAAGCCGCCCACCTTGCCGTGCCACTTACGCTCCTCCGGGGGCCTCTCAAGTTCCTGGCACATGGCAATCAGCGCAACGGTGAACGCGGTAACTATGGCCGTCTTTCTGATACATTCGCTGTCCATCTCACTCCTTTACGGTCTCATGGGTCGTTTAGCAACCGCTCATAGCTTGCCCCATACTCGATACGGGGGTGAGCGGGAAAACAAACTTTATTCTAAATTGCTAAACGACCTCGACCTATGTATTTGCGTTCCCAGCACCACCGACGTCTCTATCTGGCGCCGGGGGATGTCCCAGTAGGTGCTCAAAAGCTCATCCTTATCGGATGATAAGTTGAAACCGTGCTTCCGGTAGAACTCGATTGCCCATTGAGCATCAGCCCAGGTCCCTATCAACAGGCGGGAGGTATTGACTTTCCCCGTGATATGATTCAGCAGCAGGCTGCCGATGCCCCGCCCCTGCCATTGAGGCAATATGTAGGCGTGGCGCACCAGGGTAACATCCTTGACCGGCTCGATTCCCATCACCCCCACCAGCTCCCCGTTTGCCCGCCACCCGTAGAAGGTGATGCGCTTCATCTCACGCTTAAGCTCCTCCATAGGCATGTACGGCTGGTGATAGCAATCGGCAGGGATGACGCCTTCATAGGCGCGGGCCGCCTCGTTGACTATGAAGAATATCCGTCCGGTGTCACTCTCCTCGCATTTGCGAATCATAATTCCATTGTAGCACAAGTTAAAAAATCAAATCACAAGAAACAATATCTAAAAAATAATCCTCTCGTAAAGTATCGATTTATGTGTCAATCATACCGACGAAAAGCTTGC
>JACPPQ010000008.1 GCA_016190925.1 Chloroflexota bacterium | reverse complement strand
GCAGAGACGCCTGTGATACCACTGATGTAAATAACCTAACAACCAAGTTCCAAGCACCAGACCCTAGAATTAAAGTTCAAGACTGAAAATGCAAAATCAAAGATTGAAGACCAAGAAGTCCGCTGGTTAAATTTAATTTTTAACTTTGAATCTTGATTGTTTGTGAGGCAAAATGCCACTGGTAGCAGTAGTGATGGGTTCCAAATCTGACACAGAGTTGCTTAACCCGGCGCTCGATGTGCTGAAGCAACTCGGCATCGAGTATGAGGTGTCCGTCATATCGGCGCACCGCACGCCGGAGAAAGCCAGGGAGTACGGACTATCCGCCCGTGACCGCGGCATCGAGGTTATCATCGCCGCCGCGGGAGGCGCCGCGCACCTGCCCGGCGTCTTGGCAAGCTGGACTACCATACCGGTGATAGGGGTCCCGCTCGCAAGCGGTGAGTTGAAGGGTGTGGACGCGCTCTACTCCATCGTTCAAATGCCGGCCGGCATTCCGGTAGCCACGGTAGCCATAGGCGCTGCCGGAGCCAAAAACGCCGCCTATTTAGCTGCCGAAATCCTCGGGCTGAAATATGATAAGATACGCAAAGCCTACGAGGAATATCGCAAAGAACTCCGGGGAGAGAGTCGATGATTGAGCGGTACTCCAGACCCGCGATGAAACAGGTCTGGTCCGATGAAAACAAGTTCAACAAGTGGCTCGAGGTGGAGATTGCCGTCTGCGTGGCATGGGCCGAGCTTGGCAAAATCCCGAAGGAAGCCGTGCCCATGATTAAACTGGCCAGAGTAAATCTCAAGCGCATGGACGAGCTTCTCAAAGAAACGCACCATGACGTCACCGCTTTCCTGGGTGCCGTATCGGAGAGCATAGGCAAGGAATCGCGCTTCATCCACCTCGGCCTTACTTCCTCGGATATTATGGATACCTCTCTCAGCCTCCAGATGGTTGAAGCAAGCGATATACTACAACAGGACATCAAAGACCTTGTCTCAGTGCTCGGTGAGAGGGCCATCGAGCACAAGTACACTGCAATGATAGGCCGCACCCACGGCGTCCATGCCGAGCCGATTTCCTTCGGCTTGAAGCTGGCGCTGTGGGAGGAAGAAATGAGGCGCAATGCCAGGCGACTGGTCGAGGCCAAGAAAAATATCGCTGTGGGCAAAATCTCCGGGGCGGTAGGCACATATGCCACCGTTCCACCCGAGGTCGAAGAAAAGGCCTGCGCCAAATTGAACCTGGTCCCTGCGCCCATATCCAACCAGGTGCTGCAGCGCGACCGCCATGCACAGTTTGTAACCACACTGGCTATCATCGCCAGCTCACTGGAAAAGTTCGCTACCGAAATCAGGGCGCTTCAGAAAACCGAGACTCACGAGGTTGAGGAGCCGTTCAACGCCGGTCAGACGGGGTCGTCAGCCATGCCCCACAAAAAGAACCCTGAGCTTTGCGAGCGGGTATGCGGGCTGGCGCGGGTGATTCGGGGCTTTGCTTTAACCTCGATGGAAAACATCGCACTGTGGCACGAAAGGGATATAAGTCACTCGTCCGCCGAGCGCATCATCCTCCCCGATGCCTGCCTTGCCCTGGACTATGCCCTGGCTACGTTCGCCTCGGTGATAAGCAACCTCCAGGTCTTCCCGCAACGCATGACACGAAACATGGGACTTACTAAGGGGCTCATTTTCTCGCAGCGCATCATGCTGGCACTCATTGAAAAGGGGTTGGGACGGAAAGAGGCATATGAGATTGTGCAGCGCAACGCCATGAAGGCATGGAAAGGCAACCGCAGTTTTCTCAACCTCTTGAAAGCGGACGCAGATGTTACTGCCGTACTTCCCAAGGAAGAGCTTGAACCGCTCTTTAATGAACAGTACTACCTGCGCTACGTGGACGAGATTTTCCAGCGCTTGGGGCTGACGGAAGCTCAATGGAAAAGAAAGGCTAATTCAATCAAACCCAACAACTTATCGCCAATGACAATATTCAGTCAGAATTCGGAATCCGGCAACCAATAATGAATTCATTGAATGCGTTAAGCCGCTGCCGGTACATGAAATTGCCGAATCCATCATGAATGAAAGACGGAATGCAATCGCCTATTCGGGTGTTTCAGCACTCTGAATAAGCGCCAGGAGAGTTTATGAACGCAATTGCGCCAGTTCTCATGACCACAGACTTACCGTTGCCGCTATTTTCCCGCGGCAAGGTGCGGGACACGTATGACCTGGGCAAACAGTTGCTCATCGTGGCTACCGACCGCATCTCAGCCTTCGACTACGTTCTGCCTAACGGCATCCCCGATAAGGGGCTGATTCTAAACCGGCTCTCCGTATTCTGGTTCAGAAAGACCAGCCAGCTCGTTCCCAACCACCTTCTGGAGGTGGTGGATGATGTCCATGCTCTTGACACGTATATCAGCGAGGAGAACCGTTTTGCCTACCCGTCTTATCTGGCAGGCCGCTCAATGATTGTTACCAAGGCGAAGCGCATACCCATAGAATGCGTGGTGCGCGGTTATATCGCCGGGTCGGCGTGGGCGGAGTACCAGCAGCGCGGGACCGTCTGCGGGGTAGCCATGCCGGCGGGCCTGAAACAGAGCCAGAAACTGGATGCACCGATATTCACCCCCACTACCAAGGCGGAGTCCGGCCATGACGAGCCTCTGAGCAAGGATAAGGTAAAGCGCCTGGTGGGCGATGTCATCGCCAGGCAAATCGAAGAGAAAAGCCTGGCAATCTATGAATTTGCCAGTGAGTATGCTTTAACAAAAGGCATCATTATAGGCGATACAAAGATGGAGTTCGGCACAGTGGACGGCAAACTCATCCTGATTGACGAACTGCTAACACCGGATTCCAGCCGGTTCTGGGATACCGCCTTATACAAAATCGGCGGTGACCAGCCCAGCTATGACAAGCAGCCGGTGCGCGACTGGCTGGTGCAATCCGGATGGGACCAGAAACCGCCAGTGCCCGCGCTACTTCCCGACGTGGTAGAGGCCACTACCAGGAGATACCACCAGGCATATGAGAAACTGACGGACCTGAAGCTGAGGTAGGTAGCAAAGCTAATGCTTTGTTGCAAAAGCAACCCTACTAATAAGTAATCTCAATCTCCGTTCACCCTGAGCTTGTCGAAGGGCAAACATCAGTTGGCTAATTTATGTAACCAAGCACTATAGCTTGATATTGCTCTGGGCAAGCTTATCTTCCGAAAGATAAAGCCTATTATCTTCCGTGGTCAGGACAATCCCGGACTTTACCAGGGCGCTCAATGCATACGGTTTGTAGTCTCGCCCGCGTAACATCCCTTCGAGTATGCCTCTTGGCTTTAGCCCCAGCTCCACAATGTTCCTGGCGCCATTAATATTCGTAGCGCCATGGTCTCTGAAAATCTTAATCACCTGGCGGATGGCGCGCTGCATTCTCCACCGTGGCACAAAAATCAGGGATATCAATGCCAGCGCGATTAATAAAACTAGAAGCGCAACACTCTGGTCCATTCTCAACTCTCCAATAATTCTTTAGTTGTAGGCAGTTCACCGCTTTTCCGTTCATCAATCCTGGTGGCAATGTCCAGCGCCCTGCCCAGCGCCTTGAACAGAGCTTCCGCCTTGTGATGGTCGTTGATGCCGTAGGCAATCCTGGCATGGAGGTTCAGCTTCGCCGCGGAAGCGAAGGACTCCAGGAAATGACGAACGAGGTCCGTGGGAAAGCCGGTCATATCGTTGTCAGTGAACGGAAGTTCAAGCGCCGTGTACCCTCTGCCACCTATGTCGATGGCTACCGTGGCCAGCGCATCATCCATAGGCACAGAGACATCCGCCATGCGCACAATGCCCAGCTTCTCTCCCAGCGCCTCGTTGAGGGCTTTCCCCAGGCAGATAGCGACATCCTCGACCAGATGGTGCTGGTCGCTGGAGTTCGCTGAAACCTTTATGTCAAATACGCCGTGCCTGGCAACCTGCGACAGGAGATGGTCGAACATCCTGATGCCGGTGTTCATCTCCCACTGGCCGGCGCCATCCAGGTCAAGCTCAACCTTGATACTGGTTTCCCTGGTCTCCCGTTTGACCACAGATACCCTGTTCATTGCTATAGCTCCTTTTCCAGGGCTTTCAGCGCCTTGATTAGCGCATCGGTATTTTCCGGCTTGCCCACGCTGACACGAATCGAGTTACGCAGAAGCGGCCTATCGAAGTAGCGCACCAGGATTCCCTTTTTCTCAAGCTTCTGCCAGATATCGCTCGCTTTGCCCTTCAGCACGGCACAGTAAATGAAGTTGGCGCTGGATGGGAATGGTTTCAGAAAACCGAGTTTGCCCAGCTCCTCAAAAAGCCTTGCGCGCTCATCGATTATGGCCTTTACCCGTGCCATAAGGTAATCCATGTCTTTGAGAGATTCACGAACAGCGACAAGAGCAGCGACATTTACATTATACGGTATTTTGAGTTTCAAGAGAACATCGGCGATTTGCGGATGGAAAACACCATAGCCGATGCGCAGGCCGGCGAGTCCCGCCCATTTGCTGAACGTCCTGAGCACCATCAGGTTTTGGTAGCGCTCGACCAGCGGGACCACCGTCTCCCCGCAGAACTCATAGTAAGCCTCATCCAGCAGCACCGGCACGCCGGTTTCCAGCATTTCCAGGATGTCTTTTCGGGAGGTAAGGGTGCCGGTGGGATTGTTGGGATTGGCCAGGACGATGAGCCTGGTTCTGTCCGTTACCGCCGCCTTGACCTTATCTACATTGACTGCAAAGTCGCTGTCCCTGACCACCTCCACCAATTTGCCGCCGCACATCTCGGTATCAAAACGGTAGAGGTCGAAGGTGGGGGCACAGTTCATTACCTCATCTCCCTGTCCCACGAACAAGCGAAAAATGAGGTCGATTAGCTGGTTGCTGCCGCTTCCGGCAACGATATACTCGGCGCCGATGCCGGTATATCCCGCAAGCTCCTTTCTCAGCTCTTCCTGCATTGTGTCAGGATAAACGCTGAAATCGGGGTAGGCAGCCAGCGCCCGGTTCACCCGCGGCGAGCAGCCATACGGGTTCTCATTGGCATCCAGCTTGATGATATCTTTGGCCGCGACCTCCACTTTGCCGTCCAGCGTATCCGGTGATGTCCGGGCGGCATACCCGCCAAGTGCAAACAGGTTAGGTTTAATGAAACGTTCGATACCCATGATTAAATCCTAAGCGCCAAATTCTAAATCCTAAATAATTCGCCATCCGCCTCTGGCGCACCCACGAAACATGAAAATACAAGCGTCTCCCTTTCGCAAAGGGAGATTGAGAGGGATTTCAAATCCCCCTAAGTCGAGCTAAACCTTTATTTTCTGGGTAATCTTGAAGCTACTAAATTCCAAAATACCCACCTGTTCAGAGGTTTCTTATTGGTTATCGTTTCTTGTGATTTGGTTATTGAATATCAAGTACGGCACATTCTAGCATGGATGAAGGGAGAAGGGCAAAGGGAGAGGGTCAGAGCTTGCCTGAGCCTGCCCGCCGTAGCCTTGTGCGTAGGCAGGAGCGAAACCGAAGGGTACCTGGTACGGGGGTGAACCCGTACCTGCTACGTAGGTAAGCGGGAAAATAGATGGTTTTTCTCCTGCTTAACACCCTCGAAGCATCGCATTTGACTTTTGGGGAGGCAACAAATATCATGGGCATGTATCAAACAAGAAGCAATACGTATCAACAGGAGGAAGAATAATGCCCAGGCTTATATACTCGGAAGCTCTACAGAGAAAAATCCGCGTGGACGAGGTGCCG
This sequence comes from Chloroflexota bacterium, assembly GCA_016190925.1. GTDB lineage: Bacteria > Chloroflexota > Dehalococcoidia > Dehalococcoidales > JACPPQ01 > JACPPQ01. The sequence goes on along the minus strand of JACPPQ010000008.1, from coordinate 7,654 downwards.
GAACTGGAAATACCCAGCTTTACCCTGGCTAATGAAGCCATGCGAGCCGGAAGGCTCGATGAGGCATCGGAGTTCATAGAGTACGGCTGCGGCGAAGATACACGGACACATGATAGCCTTGTTATGGTGGTCGACGCATTTTGTAGAAGTCTTGCCGAATTCGGTGAGGAGGAAGTTGAGAAGGCCTTCCGACAACGGTACTCGCGTCTGGCCGCGAATTTTCTATCGGGCAACCCCAGTGTAGAATTACTCCTCCGGAGAGGAGCGGAATTCCAGAGGGCTCATCACGGAAGTTTTAAAATCACCGAAGAATCCGATAGATACGTGGTAACCTGCGACCCCTGCGGCAGCGGCGGGAGACTGAGAAGAACTGTGAAAAACGTAGGTGTGACCAAGAAAGCCTACCCCTGGTCCTGGGGCAAAACCGGCGTCCCCTACTATTGCAGCCACTGTTCCATAATGATGGAGATTGCGCCGATAGAGATACGCGGATACCCGATAAGAATCACCCTGCTTGGGGACCGTCCAGAGGACCCCTGCGTCCATTATTATTACAAGAGGCCGGAGCTAATCCCGGAAGAGTACTTCACCAGGGTTGGAAAGACCAAGACGATAAAGTAAGGTGAAAAGCTGTAAGGCAGGGAGAATATGGGACGTTGACATTTTGGCAGAAAAGGAAATATTATACGTCACATGCGAAGCAAATGAAAGTTGGAGATGAGAATATTGGTCACCGTCTATCAACAGACCGCGTGGTGATGAGGAGGTAGCGGAAACTATTCTATTTTGTCACAGGATAAATGGGGTCATGCAAGTAATTGCCTTAGCCATATCTAGCACAGAAGCGCTAAAGGTAAAGTGATATGGACATAATATGTGGCAGGTGTGGCATTCATCTCAACAGCATAGAAAGTGCTAAGCAGCACAAGTGCACCCAAAACCCATGGATACCCCAAGAAGTAAGTGTGACATTTCGCGTAGTAGATAAAGATAACAAATTATCTTCTAAAGAATGGGCTGAACTGAACAAATGGCTAAAGGTTGATAAACAAACTCCAAACCCACAGCTACCTCCTACAAAGCCCCGTAAGCCGAGGAAGCCCGTCTTCAAGGGAATTTTCTGGTCTGTGGCGATAGTTGCTACATTGTTTTTCATTAAAGATTGGATCTTCCAACCTCCGAGTCCACCTGAACCGCCTATTCCTACCACTATTCCTCCGGTTGTGGCCACGCCCACTCTAACTCCAACCCCAATTACTCAACCTGCCCCTCCTTCCGACTACAATCTCTTTAAGAACCAACAAGGTGTATTCAGCCTGGAATATCCCAAAGATTGGACAATTAAAGACAGTACTATCACCAAGGATAAGATAAGTATTCTCCTGGCAGGCAGTATAACTGGTTCCAGCCCATGTGAAATATCGATAACCTTTACAAGTAATTCCACGGACGCCAAGTCTTACTGGCAGACTCTGGTAAAGAAGTCCGTTGGATTTTTGATGAGCAGGGAGTCCATAGACATAGGCACTCTGAAATTCTTTGAACTGCAGGAAGATACCAATGGTCTTTTTGGCAGAACGCTACTAACAAGTGAATTTGGGGGAATATTAACCGGAACCAGAACATTCCCCAAATACAAACTAGAGGCAAAGCAAGCGGATGCCCTCGATACATACCTGGAGCATGCGCTACTTACATTCAGTTTGAATCCTGATATGTTGTCAAAGTTGGGTGTATCAAATACCCCTGCGACCTTTCCCACTCCGAAGCCATCACCCGCTATAGTGCCGCCAACACCCACTTTTACATCACCACCTATTCCCACAACCCCAGTGGCATCTGAACAAGAGCAACTTGCCCAATACATGCTGGGACTTATTAATAAAGACAGGAACGGCAGGGGCCAACCGCCCGTGACGCTGGGAAGCAATATTGCCGCTCAGAAACATGCAGAGGATATGTTAGCAAACTATTATCTTTCACACTGGGACACACAGGGATTGAAACCATATATGAGGTATACCTTGTCTGGAGGCTTTAACTACGAGGCAGAAAACTCTAGCTATTCTGGTTGGTATGATAAGACGAGTGATGCCTCTCGATATGTTACTTTGAACGTGAGACAAGACTTAGAAGACCATGAATACGCAATGGTGTTTGATGATGCACTCTCGGGTTGGGGGCATCGTGACAACATCCTTAACAAATGGCACAAAAAAGTAAACCTTGGCATTGCTTATGACAAGCACAGGCTAGCTTTGGTTCAGCAATTCGAAGGAGATTACATTAACTTTACCAAGTTGCCATCGCTGGCTGGGGGCAAGCTATCCCTATCCGGTAAAGTGGGACAAGGTAGCCTTGAGTCCGTTGCGCTGTATTTCGATCCTTTGCCCCAATTCCTGACACAGAAACAACTACTTGACGGCCCTAGAAGTTACAGCCTTGGAATGGAAGCCGGCTACATTGTGCCACCACCATACCGGATGACAGGCGTAGATTATGTACAAGCAAGCCGTTGGAATGTCAGTGCTAACGGCTCTTTTACAATTGAGGCAGACGTAAACCGTTTGCTTAAACGGGGCGCCGGTGTGTATACAGTGGTGATTTGGGGCAAGCTTGGTATTGAGGATGTGAATTTAACCAACTATGCCATCTTTGTCAGATAATAATTGCTTTCTTTTGAACAGGCTTGGTTTGCTGAACCCCTTTCCTACTGGCTACTGACTACTGGCTACTGACTACTGGCTACTGACTACTGGCTACTGACTACTGGCTACTGACTACTGGCTACTGACTACTCACTACTGTTATAATCCACACTATGAAAGTCCTGGGTATCGAGACCTCCTGCGATGAAACAGCGGCGGCGGTGGTGGAAGACGGCGTCAAAATCCTCTCCAGCCAGATTGCCTCCCAGGTGGAAATCCATGCCCGCTATGGCGGAGTGGTGCCGGAGGTTGCCTCGCGGCAGCACATCCTGGCTATCATCCCCATTATCAAACAGGCGATGGCCGAAGCAAAGGTCGGCTGGAGCGACCTGCAAGGCATAGCCGTCACCAACGGCCCCGGCCTGGCGGGTTCACTGCTGGTAGGGGTGAACGTGGCCAAGTCCATCGCCCTGTCGCGCAAGCTGCCCATCACCGGGGTCAACCACCTCGAAGGGCACATCTACGCCAACTGGCTGGGCGGTTCCCTGCCTGAGTTTCCCCTGGTATGCCTCATTGTTTCCGGCGGGCACAGCGACCTGGTGCTCATGAGAGGGCATGGCGACTACATAGTGCTGGGCCGTACCCGCGATGATGCGGCAGGGGAAGCCTTCGACAAGGCCGCGCGCATACTGGGACTGGGGTATCCCGGCGGGCCGGCCATCGACCGGGCGGCTCGAAACGGGAACGCCTCTTCAGTGACCCTGCCCCGCTCATGGCTCAAGGGCAGCCACGATTTCAGCTTCAGCGGCATCAAGACCGCGCTGCTGCGCATGATGGAAGGCGGACAAATCTCAGCCGTTGAGGATGCCGCGGCCAGCTTCCAGGAGGCGGTGGTGGAGGTGCTGGTTGCCAAGACCGTCTCGGTGGCCAGGGAATACCGCGTGAAACAGTTGCTGCTGGCGGGCGGGGTGGCAGCCAACAGCCTGTTGCGCCAAAAGCTACTGGAAGAGTCACCCATTCCGGTTATGGTCCCTGCGCCCGTACTGTGCACCGATAACGCGGCCATGATTGCCTCCTGCGGGTACTTCCGCTTTCTGGCAGACAAGGTGGACAGCCTGGACATGGACGTGGTTGCCAGTCTGAAGTTGGGGTAGTCGTCAGCAATCAGCTTTTATAAGTTAAAGCTCAAAGTTCATCCGCCTCAGGCGGACAAAACCACAACTTAAAACTAAAAACCTCCGGCAACTCCGGTAACTTAGTTTTAACCTTTGAATTATGGCTTTGACTTTTGAGATTTGAGCTTTGATTTATAAAGTTTATCAGCCTGAAAGAGGGCACCGGCGGCATAAGCCCTGAGTACAAAGGGTCTTGTATATATGGAGCAAGCCCTGCTGCCTGCGAGCGGAGTTTACCAGACTGCTGCCGAGCCCCATCTGTCTCCTCATGTGCCTTTCCAATGCGTTCGGCTCAAGCCGGGGATAGCTCCGGTAGAGTTCCATTATGCCTTCCGACAGTCCCGGACGGGAGGAGAAACTGCTCCATGCCAGGGTAAAGGGCAATATGACATTAACCACGATGTCCGCCGCACGTCCCCTGCCCACGAGGGTGGGACTCTCACGACAGCTCCGGCCAAAATCATAGTGGTCCGACCAGTAACCTTCAGCAGCTACGGTGAACCCATCTTCCAACGACTTGTGACTCCGGTTTGCCACAGCTTTCCCGACCATTCCGAGAGATTCTTCGAGCAAGCCGTTTCCCCTGAAGCTGAAAAGGAGGTAGCTCATAGCTGCCATGCGCCGCACAGGGAAATTAACCGGCCTGACTTTGAACAGGTGCCAGTCACCGGGGGACATTTCTGACGGATGAGCGGATTCCGCCCAGAGTTTCTCAAGGCAGTCTACCCATCCGCCATCAGGTTCGATTCGCTGGTTCGAGATATGGCGTTGGGAAGGAAGAAGACCGGCGGTCCCCATCAGCAGAGCCTGCTGCCTGGCAAGGCATTCCTCTTTCGAGGCTCCGCTCTGCGATATGGACTCAAGGGCATGAAAAGTCACCCTCCGCGCCAGCTCCTGGAATTGAAGCTTGTTTTGGGAATAGCCCAGCGCCTCCATCAACCCCTGATAAAGGCACTGCCCGGCTTCTATCTTTTGCAGGTCTTCCATGAACTGGGCCGCTCTGCCGGTGAACCGTTCGTCTCCGGCGTCATCCAGGAAACTGCCTATTTTATCATCGGACAGGCGCTCCCCGACCCTGGAACAGGGAAGGGGTGAGACCCCCGCTGCAAGCCCCCGGTATGGCGACGGACACTCCTCCAGGGCAATGGTGGTTACAGACTGACCGTTCTGGAGATATGGGGCAATGGCAGCATCGTCCTGGAGGACGACGTGCAGAACAACGGTGTTATAGGCGGGGTTGCGGTGGTGCCGGTGCGCTAACCAGTCACTCGACCTGACATGCACCTCGATGTCTCCCTTTGCGTTGCCCTGGCGTGTTTCTATCACTGCATCACAGAAGTCGGCGCCTTGGCCGCCGCTGGCCCTGCCGGGGTAAACGATGCGCAACGGTCTGCCGTCCGTGCTGCAAAGCTCTGCCCCGGCCGATGACAGCCGCTGCCACATCTCGACCACCTGGCATTCGCTAACTTTGCTTTCCAAACAACGTTCCTTGCACTTTAAGTCAAAGTGTTGAGCCAACTGCTACACGTTTTCGTGTATTGCGCCATCTAAAAAAGCGGCCTGACAACCAGGAAGGCCGCTCATCTATTATTTGTTGCTTTGCTGCCGGTCAAGTTCCTGCTTGAACGTCCGGTATGCATCCTCTCCAAAGAGAGCAAAGACCACTTTTTGAAGGCCGGACTTGCCGGCCAGGTGCTGTTTCACCTCGCCGAGCATTATCCTGGCACATTCGCTGAGGGGAAAGCCGCCAACGCCTGTGCCCAGCGCGGGAAAGGCGACGCTCTTTACACCAATCTCATCCGCTCGGCGCAGGGCATTGCGGGTGGCCAGCCTTATCTTCTCCGCATCGGTGGACAGGTCCTGCCCCATAACGGCGGCGTGGAGCACATAGCGCGCCTTCAGTTTTCCTGCCCCGGTAACCACCGCCTCACCGATAGGGACAGGTCCCTTCTTGACCGCCTCCTCCTCTATCTCCCGCCCACCGGCCCGCTTGAGCGCCCCGGCGACACCACCGCCCATCCACAGGTGATTGTTGGCGGCATTGACCAGCGCATCAACCTCGAGGCGCGTGATGTCTCCCTGGTAGATTTCGATTGTTGACATATCCTGTCTCCCGGATAGGTTTGAGCCTGTAAAGCAATTCCGCAACGCAGGGCGTTGACCCCGTATCAGGTACCCTTCGGCTTCGCTCCTGCCTACGCACAAGACTACGGCGGGCAGGCAGGGCAGGCTCAGGCAGGCTCTGCGTGCGGCCAAGGGACTCTGTCCCTTGGGAAACCCTGTATGTTTTAACCCTGCGCCAAGAGCGCAGGGCGTTTACTTACGTAAAAACTTAACCCAAATCAATAAATCCGCTCATGGTTCTAAAGGCACAACACGAGAGGTGACAGGGATTGAGTCTTTCGTTAATATTACACGTTTACGTGTAATTTGTCAAGACCCCGTTGATGATTCCGTGGCGGAGGCGTCGTATTTGAACTTGGCCTGCTCGGCGACGATAGCTAGGAGGGTGGAGGAGGCGCCGCGGGGCTGGTACATTCCCTTTTCCCACTCACTGATGGTCTGCTGGCGGGTGCCAAGCCTGCCGGCAAGCTCAGTCTGAGTCAGGCCCAGATGTTGCCTCAACGCCCGGATTTTCCCGCTGTCCCACTGCGCGCGGCCCGCCTTCTTGCGATTGTTCATGTCACGATTTTACACGATTCAGCGTAAGCCGTCAATAAATTTTGAGTTTGTTGAGCTTATTGGGTTTGTTGATTTGTTCAAAGGATGCTTCTGATTTTTATCTTCAATATGTGTGTAAAGCTGAATTGCAGAGATTTCAGCAGTATTTGAGAGATTGTATTAATGAATTTGGCAGGTAAATCGTCAAGAATATCCTTAATTATAGCTCGTTTGAGTTGCCAGTCATGCCCATCATGCGATATTATATCTAATTAGCAGTCGAAGCCTTAGACTGCTAACAAATCGAAAAAGAAGGAGGATGTAATGGAGGTAAAGCTGCAACCGCTGGCAGACCGGCTGGTGGTCAAGCCGATTGCAAGGGAAGAGATTACCCGGAGCGGGATTGTCCTGCCAGACACCGCCAAGGAGAAACCCCAGGAAGGCGAAGTCCTGGCCGTTGGCCCGGGCAGAATGACGGACGAAGGAAAGCGCATACCCCTGGATGTCAAGGTGGGCGATATTGTGGTCTATGCCAGGTACGGCGGCATGGAGTACAAGGCCGGGGACCAGGAACTGATTATCCTGCGCGAGAGCGATATCGTAGCCAGGAAGGCCAAGTAACGTTTCGGCCTAAAATGTGTAAGGAGGGAAAATGGCAAAACAGATTGTTTTTAACGAAGAAGTAAGGCAAAAGCTGAAGAAGGGTATCGATACCCTTGCAGATTCGGTCAAGGTTACTCTCGGACCCAGGGGGCACTGCGTTGCCCTCGACAAAAAGTGGGGCGCTCCGTCGATTGTCGATGACGGCGTCACCATTGCCAAGGAAATCGAACTTCCCGACCCGCTGGAGAACATGGGAGTGCAGCTGGTCAAGGAGGCCGCCACCAAGACCAATGACGCCTGCGGCGATGGCACCACCACTTCCACCGTGCTGGCTCACGCCATTATCACGGAAGGTTTCAAGAACGTTGCCGCCGGCGCGGAGCCGGTATCTCTCAAGAGAGGCATCCAGCTGGCAACCACGGCCATTGTCGATGAACTGAAAAGGGTTTCCACCGAGGTCAAGGGCCGGGAGCAGATTGCCCAGGTTGGTACCATCACCGCCAAGGACCGCGAAATCGGCAACCTGATTGCCGAGGTGATGGAGAAGGTCGGCAAGGACGGCGTCAT
>JACPPQ010000047.1 GCA_016190925.1 Chloroflexota bacterium | reverse complement strand
TTACCAATAGTCTTAAAATAATTTGGACTTGTCATTGCGAGACCCTTCCGCAGAAGGTCGAAGCAATCTCAAAGACTAGCTTTAGGCAAAAGGTTGAGATTGACAGTGCCGCTTCCTCATGAATGACACATTTCTCAGTCTTTATTATGATGAAGACCATTAGTAAATAAGCGCAAATTCCCTGGACTGCTTATCCGGCAGTGCCACCCTTACCCTGGTTCTGTGTTAGAGTAAGATAAAAAGACTTCCACATAATACTTGCATTATATGGAATCTCATGTTATCATATGCGGAATGGAAGAAGAGGTTGGGCGAATATGAGCAATAAGACGATGAAAGCCACATTCAATTTGCACCCGGATATCCTTGCTGAACTCGATAAAGCCATGTCAGAGGGAGCAGCGCCGAGCAAAAACGCTCTGGTCGAGCGGGCGCTGGTAAAAGAACTGAAGGAACTGCGAAGGCGGGCGCGGCAAGCCCTGTGGGAAGAAGGGGCTAGAGACCCCGCGTTGCTTAAAGACATCAGCCAGGTCGAGATTGCCTTTCAGTCTGCCGATGCCGAAACTGCAGGGAGGATAGACTGATGCCGGTCTTCCAGTGGGCTGTTATGGAGGCTGGTCTGGACCCCGTGGCCGGAGCCGAACAAAAAGGAACACGCCCGGTGCTCATTTTGAGCAATGAAGAATTTAACCAGGCAATGCCCAATGTCACGGTTCTGCCGCTTACTTCAACCAGACGCCGCTTGTATCCTTCTGAGGTATTCCTTCCACAGGGTAAAGCGGGGCAGTCTCTGGACTCGATTATTATGGCCCATCAGATAAGGACTATCTCAAAGCAGAGGCTCAAAGGACTGCTGGGTTACCTGGAAGACCCCGTGCTCCGAAAAGAAGTGCGCACAGCTATCAAGGAGCATCTGGAGCTCGACTAACGCGCCGGAGCGGGAGACGGGATTCGAACCCGTGGCGTCCACCTTGGAAGGGTGGCATTCTTCCACTGAATTACTCCCGCAGGACTGACTCCATTTTAGCCGTAAAACTTCTGCATGTCAAAGTCAGGCTTTGGCTCTCTCATCCGGCAATTCTGACACTCTTTTCAACCAGGTCGTACCCGGTTGACGGTTTTTTCATCACGGTGCCGATGACGCCGCTGCTCAGCAAGAGCGCCATCGCAATCAGGAAGGCGATGGTGTAGTTGCCTGTTTTATCGAAGATAAATCCGGCTATGAAAGGTCCGGAGGCCCCGATAGGTTGCGAGATGGCCGCCGTGACTCCCAGAATCTCACCCATGAAGCGCATTCCAAAGAACTCGTTCAGGATGCCCGCATGGGACGTGGCCCTGATACCATAAAACAGACCGTAGAAAAACGCGAAGATGTAGAGCATCCCTACATTGGTCAGAAATACCGCAAGTGACATGGATACTCCCATCCCGAAGAACGAGATTATCAGGATATTGCGCCAGGGAAGCCTGACAGAAAGGAAACCGGAAATAAGGCGGCCTCCGGTTGAAATGCCCCCGATGAGGCCGAAAGCAGCAGCCGCAGTCATGGGGGCAATCCCGATGTCTATGGCCTGCGGCACCAGGTGAGCGGCTATCATATGCCAGGCGATGAGCGAAGAGGTGTTCAGAAATGTTATGCCGGCAAAAGCAGGGGTTTTCATGATTCTGCCCATCGTCCAGCCGCCGGTTGTTTTCGTTTTCGAAACAACCGCCTCTGCCGGCATTCGCGCCTCCGCCGGACGGGGATGTCTGACGACCAGAGCGGAACCAGCAATCGTGGAAAAGAAAACGATGCCTATTATCACATAGGTGCTTCCCCAGCCATAGCTAAGAATTAACTGGCTGATTAAGGGAGCAAAGACCAGGCCACCCACACCCACACCCGAAAGGGTGATGCCCAGCGCTATCCCGGCTTTGCGTTCTCCATAGAACCATCTCTGCACCACCGTGCTCGGGACTGACCACGTAGCACCGGCCCCCATACCGGCGATGAAATTGAAGATGCGGAACTCGTTGATATCCCGCGCCTGGCTGCATAAGGCAATGCCTAGACCGGCCAGAAATGCGGAAACAACCAGAATAGGCCGCGGATTGTGTTTATCTACCAGCTTTCCGGCAATCACGGCAGATACCGCGTAGCCTATAATGAGAGCAGTGTAGCCCGATGATACGATAGCCCTGCTCCAGCCGAACTCAGCCTGTAGTGGTTTGAGGAATATGCCGAAAGAATTGAACGCTTCACCCAGGCAGAGGGACACGCCAAAACAGGCTATAACTATTTTCCAGCGATAGGGTATGGAGGTTTTTTTCACCTTTGGTATATCTCATTTATCCAATTATTAACGATTTGCCATCCGCCTCAGGCGGACCAGCAACAAAAAAATGTCGTAGGGGCGGGTCTCGGACCCGCCCGCCCTGCTCTTCTTTGAACCACAACTAAAGGCGAGAGCCATTGGTAATTGGATTTATTTTCAAAGCAATTGGTCATTCGCCTACAGCGCATCCACGAACGATGAAAATCACCAGGGTGTCTTTGCGAGTCCGCCCGCCTTTGGCGGGACGAAGCAATCCC
>JACPPQ010000051.1 GCA_016190925.1 Chloroflexota bacterium | reverse complement strand
GGGGTAAAATCGAATCTGTCACCCTCACCTGGCCTCTCCCCTCAAGGGAGAGGAATTATTCAATGAACTTCTGAGACACTACACTAGTACTTAGTTACAATATTGAGAGTAATGATGTTTTGGTGTTTCGTACATCTGGTGGCACAGGCGTCCCTGCCTGTGCACCTTGACTAACAATTACGCTGATTCATGCAACTTAGCACTACGTCAGCCCCGGAATTTTGGGAAGTCCGCCAATCTTGCCGAGTTGTTTAGCGGCAGCTTTCTGAGACTTCTCGATGGCCTCGTTGACCGCTCTTGCTATCATTTCTTCCAATTGCTTCACCTTTGCCGGGTCTATCACACTCGGCGATATTGTTATCGATTGAAGCTGCTGCTGGCCGTCCATTACCACCTTGACCGCGCCCTTACCCTGGGTGGCCTCTACGGTGATTTTCCCTAGCTCTCTTTGCGCCTCGTCCAGCTTCTTCTTAAGCTCGCGTGCCTGTTTGATGTCGTTCAGGTTCATTTCTCCTCCGTACTTACAATTCGTCCGCCCATTTTGAGGGCTGCGTCTACTAAGTGATTGTCCTCCGCCTGGTGGACACAGCGTATGCGGCAGGAACGCCCCAGGTAGCTGCCTATGATTTTTTCCGCTACCCGCTGGTTCTCCGCCTTTTCCACCTGTTCCTTGAGCAAAGATGCCTTGAAGGAGAGTACCACTGTTTCCCCTTCGACAGCTATCGGCGTAACCCCGCTCCTCAGTATGGCGATGGCGGGAGTCCTCCTGGTGTCTTCCGGCGCCTGCTCCATAACCTGCTTCCAGTTCAGCCTGAGCTTTTCGACATCGCTGATAAGCTGCGGCGTGGCGGAAGTTTCGGTACGCGTTGGCGGCGCGGATTGGGGAGTGGCGCCAACCGGCTCCGCCTGTTTACGCTGTTCCCTGACCTGGGGCACAACCGTGGGCTTTGGGGCAGGGGAAGAAGGCGCTTTCTCAACTGGTGGTTTCGGAGCGGGAACAGTCGCTTTCTCAACCGGCGCTTTGGCAGGAGAGGCTGGCGCTCTTGCTGCGGTTGGTATGGTTTCCCTTGCAGGCTGCCTTGATTCTTCCTGTGCCGGGAGAGCGCATTCCACCAGCGCCAGTTCCAGTGGTAATGTAGAGAAGTTATCGTATCCAAAATCAATCTGAGAAAAGAGCTTGACCGCTTTCAATACCTGCGGAAGAGAGGCTGTCGTTGCTAGACCTTTAAGCTCGGCGGTGTCCTCTGCCGTGAGGTCTACTCCCTCGGAGGAGCCGGTCTTGAGCAAAAGCAGCATCCGGAGGTACTCCACCAGCTCGCGGTTGAACTGGCGCAGGTCCAGGCCGTCACTGCTTACGCTGGCAATGGTCTTCATCCCCGTCTGAATGTCGTTATTTACGATGTGCTTGAGCAGCTCCCTGGCTCGCCAGTCGCCGGTTATGCCCAGCATCTCCTGGACCTGGGGCAGCGTTATCTTCGAGCCGTAGAAAGTGACCAGTTGCTCCAGCAGGTTCTCGGCGTCACGCAGGCTGCCGGTGGTGCTCCTGGCAATAAGCCGCAGCCCGGCGACATCGATTTCCAGCCCCTCCGCTTTGCAAATGCTGACCATCTTGTCTGCCACGTCTGCCTGTGAGATGCGCCTGAAATCGTAGCGCTGGCAGCGTGAAAGAATAGTGGGCAGCACTTTGTGTGCCTCGGTGGTAGCCAGGACGAAGATGACATGCGGCGGCGGCTCTTCGAGAGTCTTGAGCAGGGCATTGGAGGCTTCCTTGGTCAGCATGTGCACTTCGTCGATGATGTAGACCTTGTAGCGTGCCTGGCCGGGACTGTAGTTGACCCTTTCCCGCAGCTCGCGGATTTCATCGATGCCGCGGTTGCTGGCAGCATCGATTTCGATGACGTCCATGGCCCGGCCATCGGTGGTTGCCTGGCACATGGCGCAGGTGTTGCACGGCTCACCCTTGCCCGCATTGGTAACGCAATTGACTGCCTTAGCCAGGATGCGACCGGTGCTGGTCTTTCCTGTGCCTCGGGGGCCGCAGAAAAGATAGGCATGAGAAATATGGCCGCTCTTGAGGGCATTGAGCAGTGTCTGAGTTACCTGTGCCTGGCCTACTACATCGGCAAGGGTCTGGGGACGCCACTTACGATAAAATACTTGAGAGCCCATGATTGTCTCTATTATACCCTATTGCAGGGCGGTTTCCCAATAGGTTTTGGGGAGGGTGTTTAGCAACCGTTCAGAGCCTGCCTGAGCCTGCCCTGCCTGCCCGCCGTAGCCTTGTGCGTAGGCAGGAGCTAAGCCGAAGGGTATTTGATACGAGCCTGTCTCAAAATAGTAGTTTTTACCACTGCTGTCCAAATTGGCTGAGAATCGGGCATTCTCCTTGTGATTTCATTCGTATTTTAGACAAGATTCCGCATTTTCAAAAATCAGGTTCCTTGAAGATGTTGTCCAAAATGCATCATAAGATTCATTTCCCGTATTGGGTG
>JACPPQ010000050.1 GCA_016190925.1 Chloroflexota bacterium | reverse complement strand
GATGCATTTTGGACAGCATCTTCAAGGAACCTGATTTTTGAAAATGCGAAATCTTGTCTAAAATACGAATGAAATCACAAGGAGAATGCCCGATTCTCAGCTAATTTGGACAGCAGTGGGTAAAAACTACTATTCTGAGACAGGCTCGTATCAAGTACGGGTTCATCCTGAACGGTTCACCGTGAACGGGACAAGCTTCGCGGAGGGTGACAGTTTCGCGGTAAGCTCAATTCGTTCGCTCGCAAAAAAGGGCTTAATGCTGTATAATTCCCAACTGATTAAGTGTTATCTATTCGGAGACTGATTAATGCCCAGCTTCTACAGTTTCAGCATATTTTTGCTAAAGATGCTCTTCAAGCTGCTGACGCGCCCGCGGGCTATCGGCAGGGAGAACATGCCGGCGCAGGGGCCGGTGTTGATTGTAGCCAACCACATGAGCAATGTCGACCCGCCCCTCATGGGCATATTCATCGACCGCAAGGTGAAGTACATGGCCAAGGAGGAGCTGTTCCGGCGCAGGTTCATCTTCTTCGGGCTGATGCTGCGCAGCTACGGCGCCTTCCCCATCCATAAGAGCCGGACAGACCTGGATGCGCTGCGCAAAGCCAACCAGGCGCTCGTTGACGGCCATCTCCTGATGGTCTTCCCCGAGGGAAAAAGGAGCAAGACCGGCCAACTGGAACCCGCCCTGCCCGGACCGGCGCTCATTGCCTCGCGCGCCGGCGCACCTATCCTTCCGGTGGGCATCACCGGCACCGAGAGGGTCAGCAGGGATATATGGTTTTTGCGAAGACCTCGCCTGACGGTAAGATTCGGTAAGCCATTCTATCTGCCGCCGGTGACCGGCAAGCTGACCAAAGAGGAGCTTGCCAAACGGAGCGATTGCATTATGCGGCAGATAAAAGAACTCCTTCCCCCGGCATACCACGGTGTGTACTCAGGAGAAGGAGTCGCTGTAAAATGCCGTGCGGAGCTTACAGCCCCATCTGCGAAGCGATGACTTCCTTGCAGAAGTCGATATCGCCGAAGCTGACCTCGAGTCCCTTTGCCCGCCTGGTATAGTATTGCAGGTCGTGGTCAATGGTAACGCCAATGGCCCCATGTATCTGGTGCGCCAGGGCCAGAATCCTCTGGGAAGCCTGCCCGGCCCATGCCTTCGCCACAGCCACATCTTCGTCACACGGAATACCCTCGCTGACCGACCAGGCAGCCTTGTAGGCGCTGAGCTTGATGCCATCAACATCCGTGGCCATGTCCGCGCAGTAGTGCTGGATAACCTGGAAGCTGCCGATGGGCTTGTCGAACTGCTTTCGGTCCTTGGCATAGGCCACAGTCATGTCCAGCGCCGCCTGCATCGCGCCAGCCATCTCGCAGCATTTGCCGGCCGCCGCCCGGCACATGGCCTTCTTTGCGATGCTCCACCCCTTGCCTACCTCGCCCAGGACGTTCTCCGCCGGCACTTTCACCTGCTTGAAGACCACCTCGCACAGCTTGTCATTGGCAATGGTCTTGAGCTCGGTGGCGCTGAGCCCCTGAGCCTTCCCGTCTACAATGAACAGGGTGATGCCATCTTCGGGGTTGGCTCCCATACCGGTGCGCGCCACGACAATCATGTGTCCGGCGATGTTGGCAAAGGGGACGAACAGCTTGGTGCCGTTCAGGGTGTAGCCACCCTTGTCCTCATCTGCTTTCAGAGTGACACCCTCGGCATCGTAAAGGCCGTTGGGTTCGCTCAAGGCGAATGTGAAAATCGACTCCCCGCTGGCTATTCCCGGCAGATACTTGTCCTTCTGTGCATCGCTTCCGGCATCCAGGATAGTCATCCCGCCGAGGACTACTGACGAGAAGAATGGCCCAGGCGTGGCAGCCCTGCCCATCTCCTCGAGAAGGAAGGCAAGGTCGAGGAAGCTCATGCCGCTGCCGCCGAACTTATCGGGAAGAGACAGTCCCATCCAGCCCAGCCCCGCCATCTCCTTCCAGAGCTCCGGCGAATAGCCGCTTTCACTCGCCTCAATTTCCTTGATTGCAGTCTTGGGGAATTTATCGACAAGAAAATCATGGGCCATGCTCTTCAGCATTTCTTGTTCTTCAGAGAGAGTTAAATTCATATCTTTCCTCCTAATACGCAGAAGCTTTCAGCTATTAGCTGTCAGCCTTCCTCTCCACCACCAAGCTGATTGCTGAGCGCTGACTGCTGACAGCTAACTACTGTACCGGCAGCTCCAGCTTTCTCTGCGCTAAGACGTTCTTCAGGATTTCCGTGGTGCCCGCCTGAAGGCTGTACCCGCGTGACGCCAGGTACGAGGTATAAGCTAAACCACTCATCGGCACCCACTTGGAGTCGGGATGAAGCTGGCCGTACATCCCCAGAATCTGTATAGCCGTACTCGCCAGGCGCTGCTCGAAGCTGGTGCCATACGCCTTGGACATGCAGGACTCCCAGTTGGGCGCGCGGCCTTCATCCATAACCAGCGCCACGCGGTACATGTGCAGTCGCCCGATTTCGAACTCCAGCTTGAGCTGTGCCAGCTTATCGCGAACCAGCGGGTCTTCGGAGAGCGGCTTCCCCTTTCGTTTGGTCTCCTTGCAGAACTTGATAAGGGACTCGAAGACGGGATAGTTCCCCATGAGGCGCTCCATCCCGCTCCGCTCGTAGTCAAGCTGGTGCAGCACCTGGTAGAAGCCCTTGTTTTTCTGTCCTATCATGCACGTCTTGGGAATGCGCACTCCATCGAAGAAGACCTCATTGAAGTGGGCATCCCCCGTGATGTCCACTATGGGGCGGATGGTGATGCCCGGGGTCTTGGCACTGAAGAAGAACTCGCTGATTCCCCTTGCTTTGGGGGCCGCGGGGTCTGTCCGCGCTACCATGTACATCCAGTTTATGTAGCTGCCGCCGCTGGTCCATATCTTCTGCCCGTCGATTACGTAAAAATCTCCGTCTTCCGTTGCCTTGGTCTGAAGCGATGCCAGGTCGGAGCCTGCCTGCGGCTCGCTAAGCCCGAGGCCGACAAAGGCCTCTGCTTTTATTATCATAGGCAGAAGCTCTTTCTTCTGCTCCTCGGTGCCATAGGTGAGGATAGCCCCGCCTATCTGGCGGTCGGCGAACCAGTGCAGGGCGGCAGGTGCGCCGTAACGCAGCATCTCCTCCGTGAGGACAAGGCGATGGATAGCGCTGTAGCCTTTTCCGCCGTATTCTTTAGGCCAGTGCAGGCCAATCCATCCTCTGGCAGCGACCCGCTTGGAGAACTCGGGGTTATATGACACTATCCATGAATCGATGGCCGGTTTCCACAGGCCTTGCTTGATTTCACCCTCCAGGAAGTCCCTGACTTCTTTACGGAAGGCTTCCTGCTCCTCGGTAAACCTAAAATCCATATTCTCCTCCTTAGCTATCAACCCTCTCTTTACCCGAAGCTGATTGCTGACTGCTGAGTGCTGACAGCTAACTTCTAATACTGATAGAATCCCTTGCCGGTCTTCCTGCCCAGCCAGTTGGCAGCGACCATCTTTCTCAGAAGGGCCGGAGCCGCCCAGGCCGGGTCTCTGAATTCGTTATAGGAGGCATCCGCCACAAAGAGGATGGTATCCAGGCCGATGTGGTCGGCGAGGGTCAGCGGCCCCATAGGATGGTTCAGTCCCAGGTTGATGCCGGTATCGATATCCTCTTTGCTGGCGACGCCGTTGTCATACATGCGCATGGCACTCAGCAGATACGGGATGAGAAGGGCATTGACGATGAAAGCGGGGGTATCTTTGGCGATAACGATAGTCTTGCCGAGCGACTTGCCGAACTCCTTGCCCGTTTCGAGGGTCTCATTGCTGGTGGCGATGGTACGGACGATTTCGAGGAGCTTCATAATGGGGACCGGGTTCATGAAGTGCAGTCCCAGCACCCTATCCGGCCTCTTAGTGACAGTAGCCACGTGCATAATTGAGAGGCAGGAGGTATTGGTAGCCAGGATAGCCTGCGGCGGAACGATGGTATCAAGCTGGGCAAATATCTTCTTTTTGATATCCATGTTCTCCGTGGCAGCTTCGATAACCAGGTCGCAGTCAGCGAAATCTTTGACGTCAATGGTGCCCTTGATGCGGCCCATGATGGCATCTTTATCGGCCTTCGACACTTTGCCCTTTTCGACACCTTTAGAAAGAAAGCCGTCGATTGTTTTCAGGCCTTTGTTCATAAGCTCATTATTGACTTCAGAGGTTACAACCGGATAACCGGCCTGAGCACAGGTAATGACAATGCCGTTACCCATAGTTCCACAGCCTACCACGCCCACTTTTTTGATTTTCAGCGCCATAATCTCCTCCTTATTTACTTTGCTTTGAACTGAGCAGCCCTCTTCTCTACAAAAGCCGTAGTCCCCTCGATGAAGTCCTGGGTCCCGAGTAGAGACGTGAAGAAGGAGTACTCCAGCCGCAAGCCCTCATCCAGGGTAAGGCCAGCACCTCTGACCATGGCCTCTTTGGCAGCCTTGACCGCCAGCGGGCCCTTCTGGCAAATTATCTTGGCCCATTCTTTAGCGGTAGCCATAAGCTCCGCCTGCGGGACAACCTTGTTCACCAGGCCGATGCGGAAGGCTTCCTGCGCATCCACGGGCTTCCCCATGAGAACAATCTCGGCAGCCTTGCACCAGGGCACCATCCTGGGCAGCCTCTGAGTGCCACCCCACCCCGGAATAATGCCCAGCGCCACTTCCGGCGTTCCGAGTCGGGCATTTTCGGTTGCGATTCTGATATCGCAGGCAAGCGCCAACTCCAGGCCGCCGCCCAGGGCTATTCCGTTGATGGCGGCTATCAGGGGCTTCCATATTTCCAGGCCGCGCATGGGGATGGTTGGAAACGCCCAGGGGCTGTCTTTATGGTCTCTTAGAAAGGTCAGGGTCTCTTTAATGTCCGCGCCACCGCAAAAGGCTTTTTCTCCTGCGCCGGTGACGATGCCGACCCACAGGTCAGGGTCGTCGCGGAAAGCCACCATAGCGTCATGCAGTTCCCTGGCGACCTCCAGGTTTACGGCATTCATCGCCTGCGGCCGGTTAATGGTAAAGATAGCGATATTACCCTCTTTGGTATAGTCAACGGCCATGAAAACCTCCCTTTCTGTGGTAGAATCGAAGACCTTAGATGGATGGGTGTCCCGGAGAAATATGAGCGGCCTCCAGTGATTTTAGCCACTCTTAATGTGAAACGCCAATGCCAATTTTAACAGGGGACTTGGATAAAGGTCAAGAAAAGTGAGGTCGGGTACGAGTGGATAGCGTCTTTTTACATGCTTCCAAAAATGAGGTAAAATAGCGGTGATTCATTTTGGTGCAACCCTAATGACTTCGAGAACACAACGATTTAGACGGAGGGAAACTAAATGCCAGCTAAAGGAATACTGGTCCAGGCCAGGGGAGAAAAAAGAACGGTGCTCACCGAGATAGAAGCCAAGGAGCTTCTCAAGGATGCCGGGATACCTGCTGTCGAGACAAGGCTTGCCACAAACAAGGCAGAGGCAATTTCTATCAGCAAGGAGCTGGGTTTTCCCGTAGCCCTGAAAGTGGCATCCGTTGACGTCATCCACAAGAGCGATGCCGGTGGCGTCAAGCTGGGACTTACCAGCGGTGCCCAGGTTGGCAAGGCATATAGTGACATCATGGCCTCCATTAAGAAAGGTTTTCCCACCGCTAAAATCCAGGGCGTATCGGTCCAGACGATGGCGCGCAAGGGCATCGAGGTCATTATCGGCATGAGCAAGGACCCGCAGTTCGGGCCGGTGCTGATGTTCGGGCTGGGCGGGGTGCTGGTTGAAGTCCTGAAGGACGTATCATTCAGGATAGTGCCCATCACCCGGGAAGACGCGCGTGATATGATTCAGGAGATAAAGGGATACCCTATTCTGAAGGGTGTCCGCGGGCAGGAACCGGCTAACATCCCGTCTTTGGAGCAGTTGCTGGTGAAGGTTTCCAAATTCGTGGAGAAGAACCCGGAAGTAAAGGAACTGGACCTCAACCCCATCTTCGCTTACAAGGATGGAGCGGTGGCCGTCGATGCCAGGGTGATACTGGAAGGTTAGTTACACAAATCTGAAATCTTTTGCAATAGCACGGATTGCTTCGTCCTTCTGCGGAAGGACTCGCTTATGTAAGGTCCCGTAACTCAGGACGCTAGTGTCGCGTCAGGTAAATAAAATGTCATTCCCCGCGCAGGCGGGGAATCCATCATGGACCCCCGCTTTCGCGGGGGTGACAAAGAGGCTATTTTCATTGTGACGCAACCTGCAAG
>JACPPQ010000049.1 GCA_016190925.1 Chloroflexota bacterium | reverse complement strand
TATTAACATTTACATTAAGGAGGTGGGCATGGGCAGGATAAAATCAATCGGAATGGCCCAGGCCAGGCCGAAGCTTACCCAGCTTGTGGACGAGGTATCCGGCGGCGGGGAGCCATATCTTATAGTCTCCGGGAGCAAAGTGAAGGCGGTCCTCATCGGGGTAAACCAGTATAACGACATGGTGGAGCGCCTGGAAGACCTCTCTGACACTGCCGAGTTGCTCCAGGCTGAGATAGACCAGGAGCCGACAATGCCCTTCGAGGAGCACCTGACGAAGTCGAAAGCTCATACTGAACGAGGTCGAAAGAAGCTGAGCGGTGTACCGTCTGGAAGTTAGCCACGCTGCCCATAGACAGATTCGCGGACTTCCGGCGCAAACCCAGGAGAGAGTTAACGCGGCTATTACCCGTCTGGCTGAGAATCCCCGGCCGCCCGGCGCTAAAAAGCTGACCGCAAGAGAAGGTTATAGGGTGCATGTAGGGGACTATAGAATTCTTTATCAAGTGGATGATGGGGCAAAGGTGGTCATCGTCTACAGGGTAATGGCGAGAGGGGATGTGTATGGGGGTTAGCGCAACTTCTTGTCATCCCTCCACTTATGAATTATACTTCTTACCATAAGGGACTCGCGGAGGACTGCCCGGATGCGGTACAACTCCATCTATATCACGGCCAACAGCGAAGAGGAAGCCCGGAAAATAGGCCGGGCGCTGGTAGAAGAGAGGCTGGCTGCCTGCGTCAATATGTTTCCCATCCAGTCCGTCTACCGATGGAAGGGGGACATCGAGGAGGGGCCTGAGGTGGCGATGCTGGTAAAGACCAAGGCAGACCTTGCGGAGCGGGTCATCGCGCGGGTCAAAGAGCTTCACTCGAATCAAGTGCCCTGCATCGTGGCATTTCCCATAGAAAAGGGATACGAGGAGTACCTCAAGTGGGTCGAGGAATCTACAAAATGATGGTGAGAGTAACATGCTGGATTTGACCAAGGTTGCGGCGCAGGTAGAAGGCATGCTCGCTACCCTGAAGTCCGGCCGGGACGAAAGGCAGAAGCGACTTCAGAGCGCGCTGGATGTTTTCTCCTGCCCGTCCACCGATGTAGAAAAGCTGCGCCGGAAGATTGAAATGAGCAAGACCACCTGGCTGGTGGCGAGGCTGGTCGATGGGCTGAGCCAGCGTTACCCCGCACCGCCCATCCCCGCTGAATTCAACGTCATCGCCAGCGACGGCTCGCATATAGATGTAGACCGGCACCGGTCGACCAGGTGCTTCCTGATTAACACCGGCAGCGTGGTCCTGAGCTACGGGGACAAGCCGGACGCCTCGCTCGATAGCTTCCCTCAACTCTATGCCACGGATGAAGAGCTGGTTATCGCGCCGCCTGACGGTAGCGGCCGGGAGCAGCAGATAGAAGGGCCTCTCCTGGGCATCAAGCGCGGCGTGGAGGAGTGCCGCCATCTGGCGGAACTGGCATCGAAGATGCCGCCCGGAAGCTCGACCCTGGCGCTCCTCGATGGCACGCTCATCCTGTGGGGACTGGAATCCAACAACTATCCCGATTTTGTCAAAGAGGCACTGCTGACCAACGGCCTGCTGGCCTGCCTCGATGATATGAAGAAGCTCAATAATGATAGACGGCTCGCCATTGCCAGCTATATCAGCTTCCCGCGCAGCACGGATGTGGTCAATACGCTGCGGGTGTCCCTCTGCCCGCATGAGCCTGCCGACTGCGACCGCTATTGCCCTACCAACGAGAGCAGGGCTTGCGATGCCGTGGCGACTATCCTCGACCGCGAGCTATTCTCGAACTCGCTGAGCGAGGGAGAGAGGTCGGCGCTCTTTATCAGCCCCTCCAAAGTACAGAAGCAATACAAAGACCACATCGTTTACTTTTTCTATCTGAAGGTGGATGATGAAATAGCCAGGGTGGAGGTTCCGGAGTGGGTGGCCATGAACGGGTCGCTGCTCAATCTGACCCATGCGCTTCTCCTCGACCAGTGCCGCCGGGGGCAGGGATACCCGGTGGCATTGAGTGAAGCCCACGAGAAGGCGGTGGTGACCGGAGCAGACCGGGAGCAGTTCTGGGAGCTGGTCGACAGCTCGCTGGTGGAGCAGCACATGTCCACGCTCTGCTCGGCCAAGAGCCGCAGCAAGATAACGAGATGGATATGAGCCAAGCTGGCAATAACCAAATCACAAGAAACAATAACCAAAAAATGACCAATACCCAAATGCAAAATAATCAAACATAACCGGAGAAGAGGCCGCGAAACTGTCATGCTCGCGAAAGCGGGCATCCAGGTGGGGTGGCCGCTTGGTGATTGTCCAGTGGGAGGGAGCGTAAATGAGCTTTGCAGTAAAGATAGCAATCCTTGCGATTATAGCCATCGCGGCGATGGTTTTCGGGTCGTACGGGCTTTTCGAGGAATCGGCTGCCAGGCCGCCAGCCGCGACCCCCAAACCCGACGCTACATCTACAGCCAAGCCTACAGCCACGTCTACGGCCTCTCCGACGACTACCGCAAAGCCCGGGACAACGACCACGACAACACCTGCCACCACGACCACCAAACCTACCACTACGACGACACCTGCTACCACTCCAGCAACTACGG
This sequence comes from Chloroflexota bacterium, assembly GCA_016190925.1. Classification (GTDB taxonomy): domain Bacteria; phylum Chloroflexota; class Dehalococcoidia; order Dehalococcoidales; family JACPPQ01; genus JACPPQ01. The sequence goes on along the minus strand of JACPPQ010000049.1, from coordinate 5,667 downwards.
CGGTCCCCAAACCAACGGGTTCAGCGAAGATGCTTAATGAGTGGAAAGGGACGGCAAATCTGACCACTCCGGCTATCACCATTGCCGCCGGTGCCGCTCCCTGGGCAGTTTCCTGGTCGAATAACCCTACGATGGTGGCAGGAGAATCAATCGGGTCGCTCCGGATAGTGGTCCGCGATGCGAAAGGCACTTCGGTAGCAGTCATCACCAACTCCACCAAGAGGGAGGCCAATTTTAAGACTGTGGAGCAGTCAGGCACATTCACCCTGCAAATAACAGCAATCGACACACAATGGATAGTCCAGGCATGGTCGAAATAGAGCAAAATTAAAAGGCAAAGTCCAAAGTCAGGAGATTAAAATTTAGGAGGCAAGACATGGGGAGCAAGGGAAGAAAGAACGTGAAGAAGCCCAAGCAGGCAAAGGAAAAGGGGACTGCCGCAGAAAAGAAGAAGTGATAAAAGTAAAAGTCTGGTATGACCCTCAAGGGGACTTTCTGGAAGTCACGTTCAAACAGAAGGAAGGCCATTTCCGTGAGACGAAGTCCGACCAGGTAATGGAAAAGGTTGACATGGAGGGCGATGTTATAGGCTTCTCTATTCTCAAAGTAAGTTCCGCGAAAGAGAAAATCCTTGATGTCGACCTGGCCAATGCCTCGGTTTAATCCCGCGGAAATCCGACGTGTCTTTGCGAGTCCTTCCGTAAAAGGTGAAGCAATCTCGAAGATTGACTTACAAAGACCGAACGGTCTTAACATGACCACGGTAGGGATTGCTTCGCTACGCTCGCAATGACTCTTTGTATTTTGCATTTTGATATTATTCAGGGCCTGCCCTGAGCCAGTCGAAGGGTTTAGTGCTTAGAATTTAGGATTTAATCGAAATGGACAGAATCGGTGAGGTCATAGAGGCCAGCACCACGGAACTTGCTGCGCAGTGCTACGAGCTTTACGGCGTGCCGCCGCTGGGCAGCCTGGTGAAGACCGCGGATTCATCCCTCGAGCTTTACGGCATCGTGTGCAACGCCGTGACCACCAGCCTCGAACCGGGGCGGCGTCCCATTGCCCGCGGCAAGGACGAACCGAGCGAGGAGGCAATCTACCGTTCCAATCCCCAGCTTACCAAACTCCTCCGCAGCGAGTTCAATGCCCTGATGGTGGGACACCGAAAGGACGGCAAGCTGTACCACTACCTTCCGCCCGCGCCGGCCCGCATCCACAGCTTTGTCTACCTCTGCCCGCCCGAAGAGGTGAAGGAGTTCAGCCAGTCCTTCGGCTTCCTCAATATACTGGTCAATGCCCACCTGGACATCTCAACCGATGAGCTTATCGCCGCCGCTCTGCGGCAGATGAGCCGGGCGCATCAAGAACGCCACGCCTTCCTGGTGACTGCCGGCAAAGAACTGGCAACGCTGCTCAGCGGCAGGTTCGACCAGCTTAAAAGCGTCCTGGGGAGGCTCAAGGAATGAACGAGGAAACCACACAAAAGCTGGGCATCGTTGTATCCGGCTCGCTGACACAGGGGGTAGAGGTCAGGCTGGATGGCTCAGCATCGGTAGAGGATATGGCCGTCGGGCGTTATGTCACCATCGAAGGCCAAAAACGGCGTTTCTTCGGCATGATAACGGATGTCAGCCTGGGCTTCACCGACCAGCGCCTCAGTCTCACCCCCCCCGACACCTCCGACCCCCTCATGGCCGAAGTGCTGGCGGGGACCAGCATCTACGGCACGCTCCATGTCCTCCCTATGCTCACCATCGGCACGGACGCATCGCTCGAAGGCCCCCAGCCGGTGAAGACCGTCCCCAGCCACTACTCAACGGTAAACGCCGCTTCGCAGCAGGACGTGGAACTGGTCTTCGGAGAGGAAGACGAGAGGAAGTTCTACATCGGGACTCCGCTGGACATGGAGACCAAGATTTGCCTCAACCTGGAGGAGCTGGTCAAACGCTCCAACGGCATCTTCGGAAAGAGCGGCACGGGAAAGACCTTCCTCACGCGGCTGCTGCTTATCGGCATGCTGCAAAAGAGCACGGCGGTGAACCTGGTGTTCGATATGCACAACGAGTACGGCTGGGAGGGCACCAGCGAGGGACACCGCAAGGTCAAGGCGCTGAAACAGCTCTTCCCATCGAGCGTGGCCGTGTTTACCCTCGACGAGGAAAGCTCAAGGCGCAGAAAGGTACAGACCGATTTCGTGGTCAGGATAGGTTACGATGAAATCGAGCCGGAGGACATCGCCCTGCTGCGCCAGACTTTGAACCTCACCGAAGCCTCGGTGCAGGCCGTCTACCAGCTTGCGCGAGCGTTCGGCAACAAGAAATGGATTGAAAAGACCCTCGAACTGGAAGACGGAGAAGAGACCGCCGAGTTGTTGAACAGGTTGAACATCCACGAAGCTACTTTTGGGAACCTGCGACGCGGGCTGGAGACAATCCGCAGGCTTCCCTTCCTAGTGCCGAAATCTCCGGACAACACCGTGAGCCGCATCCTGGAGTACCTCGACCGCGGCATAAACGTGGTGCTGGAGTTCGGCAGGTATACCGATGTTACCGCCTATATCCTGGTGGCTAACCTGCTCACACGCCGCATCTACGCCAGGTACCGCGACCGGACGGAACAGGCGATGGGCGAGGACACTCCCACACCACACCCCCTGGTCATCACCATCGAGGAGGCGCACAAGTTCCTCAACCCGGAGGTATCCAGCCAGACCATCTTCGGCACCATTGCCCGCGAGATGCGCAAGTACAACGTCACCCTGCTGGTAATCGACCAGCGTCCCGGCGGCATCGACACCGAGGTCATGTCCCAGCTGGGCACCAAGCTCACCTGTCTCCTGGACAGCGAAAAGGACATCGATAGCGTGCTGGCCGGGGTATCCGGCAAGAACGAGCTTAAGTCGGTGCTGGCGAAGCTGGAATCCAAGCAGCAGGCGCTCATCTTCGGCCATGCGGTGCCTATGCCTATAGTGGTCCGGACACGGGAATACGGTTCCGCCGAGTCCTACAAGTCCTTCGGCCTCGTTTCGCAGGCTGACGTCAAGAAAAAGGCGGAAAAGGACATCGAGGAGCTGTGGGGCCAGTAAAACCGGGCAGGCTGGAGATAAAGCGGAGGCTGGCGGCAAAATTGTAGAACATCGACACTTTTCAGGATGCAATCCTAATACACGTCTGAGTTAGCGTGCTATAATAAGCGATGATGGCCAGAGCTAAGGATGGGCAAAGATGAATCCTGACAGGCCGAATGAAGATGAAACGAAAGCGCTGTGGAAGAAGGCACGAGATTCGGGAATGTCGCGCCGTCGATTTCTGATCTTATTCGCTAGCGCTGGCGCGGCCGCCGTACTTGCCGCTTGTGCGTCTAAGATAACACCTACTCTCACGCCTACGCCTACTCTCACGCCTACAGCTACACCGACGCCTACAGCTACACCGACGCCGACAGCTACACCAACGCCGACAGCTACACCAACACCTACACCAAAGCCTAGCCCCACATCAACACCAAAGCCCCTCGCCCCACCAGAAAAAGCCGCTGATTTAGTCCTGGTAAACGGCAAGGTCATCACCGTTGACCCCAGAGACTCTATCGCCCAGTCAGTTGCCGTAAAGAATGGGAAAATTATCAAAGTCGGTAGCAATGACGAGGTCGAAGCCTTCGTCGGTCAGCAGACTAGTGTTTTAGACCTTAACGGCAGAACCGTCACACCGGGCCTGGTGGACTCGCACATCCATGTTATGTATTGGGGGATGCAGTTTCAGCCGGTGTTACTGAACATTCGTTTTCCCGATGTTCGTTCCAGGGCAGACCTTCTCCGGTTAGTCGCGGAAAGGGCTAAGGCAACACCAAAAGGGCAATGGGTCTCCGGCAATCAAGGTTTCCAGCTATCCATGCAGGAAACGCCAGACCTCTGGGAGTTAGACTCTGTCTCACCTGATAATCCCGTATATCTTCGGCAATCGAGTGGTCAGTACGCTGTGGTTAATAGTTATGCCCTCAGACTAGCCGGCATAAACAAGAACACCCCAAATCCTTACAGTGGCAAAATAGAAAGAGACCCTACCTCCAGAGAGCCAACGGGTAGGCTATTCCACTACAGTGCGGAAGGCTTGGTGGCGAGATTAGCTCCCGGATACGGCGTGCGAACCGATGAAGAAACTATTGAGGATGTTAAGCGAGGACAAGATTCAGCCTTGGCGGCTGGCTATACCAGTGGTCAGGACGTAATAGTAATGAACACCAAAGACGTTGAGATATACCAGAAAGTAGCGGCCAATAATGAGCTTAGGATGAGGATATATGTTATGCGGTACGTTGCCTCCGAGCAGGACGGCAACAACCTTCTAAGGAATGTCAAGCCGTTCAAGAGCGAAAGCCTGACCTTCGGCGGCTGGAAATTGGCGGTGGATGGAGGTGGTGGGGCGGGCACGGCACTAATGTATGACCGGAGTCTGCCAGCAGCCAAGAATTCCTACGAATACTATGACCAACCAACTCTAAACCGCATGGTAAGCATGTTCCACAAAGCCGGGTTTCAAGTTTCGTTTCATGCCGGGGGCGATAAAGCTATAGATATGGCGATAAATGCAGTAGAGGCAGCGCTAAAAGAAACGCCCCGCGAGAACCACCGCCACAGAATAGAGCACCTAGCCTTTCCAACACCGCAAGCCTTGAAGCGCATTAAGAAGCTCGGAATCGTTGTTTCAACACAGCCTCAATGGATTACGCTCTTGGGTGACGGAGTTAGACCTACAGTTGATGAGAAGACGATGCAAAGGTTCATGCCATTACGAACCATGATGGAGATGGGTATTCCTGTTGCTTTTGGTTGCGATGTTCCGATGACGATTATGCTTGAGCCAAAGTATGCCTTTATCGGAGCGTTAGGAAGAACGACTCCGTCAGGATATACACCAGCTGCTGAAGAGCGTATCTCAATAAAGGATGCCCTGAGAATGCACACGATGGGTTCAGCTTACGCATCTTTTGAGGAAAACATCAAAGGTTCCATTGAAGAAGGAAAGCTGGCCGACTTGGTGGTCTGGTCGCATGACCTTTATTCGATGAGAGCCAACCAGTTCAAAGACTTGGAGGCGCAAGTCACCATCGTCGGCGGGAAAGTAGTGTCTGGTTCCCAATAAGGACGCTGGGACGAGAGCCTCGCTCCAGGTTGAACGTCTCGTCATACCCTTTATGAGGGCCGCTGTTCCCACAGTTGCCGGGTAAGCTGGATATGCCCTACATGCAGGGACAGATGGCTGATTACGTGGAGGATGCACCAGCGGACGGTGATGTCTCCCCACTCGGGACGGTGGATAGATGGAGACCTGGTCTCTCCCAGTTCCTTGAGAGTCAGATTTCCCAGTATCGCCGCCGAGTCTTTGCCTGCTTTGTCCCAGCGTTCCAGAAGCTCGGAAAGGCTTCCCGTGGCGTGCAACTCGGCTTCACGGTCGCGCTGTAATGTCTCCCCGGCTATGACCTGCCGCACCCAGTAGCTTTCCCCGCCTATGAGGTGCGATATTATGCCGTAGATAGAGTTGGTGCCCTCAGGTAGCGGATGCCAGTTGGCAGCCTCGTCATTCAGCCCCTGAACTGCGGTATGGACCTGCTTTCTTAGAAGGCCAAGCTCGGTAAGATAACCTTGAACCTCAGCCACCATGTTTAACC
>JACPPQ010000046.1 GCA_016190925.1 Chloroflexota bacterium | reverse complement strand
GGGCAGGCTTTACGTCTCTCCCGCAAGGGGAGAGAGAAGGCCATGTGAAGCTATTTGAGAGACACTAGACTAGGCTATCCGGTAATCTTTACATTTCTCCCTAAATAGAGTAAGGTATATTCGTGAGAACATAATGTGTTTTAATGCTGGGGGTGCCTACTTAGGCTGAGAGTCCGCCCCAGGCGGACAACCCTTGAAACCTGATTTGGGTAATTCCAACGTAGGGAAGTAAATCTGAATCGAAAGCTTACCTGCGGGTAGGCTTTTTTATTGGAGATTGATAATGCTGGTCCAGATTAACGGAAGCAAGACTGAGATACCCGATGGCCTGTCCATCGAGCAATTGATGCGCGCCAGGAACCTGCCCTACACTATTATAGTCGAGCTTAACGGCAACATCATAAAAGCGGAGCGGTGGGGCGATACCAGGTTGAACCCGGATGATAGCCTCGAAATGATACAATTAGTGGTTGGTGGGTAATATGAGTGACACATTGAAAATCGGCGGAATGGAACTGGAAAGCCGGCTATTCGTGGGGACGGGCAAGTTTGCCGATTACAGGTTAATACCCGACGTAATCAAAGCTTCCAAGACCCAGGTGGTTACGGTGGCTTTGCGGCGGATTGACTTCGATACCCCGGTGGAAAACATCCTGAACTACGTGCCGCAGAATATTGTCATCATGCCCAATACCTCTGGCGCCCGCAATGCCGCCGAGGCAGTGCGCATCGCCCGCATAGCCAGGGAGGCAGGCTGCGGAAACTGGGTGAAAATAGAAATAGTCACCGACCAGAAGTACCTGCTGCCTGATAATTTCGAGACCATCAAGGCCATTGAAATACTGGCTAAAGACGGCTTTGTGGTCTTGCCCTACATGAGTCCTGATTTGATGGCCGCCAGGCGAATGGCGGACGCAGGCGCGGCGGCAATCATGCCCCTTGGGGCGCCCATCGGGAGCAACCGCGGCCTGAAAACCAGGGAGCTGGTCCAGATTCTGGTGGCGGAAATTGATTTGCCCATTATCGTCGATGCCGGAATCGGCCGTCCGTCCGAAGCGGCAGAGGCTATGGAAATGGGAGTTGCCGCGGTACTCGTTACCACCGCTATCTCTACCGCCGATAATCCGGCCTTGATGGCCGAGGCCTTCGGGCAGGCGGTAGAGGCCGGCCGTAAGGCGTACCTGGCCGGACCCGGGGCTACCCAGCAGTTCGCCAGCGCCTCGTCTCCGCTTACCGGTTTCCTGAGGAGCGAGTAGAAGGTCATATGACCACATTTTATGACAAGCTCACCGAACTCCGGGGCATAGATTTTGCGGCAGTCTTCGACCGGCGCACACCCGCGCAAATCGAAAGGGCGCTGGCAAAATCGGAGCTGCAAGAGCAGGACTTCCTGGCTCTACTTTCGCCGCGGGCTACGGATTTCATCGAGGACATCGCTCAGGCGGCCCACCGCGCCACGGTGCAGAACTTCGGACGCACTATCCTGCTTTACACTCCCATGTATTTAGCCAACTACTGCGTCAATCACTGTGTCTATTGCGCCTTCAACGCAGACAATAATATAGAGAGGCGAAAACTCAGCTTAGTTGAAGTTGAATCAGAGGCGCAGGCAATCGCCGGGACCGGATTGAAACACATACTTATCCTCACCGGTGAATCACGCACTCAATCTCCGGTTTCCTACATCAAGGAATGTGTTTCGGTGCTGAAACGGCATTTTTCATCGATTTCGATTGAGATTTACCCCCTGCACACGGAGGAATATGCCGAACTGATTGCTGCGGGAGTGGACGGCCTGACCATCTACCAGGAGGTGTATGACGAGAAGATTTACAGTCGGCTTCACCCAGGGGGGCCAAAACACGACTACCGGTTCCGCCTGGAAGCCCCCGAGCGCGCCGGGCTTGCCGGAATCAGAACAATCAACATCGGGGCTTTGCTGGGGCTGGGTGACTGGCGGCGAGAGGTGTTTTTCACAGGAGTCCACGCCCTCTATCTTCAAAAGCGATTTCCCGATGTCGAAATCAGCGTCTCCTGCCCCAGAATGCGACCTTATCTCGGAGGATATAAACCGGAGTTCCCCGCCTCGGACCGGGACCTGGTACAGAGCATCCTGGCGCTGCGGCTGTTCTTGCCCCGGCTCGGTATCACCATCTCGACCAGGGAAAACTCGAAGTTGCGTGACAACCTGCTAAAACTTGGAATAACCAGGATGTCCGCCGGTTCTTCTACTGTGGTGGGAGGGCACACTGACTACAAGGGAAACAACATCGGGCAGTTTGAAATCGCCGACCACCGCTCGGTAGCGGAAGTGCAGGAAGCCGTCTCCAGGCAGGGATATAAGGCAATATTCAAGGACTGGCATGATTTGAGCCGCCTGCAAGGCGTTAAAGCCTAAACCGGACAAGCCGGAGACAAATTGGCTTAGACTTACTAAAAGTCTCATAATAATAAAGACTGAGAAGTGTGTCATTCACGAGGAAGCAGCACTGGCAATCTCAACCTTTTGCCTTAAGCCAGTCTTTGAGATTGCTTCGACCTTCTGCGGAAGGGTCTCGCAACGACAAGTCCAAATTATTTTAAGACTATTGGTAATAGTACTATGGGATACCTTTTAGCCAGGAACGACAAGTAACAATGCAATAATACCGCATATCACATTTTAATAATAGCTTCATTTGAGCCTCGTGGATACGACTTTTGTCTCAAATCAGCCGGAGCTTCTATTGATTTTTCGGTCGCGTTGGCCTATTATCGAATTGTGCATGTCAGAGTGCATGCGACAGTCAATATCCTTAAAGGAGTGGAAAGTGGGTAACAGAACAAGGTTCCAGAAGCTCTTTGAACCGGGTTTAATAGGGAAAATGGAGGTCAAGAATCGCATCGCGATGGCGCCCATGGGAACCCAGATGTTCGTGGACGGCTTCGTGACCGAACAATTGAAAGGCTACTTTGAGGCGCGCTCCAGGGGCGGCACCGGCCTCATCACCACGGACCAGTTGAAGATTTCCTATCCTGTGGGGGCGGGGAAAAAGGGCACTGGACGCATTGATGACGATAAGTTCATCCCCGGCCTCAGCGAGCTGCTCCAGGTTGTTCACCGCCATGGTGCCAAAATGGTGGCCCAGATAGGTCACATGGGACCGGCAGATATAGCCAGCGGGACTCATCAGCCGGTGGCCGCCTCGCCGGTGGGCAGGCAGCCCGATTACACCCATCCGGCTTCCAGCGTGGTGCATTATTCTGTGCCCAGGGAGTTAACTATCGAGGAAATCGCCGCAACCACCGTCCGTTTCGCCGAGGCAGCCATCCGCGCCAAAAAAGCGGGCTTCGATGCGGTGCAGGTGCATGCTGCCAACCGCTACCTCCTTGCCAGTTTCGTGTCTCCGTTCTGGAACCGGCGCACCGACAGGTATGGCGGAGACCTTCAAAACAGGGCCAGGTTCGTGCTGGAAGTCGTTCGAGCGGTCAGGGAGGCCGTAGGGAGCGACTATCCGGTCACGTGCCGGATTAACGGCGAAGAACGTGATGTGCAGGGAGGCGTTACGATTGCGCTGGCAGCGGAGATGGCCAGGATGCTGGAAGATGCAGGTGTTGATGCGATTGACATATCCAGCATGTTCCCTCATTCTCCGGGATACGAGCCGGGGTTTAATGTCAATGCGTCGGTGGCCATCAAGAGGGCGGTCAGCATACCGGTGATAGTTGCAGGGCGGCTTGGCCCGGAGCTTGGTGAGAATGTCCTGCAGCAGAATAAGGCCGACTTCATCTGCATCGGTAGGCCCCTTATTGCCGACCCTGAGTTGCCCAACAAGGCTGCGGCGGGCAGAGTGGATGACATTGCGCCGTGTGTGTACTGTGTCAACTGCCTTGCTGTAGACCGGGAATGCACCGTGAACTCCGCACGGGGAAAAGAGCGGGAGTATGAAATCAAGCCAGCAGCGAAACCAAAGAAAGTACTGGTGGTAGGCGGGGGGCCAGGCGGCATGGAGGCGGCCAGGGTAACGGCGTTGAGAGGTCACCAGGTCACGCTGTACGAAAGAGAGAAGAGGCTCGGGGGACAGTTGCTTCTCGCATCTTTGCTGCGGGAGGAGTACGAACCACTGACCAGGTATTTGTCCGCTCAGATGAAGAGGCTGGGAGTCAGGGTGGAACTGGGGCAAAAGGTTGACGCAACGCTGATATCAAAGCTCAAACCTGAAGTTATCGTAGCTGCGACGGGTGCAGCCTCGGCTCTTCCTGATATTCCTGGCATTGATAGGGATAACGTGGTCAGTGGTGCCGATATCCAGGAAATGATGCATGGCCGTCCGGGAAAGAAGGGACTCAAAGGACAAAGGTTTATCTGGTATCTGGGTCTGAATCTTCTGAGAGCGCCCTTCGGTCCATCTCTTACAAAGCGGCTGCTCAGCCTTTATACCCCCTTTGGCAAGAGGGTGGTGGTGGTAGGAAAAGGGCTGGCAGGCATCGAGATGGCCCATTTTCTGGTTGAACACGGCAAGAAAGTGACCATCGTTGACACCCGTGAAGACCCGCCGTTCAGTGAGCCTCCCATGCCCGTACTGAGGGAGTTCATGAAAGAGAAATTGGCTGAAGCAAAGACAATCACATTAACCGTCTCGAAAATCGAGCAGGTCACGGATAAAGGCTTGACCGTCATCGATAAAGAGGGAAAACGCCAGACCATTGAAGGGGACACGGTGGTGTTTGCCTCTGAATACAAACCGAATACGGCGCTTTCTCAGGCGCTGGCGGGAACGCCCTATGAGATACATCTGGTGGGCGATTGCGCCAAACCCTGCGGAATCCTGGAGGCGATTCGGGAAGGCTCAAAAGTCGGACGAGAGATTTAGTGAGGTGTTCCGAAAACAAAAAATTGACAGGATAATTTTACTTTCTAACCACTTAATCACTGTCACCCTGAGCAAAGCGAAGGGTCTCGGAGAGGGGAGGTATCGCCGCTGCCCACACCACCCCGAGATTCTTCGTTGCTTCGCTCCTCAGAATGACAATTTTCTGAGCCTTATATTATAAAGAGTATGGTCCAAGCACGTCCTATTTCATAATTCAAGGAGGTAACTGAATGAAGAAGGAATTTATCCAGCCCAAAGGACTCTACGTCCCGGAAACCTATTCCCATGCCGTTAAAGTGGGCAACACCGTTTATGTCGCCGGGACGGTGGGACGGGACAACCAGCAGAAGGTAGTCGAAGGCGGGTTTGAAGCCCAGGCTGTGAAAGCTTTTGAAAATATCAAAATAATATTAGAAGCGGCCGGAGCTTCCTACAAAGATATTGTGAAACTTAATATCTATATCACAAACATGGATAATATCGGCAAGCTCAGGGAAATCAGGATGCGCTACTTCTCCCGTCCGCTGCCGGCTACCACAGCCGTCGAGGTTTCAAGGCTGGCGCCGGGCGTGCTGCTGGAAATGGAAGCAGTGGCGATGATTGATTAGCCGTCAGCATTGGTGGAAAGAGGGTGTTAAAGAGGGGCGCAAGTCCCGCTCGTGGTGAGCCTGTCGAACCACTTAAGAAAAAATTCTCCCTCCCTCATCTTGAGGGAGGGAGATAAGGGGTTGGTCACAAAACTCTTTACTTCGAGCAGCCTCCCAGGTGGTGGAAGGCCTGAAAGCTAATAGCTGATAGCTCGTTATGAAACCATTTGGGCAATCTGGCTGACATCTTCCAGTTCTTCCAGGTTGTCAACCATCCTGATTATTTCCTCCACGCTGCTCTTTGCCAGCGGTTTGGCTGAGTAAGAGGCGCAATCCCTGAACTTGTCAGCCAGGTACTCTTTGCTAATCGGGTTCTTCGGGTGGCCGTAACGGAACCCCTTATCCTCCAGGGTTACGGTTTTTCCGCCCTTTAGTTTAACCTCAATCCGCGCCATAGATGCCCCCGTTCCGTAAGTCCTGTCACATGACGGGTCAGGTTGCCAGCCGACCTTGTTCGAAAGGCTCAAAATCTCCTGGTCTCTGATACCCCTGCTTGTCATGTGTTCTATCTGTAGCTTCCCTTTGACCATTGCGGTTGCTACCACGAATGGAATGCTCATCTGGGCCTCGGTCATAGTCCGGGGGTTGCGCCTTATCTCTAACGGCTCGCAGTTATTCTGGGCCTTGGGGCCGACAAAAACTGTGATTGCCTCTACGTCATCAGGCTTGATATTGTGTTCCTTCGCCACATTCAATGCGACCATAACGTAATGCTGGGAAAAGCCGCAGCATGGGAAAGCGTACAAACCCAGGTTGACACCTTCAAAATGCTTGCCCAGGTCAGCAGTTAGCGGAGTGGGGTCATACTCCCCCTTAAGGTAGACATTGAATAAGCCGAACCGTCCTTCAAGGCTGTCCCTGGGCCCGCCGATACCCTTTTGTGCCATCAGCGCCGAGAGCACCCCTGCCTTCGCCGGGTACGAAGGATATATTCCCTTATCGGAGCCAATGCCGTAGAGAACACTCATGTTGCCTGCTGACTGGCTGTAGGCCAGCCCGAGGGCGCTCGCTATTTTTATTTCATCCAGTCCCAGCAACCTGCCGGCCACCGTAGCCGCTCCGAAGTATCCAAACGTCTGTGTCAGTAGAAGACCCTGAAGCCCCCACTCGTGAAGCAGGACAGGCGGATAAGCGGCTCGGCCGAGCCTGCCCAGCAGGTCTACGCCCAGCGTGTATGCGGTAATAAACTCCTTCCCGTTCACTCCGCCCACCCGCTCAGCCACAGCCAGAGCGGAAGGAAGCACCACGCATCCGGGATGAACGGCGTATGCATCGTAAAGGTCGTTATAGTTGAGGGAATGGACCAGCGCGGCGTTAACAAAGGCCGCCATATAAGAGGGCGCCTTACCGCCATAGGCGATAATGGAGCTTTCCTCTTTCCCGCCCATTTCCTTGACCAGTTCCGCCATCTCCCGACATGCGGGCGTAGTGGTGCTTCCGGCCAGAGCCACACCGAGTGAATCGAGCATATCTGCTTTGCTCATCTCGATGGCTTCCGGCGGGATGTCCTCATACCTTACATTCGCCACATTTCGCGCGAGGGCAATTGCGGCATCCTCTTTAGTGCTTACCATCTGTTATTTCCCTCCTTAATCTGACCCAGAGATGAATTCCAAGCACCAAATTCCAAACAACTTGTCAGCCTTCATGCCGAAGGACGACGTGGCAATCTCAACCCTTTGCCTGAAGCTAATCCTTGAGATTGCTTCGCCGAGGCTGTCCGAAACGTAGTGGATTGTCATTCTGAGCATAACGAAGAATCCGTATTTTACACTCGGGAAACGGATTCTTGAACAGCCTCTGGTCTCGCAAAGACAAGTCCATATTATTTTAAGACTATTAGTAACTAATTTTGCACTTTTAATTTTGAATTTTGTTTATATCGCCCTGCCAACCCGTGAGCCGTCCCGGATAGCCTCCAGTATTCCAACGGGCTTATTGCAATCGCCGACCAGGTGGACTTCATAGGGTGTCCCCACAAGCATCTGGGCCAGCTCGTTATTCGGCTTGTATTCTGCGGCGAACACCACGGTATCCCCCTCAAGGGTCTGGCGTTGTCCTTTCTTGTTAATGACGGTCAAACCCTCATCGGTTACTTTTTCAATCTCGATTGCAGTCACCATGGCAGTCCCTTCTTCACCCAGTTTCCATTCCATAAGCTGTCTCACCACAGGCATAGGAGGCTCTCCAAAGACAAGGTCTTCGCGCGTATCCACAACAATTACCCTCTTGCCTCTTTCAACCAGAAAATGGGCTAATTCAATGCCGGGCAGTCCCCTCCCGACAACAACCACCCTCTTGCCGAAGGGCGCCCAGAGCCTTAACATGCGCCTCATGAGCCGTTGTCCCAAAGGGGACTTCATGAGAGTCAACCCGATATACCAGATAAACCTCCGTCCCTTGAGTCCCTTTTCTCCCCGATGTCCCTGGAGCATATCGTGGATATCAGCTCCGCTGAGAACATTACTACCATCAGCACCCGGAATTTCAGGGACAAACGCTGTTGCCCCTGTTGCCGCTACGATAACATCAGGTTTGAGTTCATTGACCAGTGCCGCGTCAACCTCCTTACCCAGTTCAACCTTTACTCCCAGCTTCTTCATCTGGGTCGTGAGGTACTTGGTCAAGGCTCCGTTTTCTTCTCTCAACATACAAGCCAGATTCAGTTGGCCCCCAAGCCTTTTCTCCTTTTCATACAAGAGCACCTGGTGTCCCCTCAGCGCCGCTACCCTGGCCGCCTCCATGCCGCCGGGGCCTCCGCCAATCACGAGTACCCTCTTTGCCTTAGCTGCTGGCTTTATTTCATACTCCCGCTCTTTGGTCAAGGAGGCATTTACCGTGCATTCTCTAAGCCCTTCCCTGGCCTGGAGCTCTATAGGCGCGCTGAGGCAGGAGTTGCACCTGAGACAGGGTGTTATATCTTCCACCCTGCCTGAGACTGCCTTGTTCGGAAGCTCCGGGTCAGCCAGCAAGGCTCTTCCCATGCAAATGAAGTCCGCCTTTTTCTCTCTGAGGACCTTTTCGCCAAGCTCCGGGCCAATTGCTCCCACAGCCATAACCGGCACGCTGACTGTCTTCTTGATAGCTGCCGCCAGGTGGACGGCAAAACCCGGAGGATATGACGGCGTGTTGGTCTCATAGATGGAGACATTTATGGCATCGACCCCTGCATCTTCGAGCAACCTGGATACTTCCTTCGCCGTTTCGAGCGTGTAGCCCTCTACCTCATGTTCCACGCCATTGATTCTGATTATCACAGGATAATCACTGCCCACAGCTTTTCTCATCGACGCTATGATTTCCAGCAGAAATCTGGCCCTGTTTTTGAGGTCTCCACCATACTGGTCCGTGCGGCGGTTCCAGTACGTAGACAAGAAAGTATGAAGCAGATACCGGTGGGCGGCATTCACCTCCACCCCGTCAAAGCCCGCCCTTTTAGCCCGCTCCGCGGCTGCGGCAAAACGGGTGGTGAGTTCGTGGATTTCCTTGACTGTTATCTCCCTGGGCATAAAGTAGACCGGGCGCATGTAGCTGGTCCGCCTGAGGATGGGTGAAGGAGCCACCGGTTGAATGCCGGTAAGGTTTTGCAGTGTAGCGTTGCCGCCATGGTGGAGTTGCGCCACAGCTTTGGCGCCATGTTTATGAATAAGCGCAACTACTTCAGCCAGTCCGGGAAGGTATTTATCATCATCGATGCTCAAACGAGGCTTTCCGGTAATGCCCGCGGGGTAATCAACAGCAATGGAGCCTACCATTATCGTGCCGACACCGCCTTTGGCCCGGGCTTCATAGTAATCTTTGGTCAGGTCGGTAGCAAAGCCTTCTTTAGCCCCTAAAATACTTGACATGGCAGGCATCACGATGCGGTTCCTGGTTTCCATCTTCCCTATTCGACCCGGTTCGAAGAGCCTCTGAAACTGTGGTGAGTTACCCAACACTGTCCTCCTTAGCGCGCTGTTCCGATATCCTAAATAATTTGTCATCCGCCTCAGGCGGACTCACGAAACATGAAAATACAAGCGTCTCCCTTTCGCAAAGGGAGATTGAGAGGAATTTCAAATTCCCCTAGGTCGAACTAAACCTTTATTTTCGGGGTAATCACAACAAACTTTTCATGGGCGCTAACAAGATGTCACAGACTGTCGAAAACAAAAGGATGTGTCGCAAACCAATAAGGCGTTGTCACGATGTCATTCAGTTCCCCTCTATTTCTCGTCAGGGACCAGGGCAATGACGGTTATCTCTAAAAGACAGTCATCATTGATGCCGAGTTTTTGCACCTGGAGCACGGTGCTGGGCGGAGGACTCTTGATAAACATTCTCCTTACCTGGTTGAACCGCCCGAAATATCTTCTCAAGTCCGTAAGATAAACCGTTGCCTGCATCATGTTATCCAGAGACGAACCGGCACCCTCAAGAATCTTTTTTATCTGAGTGTAGGCAATCCAGGACTGTGCCAGGATGGCCCCATCCGAGGCATCGGCATGTATGTCACCGCTTGAAAGCTGCTTCGCTACTTCTGGAGGAAGGTCGTCCAGGCTGGTGGCGTACCGCTTTGTGCCGGGAATCCTGCCGGTG
Source organism: Chloroflexota bacterium (assembly GCA_016190925.1). Classification (GTDB taxonomy): domain Bacteria; phylum Chloroflexota; class Dehalococcoidia; order Dehalococcoidales; family JACPPQ01; genus JACPPQ01. The sequence goes on along the minus strand of JACPPQ010000046.1, from coordinate 8,075 downwards.
AATCCCGCTAGAAACAAAAACGGGCCCGCTTTGGTAGCCTTGGTGTAGTAAGACCCCGGCTCTGCTACTCCAGGTGTATCGATGACCTCTCTTTTCATTTCTCTTCTCCTAAAACTCCCCCTTTAGAAAAGAAAGAAGTGTCCCCCTTTCGCAAAGGGGGTTCATCCCGAAGGTTCACCCTGTCTCCCTTTCGTAAAAGGAGAAAACTTATTCAAGTTACTTGCGAGACAAGATACTAGTGTCCTGAGTTATAAGACCATTATATAATTTGTCATTGCGAGTCCGCCTCAGGCGGACGAAGCAATCCGTATGGTTGACCGAGTACGTTCTTTCTTTGTTAAAGCAAAAGTGTATATCATTATTTTTTGCAAAGAATTCTCTGACCCAGGCTCCTAATATTAACCGTCCAACCCGCAACGCTGGGTTTTCCCACAACGCATCGTACCTTACTTCCAGATGTCGGAAATAGCGTACTCCAGCCCGAATTTTTCCAATGTCTCGGGGAGGGGCTTCCCGGTCTTGCTATCCCAGCCCATCTTCTCATAGTAGTTGCGCTGCATAAACTCCCAGTGAGGCATCATTGCCTTACCCTTTGCTGGACCGTCAACCGGGGCAGAACCATATCTGGTTGAAGGGACCTCCTGGTCCGGAGTCAGCCCGTGCCTGATGTTGAACGCCCGCAGCAGGTTCACTGTCCTTCTCCCCGCCTCGAATGCTTCAGCCAGGGTGAAATCCCAGCCGGTGGCTGCGGCAACCATTTGAGCGAGCAGCTTCGGGTAAGGTTTGGTGCAGAATATGCATACCCCCACCGAATTGTAGAATTGCTGCGCTCCTTTTATGCTGGCCAGACCCGTGGACGCCTCTTCAGGGTTGTTAGGGTCCTTTACAGGAGGCAAATCAAAGTCAGCAAACCTCGAATGAAAGCGGTGTTCGCGCCATCCGGTGTTGGAAAAGACAATATCCATCGATGCCATCAAGTCGGGGCGCTCATCGTGGGCGCCGGGGGTGGTGCCCCTTCTGGTGTAGTTGGCGCATTCTGCGGCTTTCCCTCCCACAGATTCGGCAGCGCGCTTCAAGCCCTCCGCCAGCACATCGCCAAAGCCTTCGCGTTTCACAATCCTGTAGAGCATCGCTTTCGCCGCCTCGGCGTTCCCCCAGGTCATTTGCAGTCCGCCGGTCTCCTTTGCGCCCAACAGGCCTTTTTCGAAACATTCCATTATCCACGAGATAGTGAAGGCAGCCTCGTTAACCTCGAAACCCAGCCGCTCGACGACGTCGGTGAGCATAACTATCGCCCCCGGGTCGGTAATGCCGAGGTTGGAGCCGAGAACGCCCATATGTGAATACTCCGGCTCCTTGCCTTCGAACCCGGCATAATGTCCCTTGGTGACCCTTATCTTGTTGGAGTGAATCATGCGGCACCTCCAGCAGGGGTTCCGCTCGATGATTTCATAATGGGTCTGCAACTCGGGAGCGCAGAGGGTAGCGTGCTCCGGGAAGATATTGGTGCTGCAGTTCTTCACCGGAAGGACGCCATGCGCAGCGTAGTTGCGGAGGTTGTCCGTTGTCGCCCAGTAAGTTTTCTTGTCCTCGCTAAGTGGCGGGATATTCAGCTTTTCCCGGAAAAGCATCCTCTCCTTCAACGCCGCCTCAAAAATCTCTTCAGCCAGGGAGGAAAGCTTCTCGCGGTCGTTCACCGCCACGGGACCCTTACCACGCGCTACGGCAATGGCTTTCAGCTTCTTGGAACCCATTACTGCGCCCAGCCCGTTGTGGCTGCATGAGTGCGCCCCGTCCGTGACGAGACCGGCGAATTTTACCAGCTTTTCAGCAGCGGGGCCGGTGCAAAGCACGCTGACCTGCCGGCCTTTAGCGCCCAGTTCCTGGCGGATGGTTTCATCTATCTCCACAGTATCCTTATCCACCAGGTGGCTGGCATCCCGCAGTTCGGTGACGCCATCGTGAATGTAAAGATAGACCGGCTTCCGGGAAGCGCCCTGCACAATAATAGCATCGTAGCCGGCAAGCTTCAAATAGGCAGCAAAGAAGCCGTTGCCCTGGCTGGAGGCGGCTCCATCGGTAAGAGGGCCTTTGCCCATTGCGGTGATATTGCTTGAGCCGCGGGCTTGCGTTCCGGTTAACGGGCCGGTGGCGAAAATCAAACGATTTTCCGGGTCAGACCATTTCACATTGGGCGGGACCTCTTCATAGAGATATTTTGCGCCTAGACCCACTCCACCGATATGTTTTCTCAAAGTCGCCTCTTCGATGGGCTCACCGGTCATTTCACCGCGGGTCAAATCTACTCTGAGGATTTTGCCCGCATAACCTCCTGGTGTACTCGACACGTAAATGTTCCTCCTTCCCTGATATAGAACCGGCAGCGGTTAGCTTGAGTCTTACATGACCATTATATGCTTATGACTTTGAACGTGCAACACCGATGTTTATTAACGGTGCACACCATCCGAAATGATTCGAACGGCACGGCATGAAGACCCATAAAATGGTCGATATTTACCGATAATCAAATGATTCTCACGGAACAAACAAGGATTCTTTTCACCTTTTTCCATCAAGGCTTGTAAATCCCTTTCAATGCATTTCAATAGCTTTGACACTCAGGATTATATTGGATTAAAATAGTCCAATATAGACTCGGAGGAGTGGAACGGTTGGAGTTAATCAGGACAGATACTGACTACGCCATGCGCATGCTGGTTCATATGGCAAGGGAGGGCGGTGAACGCCCGTTGGGAGCCCGTGTTCTGGCAGAAGCCCAGGCTATTCCGGAGGCTTTTGCCTACAAGATTCTCCAGAGGCTTACCCGAGCCTGCCTGACCGAGAGGTATATGGGACCTGCCGGAGGATTTAAACTGGCGCGCGACCCTGAGCAAATCACTCTCCTTCAAGTAGCTGAAGCCGTGCAGGGGACGGTAGCGGTCAGGGACTGCGTTCTGGGAGAGGATGCGTGCCCCAGGCGGCCTTCCTGTTCCATATCGGCCCGGCTGGACAAGCTCCAACGAGAAATGCTTGACCTGCTGGCAGATATGACCCTCGCCGAGGTGCTGGCCACCGCACCCGTCGGGAACGGCGGGACACATTCTGGTCGAAGTTCCGCCTCCAGGGTGAGCAAAACAACAAGGAAAGGAGTGATTCGATGACAGGGGAGAATAAGGGCACGCCCCGCTCCAGTACGGGCGATGAAAAGATACCCCGGGGACAGAGATTCCTGGATAACATATACCTGCTCCTCGCGCTGGGTGTGGGTCTGCCTTTCCTGCTGTATACCCTGTGGGGAATTCTGGAGATGTTCCAGGTACCTCATCATTAATACAAACGCAGTAATTAGTAAAACAGCTTGTGCTCAAACCCTCCATTTTCCAAAAGGGGAGACGTCTCCCTTTCGTAAAGAGCCTGCCCTGTGCCCTGTCCCGTACTTGATACGGGATTGATACGGGGGAGATTGAGAGGGATTTAAACATTGTACAGCTACAACTATGTACCATCATTTAATGCCTTGTATTAGTTGCTTAATAAGACGAAACGAGAGGTAAAACATGAGTAGTTTGGCTTCGCCGGAAAAAGTGTGGTGGAAACCGCTCTGCCGGGATGAGCGGTTGTGGGTAGCGGTTGCCCTAGCCTGGTCTCTCTTTATGTTTTTCGGGATGCTCGGCTGGGGCGCCATCGGGAACCAGCACTTGCCTGTTGAAACTTACCGGGTGAATATCGGAGAGTTCCGGCAACTTACTAATGATTTTAACCAGAAATACACGGTTGGTACGCAAAACGGAGTGCCAGTGGTACGACCGCCGGAGGGCGGCGACGTTTATCTTCTGGCCAGCGCGTGGAAGTGGAGCTCCATACTGGAGTTGAAGGAGGGAGTGGCCTACCGGATTCATCTTTCCTCAGCTGACTTTCAGCATGGTTTCTCTCTTCAACCGACAAATCTCAACTTCCAGATATTGCCCGAATATGACTACGTGGTGACACTGACGCCGGACAAGGCGGGTGAGTACCAGGTAGTATGCAACGAATTCTGCGGCCCGGGACATAACCTGATGGTCGGCAAGATAATTGTCACGGAGTAGGAGAATATGAACATAACACAGGAATCGGCGTTTCGGACTTGTTCTGTCACCGGCTTGCGGGTGCACCTGCCGGCGCAGAAGCTAATCATCACCAATGCGGTGGCAGCCGTGGTCTTCCTGCTAATCGGCGGCATTCTGGCGCTGCTGATTGCTCTGACGCGCTGGGAAGTAGTGCAGTTGCTGCCGGCTGACCTCTATTATCGCTTCCTTTCGGTGCACGGTACCGTCATGCTGGTTTTCTGGATAGTCTTTTTCGAGGTGGCGGGTCTCTACTTCGGCGGTACTGTGCTTCTTAACGCGCGTCTTCTCCGCCCCGGCTTAGGCTGGTTCGCCTTTGTCCTTATGCTTGCCGGCGCTGTCATGTCCACCCTGGTCACCTTCGCCGGCGGCGCGGACATCATGTTCACCGCTTATGTTCCGCTCAAGGCGCATCCGCTTTTTTACCTGGGTGTCATCCTGTTTGCTGTCGGCGCGCTGTTGGCGGTCGGCCTCTTCCTGGCCACGGTCATAGTGGCTAAGAAGGAAAAGCGTTACACCGGCTCGGTGCCACTGGTAACCTACGGCCTGATTGCCGCGGCTATCATCGCTGTCTTCACGCTGGTCAGCGGCGCTATCGTTTTTGTCCCCGCCTTCCTCTGGTCGCTGGGCATTATTTCCAGCTTCGACCCGGGGGCTTACCGCGTCCTGTTCTGGGCGTTCGGTCACCCGGCGCAGCAAATCAACCTTTCGGCGATGGTGGCGGTCTGGTACGCGCTGGCGACCCTCACCACGGGCGCCAAGCCGGTCAACGAGAAACTGAGCCGGTTTGCCTTCTTACTCTATATCCTGTTCATCAACCTCGGCTCGGTGCATCACCTGATGGTAGACCCGGCGCTGAGCCAGGCCAACCGGATATTCAACACCAGCTACTTCTTCTATCTGGCTGTGCTGGGCAGTCTTATCCATGCCTATTCCATTCCAGCGGGTGTCGAGGTCGCCCAGAGGGCGAAGGGCTACGCCAAAGGGCTGTTCCAGTGGCTGGTCAAGGCCCCCTGGAAGGAGCCCGGCTTTGCCGCACTGGCAGTTTCCTTTGTCATCTTCGGCTTCATTGGCGGTACCAGCGGGGTCATCCAGGGCATGCAGGTTAATATGATTGCCCACAATACGCTGCGTATCCCCGGCCATTTCCACGCTACGGTGGTGGGCGGCACCACACTGGCATTCATGGGGCTGGCCTATTACCTCATTCCGCTCATGACCCGCCGGCAACTGGTGGGAAAGGCGTGGGCCAGCGCGCAGCCCTATATCTACGGCGTTGGCGTGACCATGCTGAGCCTGGGCATGTTGTGGTCTGGTATCCTGGGAGTACCGAGACGGACATATGACATCGCAGCCTCAAGCGCCGGAGTCGCTGCACCGGCCTATGCGGGCTCTGATGTTACACTGGCCATAATGGGAGTTGGGGCTGTTATCGCGGTCATCGGTGGGGCTATCTTCGTCGGCATCGCCGTGCTGACTTTGCTTACCGGCAAGAAAATGAAATAAAGCGAGGATACACTATGAAAGGTGAAAAAGACAATAAGTTCCACGCGCCGGGCACTCTGGTGCTGGCGTTCATCTTCCTGGGCTTCTTTATTGCCCTCTATTTTATAAACTGGGTTATGTTAAGTGGAACGTGGGCTGTCCGTTAAGGCCGTGAGGGCATCAGCCTCGATTGCCTGGCCACGGGACTACCTGTCGCTGGCCAAGCCTCGAATCGTCATCCTGCTGGTGGCAGTGGCGCTCGTGGCTTCGATTGTGGCCGGTGCGGGCGATATTATGGTCAACCGGGTCATGCTGCTGGCTCTGGCCGGAGGGATGGCCTGTGCCGGGGCTTCCGTGCTGAACAACTACCTGGAGCGGGATATCGATGCTCTCATGCCGCGCACAAGGCATCGCCCCCTGCCATCCGGGAGAATCGGGAAAAACGCAGCCCTCGCCATGGGGCTTTTCCTGGTCGTGGCAGCGCTGGCAGTAGCGATGCCCCTGGGTTACCTGGTGGTGCTGTCCCTTGCGCTGGGGGCGCTGGTCTACGTGGTAGTCTACACCATGTGGCTCAAGAGACGCACGCCGCTCAATATCGTAATCGGCGGGCTGTCCGGCAGCTTCACGGTCCTGGCAGGATGGTTCGCTGCCACTGACATCTTGTCCGCCACACCCTTTCTCTTGGCCCTGATTATTTTCTTGTGGACGCCCAGCCACTTCTGGAGCTTTGCCCTGGTGCACCGGGAAAGCTATAAGGCGGCGAGTATCCCCATGCTGCCCCTGGTAGTCGGCGATAAGGCCACGGCGGGCTACATCGCCCTGCACAGCGCGCTGCTTCATGGCGCTGCTTTGCTGCCTTATTTCCTTGGCCCGTTTGGGATGGTGTACCTCCTTGGTGCGGCGCACCTCAGTGGTCTTTTCCTCATCTCTAGTCTGCGCCTATGGAGACGGCCGGAAAAGGAGCTGGCCTGGAAAACATACAAATTTTCTGGGATTTATCTGCTGGGACTGTTCCTGTTCATGGCAGCCGACGTTACAGTTTCTCGTTTCATGGGGGGATAATAGAAAGTGCGCATATCGGGGTTAGCGTTTCTTTTAATTATTGCCGTGCTTATAGTAACGTCCTGCGCCAGTGGAGCTAAACCGGCTCCCGCGCCTGGTCCAGTGCCTGCAACTAGTCCGTCTCCGCCTCCAGCGACAGCGACAGATGCCTCAAAGCTGTATGCGGTTAACTGCGCCGCCTGCCACGGGCCGGCACGCAAGGGAACACAGATGGGCCCGGCCCTGACGCCGGAGCGCCTGGCATCGCAGACTGAGGCCAAAATCAAGGAGACTATAGAGAAAGGGCGCCCGGGCACCGCTATGACATCCTGGAAGGGCACCCTCAGCGACCAGGAAATCGACGCCCTGGTGCGGTTTATCAAAAGCACGGCCCCCTGACCTGGAATTCTACCGACAAACACAGTTGTCGCGGCGTGTGAAACCCACAATAATGAGAATACTTTCCATCCTGAGAGTGCTGAAAAGGTCGTCTCCCCCTTTGGCAAAGGGGGATTAAGGGGGATTTCTAATTTTAAATCCCCATCAAATGAGGCTGCCCGAAAAGAAAAAGGTTTTGTAAACCCACCTCTTAACCTCTCGTTTTCAGCCTCAGAGGAGAGTATTCCCACCGCTTTTTCAGTAGCCCCCCGCAGTCCTTCAGACCGCTTATACCCCTCCGCCCTCTTTCCCGACAAAAGTCGTATGCGTAAGACACTGTGACTGCTATTCTTAAATCAAAATGGTTGTCTGCCTCCCCTGTTTCACATTGGGTGAGCAGAGGCATTTGGAAAGCGGGGTGAGAGGCATGCGAATAGGAGAATTTATCGCGCAGGAAGGCACGAGCCTTTCATTCGAATTCTTCCCGCCCAGGACTCCGGCGGATGAAGAACGTTTGATGGAGACCGTCAGAACGCTGGAAGCGTACCGGCCTGCATTTGTATCGGTCACGTACGGAGCGGGCGGCGGAACGCTGAAGAACACCAGGCATCTCGTGGAGCGCATCAAGCAGTGGGGCGGGTCTCGGACCCGCCCGCCCAGGACACGGCGTGCTGCGTCTCTACAAAGGTAGTCCTTCTTTGAAGGATGACCGAGGGTGTCCGAAAACAAGTCAATCATTAGATTTGTCATTCCAGCGAAGGCTGGAATCCAGGTGGGGCGAGGAGAGATTCTTCGTCATAAGCCTCCTCAAAACCATTTTCAGACAGCCTCCAGGCGGAGTGGTGGTAACCTATCCTCATACCAATACCATACCGACGAAAGCTTGCCCCGTACCTTGTCCCGTACTCGATACGAGCCTGTCTCTCAGAATAGTAGTTTTTTACCACTGCTGTCCAAATTAGCTGAGAATCGGGCATTCTCCTTGTGATTTCATTCGTATTTTAGACAAGATTTCGCATTTTCAAAAATCAGGTTCCTTGAAGATGCTGTCCAAAATGCATC
>JACPPQ010000045.1 GCA_016190925.1 Chloroflexota bacterium | reverse complement strand
CTTTACACGGTACCGTCTTTCGCGGGACGCTCCGCGTGGGGGTTGACAAGCGGGCAAGTTAGTAATATAATATAATTTTATAGCTATGCCTCCGCTAGAATTTCGCATCGCCAAGTCACCTTCTAAACCTTTTTTACTGTCCGCGTGCCCACTTTTGTCTAAAGAGACGGCACAATAACCCCTAATACTGCGCACATCCTGTATTTAATCAAAGGAGCAAGATTAGTATGGCTTTTGTATCACCCGCATGCGAAGAAAAAATGCCCACGGTTTCCCGGAAATCCTACGCCAGACTACCCAAAGTACTTGACGTACCCAATCTCATAAAAATCCAACTGGACTCATTCCGCTGGTTCCAGGAAGAAGGACTAAAGCAGCTCCTGGAAGAAATTTCCCCTATCAAAGACCTCACCGGCAGGCTGGAGCTCAGCTTCATAAGCTATGAGTTCCGCTTGCCTCCGCCCTCCCACAGTGAGCAGGAGTGCCGCCAGCGGGACCTGACCTATGCCTCCCCCCTTTACATCAAGACCCGCCTGCTGGTCAAGGAGACCGGAGAAATCAAGGAACAAGACCTTTTCTTCGGTGATATTCCCATGATAACTGCCAAAGGCACCTTTATCACCAGCGGCGCAGAGAGGGTGGTAGTAACCCAGTTGCTGCGCTCGCCGGGCGTCTATTTCACCATTGGGCAGGATGCCATCAGCGGCCGCGAACTTTGTCACGCCAAGCTTATTCCCACCCACGGGGCATGGCTTGAGTTCGATACCAGCAGCAGAGATGTAATCTCCGTCAAGATTAACGGAAAAAGAAAGATTCCAATCACCACGTTGCTGCGGGCTATCGGTTACAGCAAGGACGAAGATATCCTCGCACTTTTCCCTGAAGAGGGCCGCGGAGAGCACAATTACATCAACGTCACCATGGAGCGCGAACCCGGTATCAAGAATGAAGCCGATGCCCTGATAGATATATACAAGAAGCTCCGTCCGGGTGAACCTCCAAATGTCGAAAACGCCAGAAAAATGATAAAGAATCTTTTCTTCAATGCGCTGCACTATGACCTGGGGAGCGTAGGCCGCTATAAGCTCAACAAGCGGCTGGGACGTGATAACAGCTTGCAGGAACGTTCGTTGATAAAAGAGGACCTGGTAGAGATAATCCGGCACATCATCATGGTCAACAATGGTGAGGACAAGTCGGATGATATCGACCACCTGGGTAATCGAAGGGTGCGCACCGTCGGGGAACTGATTCAAGACCAATTCCGCATCGGCCTGTTGCGCCTTGAGAGAGTAGTCCGGGAACGCATGAGCATCATCAATACCGAGGCGGCTACTCCCAGCGCCCTGATAAACATCCGCCCGGTCATGGCAGCAGTCAAAGAATTCTTCAGCGGCTCGCAGCTATCACAGTTTATGGACCAGACCAACCCCCTGGCAGAGCTGACCCACAAGCGCCGTCTTTCGGCAATGGGGCCCGGCGGTCTATCCCGCGAGCGCGCCGGATTCGAGGTACGCGATGTCCATTTCTCTCACTACGGCAGAATCTGCCCCATTGAGACACCTGAAGGCCCTAACATCGGACTCATCGGCTCACTGGCCACTTATAGCCTCGTCAACCAGTACGGTTTCATCGAGTCACCGTACCGCAAGATTATTTCCGAGCTGGACAACACCGACCCCAGGCTGAAGGGCAAAACGACCAGAGAAGATGTCAAGGATAGCAAAAAAAAGGTGGCGATACCCGCCGAAACTACCATCACTTCTGAGATTGCCACCAGGCTGTCCCGCATGGGGCATAAAAAGATAAAGGTGGTACCCTTTGTCTCAGATGATATTATTTACCTCACAGCGGATGAAGAAGACAAATACATTGTGGCCCAGGCAAATGCCCGGCTGGATGAGAACAACCAGTTCGTGGACAAACGGGTTGAAGCCAGATGGGCCGACCGCTACCTGTTCGAATCGCCAGAGAAAATCGAGTTCATGGATGTGTCACCCAAACAAGTAGTCAGCGTGGCTACCGCGCTGATACCATTCCTGGAGCACAATGACGCCAACCGTGCCCTGATGGGAGCCAACATGCAGCGCCAGGCGGTGCCCTTGCTGCGACCGGAAGCCCCGGTGGTGGCCACCGGCATGGAAGCGGAGGCTGCCAAGCACAGTGGACAAGTTGTCTTTGCTGAAAACGCCGGGGTGGTAAGTTTTGTTGGCGGCGTGTTCCATGACGGCATCAATAAAACCTTAATTGAGGTCACCAGGGATGACGACACTAAAGATACCTACGAACTGATGAAATTCGTGCGCACCAACCAGGGAACCTGCGTCAATCAGCGCCCCATAGTGAACAATGGCGAACGCGTGGAGAAGGACCATGTCTTGGCTGACAGTTCAGCTACCGAGCTTGGAGAGCTGGCGCTGGGACAAAACGTGGTATGCGCCTTTATGGTCTGGAGCGGATATAACTATGAGGACGCAATCATCATCAGCAGCCGCCTGGTTGAGAACGACAAATTCACCTCCATTCACATCGAAAAACACGAGGTGGAGGCACGGGATACCAAGCTGGGTCCCGAGGAGATAACCAGGGACATACCCAATGTCGGAGAAGAGAGCCTGCGCGAGCTTGACGAGCATGGAATCATCCGCATTGGCGCACGCGTAGACCAGGATGACATACTGGTGGGCAAGATTACCCCCAAGGGGGAAACCGAGCTTTCTGCCGAAGAGAAGCTGCTGCGTGCCATATTCGGTGAGAAGGCGCGTGAAGTAAAGGATACCTCCAAACGCATACCCCACGGCGAAACCGGCAAGGTAATTAACGTAAGGGTTTTCTCCCGCGAGCAGGGTGACGAACTGCCTGCTGGCGTCAACGAGTGGGTGCAGGTATGGGTGGCCCAGAAGCGGAAAATCTCTGTCGGAGACAAGCTCTCCGGACGCCACGGCAACAAAGGGGTCATCTCCATTGTGGCGCCAGCTGAGGATATGCCCTTCCTCCCGGATGGCACACCGGTAGACATTATCCTTAATCCAATCGGCGTGCCTTCCCGCATGAACATCGGGCAAATTCTGGAGACCCACCTCGGCTGGGCGGCCCAGACCCTGGGTTTCAAGGTGCTCACTCCCATCTTTGATGGTGCCGGCGACACGGACATTGATGACGCGCTGGCCAGGGCATGGCTCGCCCGCAAAAGCGGAGCAGTCAGCTCCGACCCGGGCAACGGGAGCCTGGTCCCGCAGTATGAAAAGGCCAAAGAATGGCTCAAAGAGCAGGGCTACGATGGAGACAGGGTCTTCAGCGACGACTTCCCGGGAGAAGCAAAAGACGTTTGCCTGCGCCTGTGGCTCGAGGAGATGGGGGTAAAAAGTCGCAAGCTGAACGCCGAGCAACTCAAACAAGCGGTTGAGAAGGTCAAACCGGGAAAAAGGGTAGTGCCACCCCTCAGCGGAAAGGTAGTGCTCCGCGATGGGCGCACCGGAGAGCCGTTCGACCAGCCGGTAACGGTGGGTAACATATATATGATGAAGCTTATCCACCTGGTTGAAGATAAGGTCCACGCCCGCTCCACGGGCCCTTACTCTTTGATTACCCAACAGCCGCTGGGTGGCAAAGCCCAGTTCGGTGGTCAGCGCTTCGGTGAAATGGAGGTCTGGGCGCTTGAGGCGTATGGCGCTGCCCACAACCTTCAGGAAATCCTGACCATCAAGTCGGATGATATCACCGGACGGGCAAAGACCTATGAGGCCATAGTCAAAAACGAGGATATCCTGCAACCCGGCGTACCGGAGTCGTTCAAGGTCCTGGTCAAGGAACTGCAAAGCCTGGGGCTTTCCGTTGAGGTAATCAATGAGGAGGAGGGCAGAGCTCCTATTCCTGCGGAAGCCGTAGGAAAGCCTGAGCTGGGTACAGGGCTGGAAGCATTCGAGGCGGCAACACAAACGGGCGAGCAGAAGGGAGAAGCTATCCCTCCCGCCATAGAAGCCGCCCTGGAGACAAAACCGGAAGAGCAGGAAACTATATCTTCCGAAGCTGGGCCAGCTTCTGAGGTCAAACATCATGATGATAATGAGGAAGAGGAAGAGCCTCTAGACGAAGAGAAATCATCCGAGAACAAAGAATAGGAAATAACTTACATTTGGTTGATAGAGGGGTAGAAAAATGCTTGAAGTCAATGATTTTGATGCCGTTCGCATCTCCCTAGCTTCTCCGGAGCAGGTAAAAAGCTGGTCTTATGGAGAAGTGACCAAGCCGGAGACCATCAACTACCGCACACTGAAACCGGAGAGGGACGGGCTTTTCTGCGAGCGGATATTCGGTCCGACCAAGGATTTTGAATGCTTCTGCGGCAAATATAAGAAAATACGCTACAAAGGAGTCATCTGCGATAAATGTGGCGTAGAAGTAGCCAGGTCCAAGGTCCGCCGCGAACGCATGGGGCACATCGAGCTGGCATGCCCGGTAAGCCATATCTGGTTTGCCAAAGGCACACCCAGCCGGATGGGGCTACTGCTTGACCTGTCTCCGCGCAGCTTGGAACGCGTCCTTTACTTCTCACACTTTATCGTCACATCCATAGATGAACAAGCGCGCCAGCAAGCAGTCAAGCAACTTGAAGAGAATGCCGCCCGGGACATCGGCGACCAAAAGGCTGCCCTTGAGTCTAAGATAGCCGAGATGGAAAGCCAGCAGGCATCCGTAGAAGAAGTAAACCAGCTACGACGTGATTTTGCCGAGCAAAAGACACAGATTGAGGAAAAGACCTTAAATGAGATAGAACAGCTGAGGAATCTTCATCATCGGAAGCTGCTCACCGAGAACCAGTATCAGGACCTCAAACAGAGCTACGGGCAGGTATTCGAAGCGGGGATGGGGGCAGAAGCCATTCTCGAGATTATCAAAAACGTCAATATGGATGAGCTTCGGAGCAGCTTGCTCCAGGAGATTCAATCAACTTCAGGGCAGCGCCGCAAGAGGGCCAGCAAACAGCTGCGCCTGGTGGAAGCCTTGCGCCGCAGCAGTAACAAGCCGGAATGGATGATACTCACCGTACTGCCGGTCTTGCCTCCGGACCTCCGGCCACTGGTGCAACTGGACGGAGGAAGGTTCGCCACCAGTGACCTCAACGACCTATACAGAAGAGTTATCAATCGCAACAATCGTCTGCACCATCTGCTTGAGATAGGAGCCCCCGCTATTATCATCCGCAATGAGAAGCGGATGCTTCAGGAAGCGGTTGACTCCCTCATCGACAACGGAAGAAGAGGGCGGGCGGTATCAATCAATGGAAATCACAAGCTGAAGTCGCTTTCCGATATGCTTCGCGGCAAACAGGGGCGTTTCCGGCAGAACCTTCTCGGTAAGCGAGTCGATTACAGTGGCCGCTCGGTTATCGTGGTCGGCCCGGAGCTAAAACTCAACCAGTGCGGGCTGCCCCGCCGCATGGCGCTGGAGTTATTCAAACCCTTTGTGGTGCATCGCCTTATGAAGCAGGGGCTGGCTCATAGCGACAAGGCCGCCAAGCGGCTGGTCGAGAAAGCCAAACCGGAGGTCTATGATATTCTCGAAGAGGTCGCAAAAGAGCGGCTTGTCTTGCTCAACCGTGCTCCCACCCTGCACCGCCTGAGTATACAAGCTTTCGAGCCGGTGCTCATTGATGGAAGCGCCATACAGATTCACCCACTGGTGTGCTCCGCCTTCAACGCCGACTTCGATGGCGACCAGATGGCCGTTCACGTGCCGCTGTCCAGAGCATCGGTCAGAGAGGCCAAGGAGACTATTCTGAGCATTCACAATATGCTGCTGCCAAGCTGTGGCGAGCCTGTCGTGACCCCGACTCTGGATATGGTTCTCGGTTGCTACTACATGACCACCGTGCGGCCTGGTGCTAAGGGTGAAGGAAGAGTGTTCGGCAGCTTCGAAGAGGCAAAGCTGGCTTACGATTTCGACGTTATCGACCTCAGGGCTGAAATCGAGGTTAGAGACGGCTCGGGACAGAAGCTAAAGACCACCGTTGGTCGTATCATATTCAACGGTATTCTGCCACCCGACCTGGGCTTCATGAACAAGGTAATGGACAAGGGAAGCCTGAAGCAAATAGTAACGGACTGCTACCGCATATTGAGCAATGAAGAGACGGCCGAGGTGCTGGACAACCTCAAGCGCCTGGGCTTCGAGTTTGCTACCAAATCCGGAATTACCATAACCGTGAACGACATCGAGATTCCACGCAATAAAGCCAAGCTGCTCGAGGAAGCGGAGGAAAGGGTTGCCATCATTGAGAAGCAACTCGAAAAAGGCCTAATCAGCGAGGATGAAAGGTATAACGGCATCGTAAGCGTGTGGATGGAAACCATGGACAAGATTACCAACTCCATTTCGCAGACCCTTGACCGCTATGGCGGCATCTACGCCATGGCAAACTCGGGAGCAAAAGGCAACATCTCACAGATTGTCCAGATGGCAGGCATGAGAGGTTTGATGACCGACCCATCCGGCAAGATTATCGAGTTCCCCATCAAATCAAGCCTGCGTGAAGGCCACAGCGTCCTGGAATATTTCATCTCTACCCATGGCGCCCGCAAGGGTCTGGCCGATACCGCGCTGAGAACATCAGATAGCGGCTATCTCACCAGACGTCTTATCGATGTCGACCAGAACGTTATTATCCTTGAAGAGGATTGCGGGACTCCGAACGGTATCTGGCTTTCTGAGCCACAGGAAGGAGAACTGCTGCCATCGCTCGCCGAGCGTATCGTAGGCCGGATGGCCGCCAGTAAGATAGCGCACCCCAAAACAGGGGAAACCATCGTTGAGCGAAATGAGGAAATGGATGAGCAGAAGGCAGAAAAAATTACGGCTGCCGGTCTGAAAGAGGCCTTCGTCCGTTCCCCGCTCAGCTGCGAGTCCCGGCATGGAGCGTGCCAGCGGTGTTACGGCAGGGACCTCGCCCGCGGGTATCTGGTCGAACTGGGCACCGCAGTAGGCATAATCGCCGCACAGAGCATCGGTGAGCCCGGCACACAGTTGACTCTGCGGACCTTCCACACAGGAGGTGTGGTCGGCCTCGACATCACTACCGGTCTTCCCAGAGTGGAGGAACTTTTCGAAGCCAGGCCGCCCAAGGCACAGGCCGTCATTTCCGAGATAGACGGAATTGCAGACATAATCGAAAGCGATGAGGGCAAAAAGATTAAGATAGCCAGCTCCGAGGTATTCCTCGATGAATACACGCTGCCTGACAAATGGAAAGTAGTAGTGAGCAACGGACAACGGGTAGAGATTGGAGAAGTGCTGGCTACCCCTCCCGTATCTGCCAAGAAGTCGCAAGAATTGACGGCTGAGAACCAGGCCATTGTAGCCCGAGTCGCCGGCCAGGTATCTCTGGAACGCAAGCACCTGTCCATTAGCTACGAGGACACGGAAGAGCGTGAGTACCTTGTCCCATCCACCGCCCATATCCGTGTTCAAAAAGGAGACAGGGTGGCCGCCGGGCAGCAGCTCACTGACGGCTCCATCAATCCCCAGGATGTGCTGCGTGTCATGGGCAAAGAGGCAGCACAACGATATCTGGTTGATGAGGTGCAGAAGGTGTACCGCTCACAGGGGGTAAACATCAACGATAAGCATATCGAAGTCATCGTCCATCAGATGCTGACAAAGGTCCGCATCGATTCTTCAGGGGATACCGACCTAGTGCCCGGAGAACTGGTAGAGGTGCACTTCTATGAGGATGCCAATGCCAAGGTGCTGGCGGAGGGTGGCGACCCGGCCACCGCCCGCACGGTATTGATGGGCATAACCAGGGCTTCATTGAACACCGATAGCTGGCTGGCAGCCGCCTCCTTCCAGGAGACCACCCGCGTGCTCACCGAAGCTGCCATGTGCGGCAAGATAGACAAGCTGGTGGGGTTGAAGGAGAATGTTATCATCGGCAAGCTGATTCCGGCCCGCTACCTGAAACCGGAGGAGCAGCCAGCGGAAGTATCCGCACCTGAGGCGATGCCACAAATGGCAATCTCTGAAGGAGGGTCAGAAACACCGCAACTGCCGCCCACCGAAGGAGAAGGAGAAACACCACCGCCTGACAAGACTGCCGAGAGCTAAGGCGTTCCCAGGATGTTTCGGAACAGGGAGGGTCGCCCCTTTGGAGCGACCCTCCCTTGTTATGACTCAGACCACCCTCTATGCTACCTTTCCAAAGCCTATGCTATAATAGGATTGTCAACGCAGGGAGGTGGCAAAATTACCCGCATCATATCAGGCAAAGCCGATTCAGAAGACACATCCATCGAGACCAGCCTTCGCCCGCGGCGCCTCGATGACTTCATCGGGCAGAGCAAGGTCAAAGAGAACCTCAAGATAGCCCTTGCCGCCGCCAGGGGGAGGGGAGAGCCGCTCGACCACATACTGCTCTACGGACCTCCGGGGCTGGGAAAGACCACACTGGCCAACATCATTGCCGCCGAGATGGGAGTCAACATCAGAATCACCTCCGGGCCTGCCATCGAGCGCACCGGAGACCTGGCCGCCATACTGACCAATCTCCAGAAGCATGACATCCTCTTCATCGATGAAATTCACCGTCTCAACCGGGCAATAGAGGAAATCCTCTACCCCTCGATGGAAGACTTCGCCCTGGATATCATCATCGGGAAAGGCCCCGGAGCCAGGAGCCTCCGGTTGAACCTCCCGCCTTTTACCCTTATCGGCGCTACCACACGGATTGCCCTGCTCAGCGCGCCCCTCCGCGACCGCTTCGGCGCAGTCTACCGTTTTGATTTCTATGACCATGACTCGCTGGAGACCATTATCCGCCGCTCTGCCCGCATCCTCCAGATAGAGGCAGAAGATGCCGGCCTTAAGGAGATAGCCTGCCGCGCCAGGGGGACTCCCCGCGTGGCCAACCGCCTGCTCAAGCGAGTTAGAGACTATGCCCAGGTGATGGCCGGCGGGACCATCAACCAGGAGGTGGCAGTCGAGGCGCTGTCCAGGCTGGAAATCGACCCCATCGGGCTGGACGAGATAGACCACAAGCTGCTGCGTACCGTCATCGAAAAATTCGGCGGGGGGCCGGTGGGGCTGGAGACCATTGCCGCCTGTATCAGTGAGGAGGCAGACACCATCATGGATGTCTACGAACCGTATTTGCTGCAACTGGGATTCCTGGTACGGACACCCCGCGGCCGCATGGTCACCGAAGCCGCCTACCAGCACCTCGGCCTACCGTATAACAGGGAAAAGCCCCCGCAGGCGAGCCTGTGGTAGGTTTGGAAAGTAAGTAAAGGTGCATTTTCTTTTTGTTGATGAAACAGGCGACCCTGGAAGGGAGGGTTCTGCTCATTTCGGCATGGCTCTGTTGGATATCCACAGCGACCACTATGCTGCTGTCAGACACCTTCTCTCCAACTACCGTTTTCTCAGTGGAATGTACTCTGAAATGAAGAATGCACCTCAAAAATATATAGTTGGCCTGAACCTGTTGAGGGGTCTCATACCTATGGCAGAATCAGGAATAGCGGAGGCCAGTGCTCTCTATATTTATAAGCGACGCTACGGAGGAAAATATCTCACGTGGGAGAAAACGGGGGTTGACAGAGAAAGTTGGCCATATTATCTGCGCAATTATGTACTTCGTCATCTACTGGAGTTCCATTTTGCGCATCATGATACGCCGGTGCTCGGTGGAATCGACCTAGTGCTGGACCGGGTTCGACTTTCTGAAAAACAACGGGCAAACACGCTAGTGTATCTGAACAATAAATTACCGGGGCTTTCAGCTCCGTTTGCCACACCTGCTATTACTCACTTAACTGATGCTGACTCCGAGTATGTTGGCGGCCTGCAATTAGCACACATTTTGGCTGAACTACTTGCGAAACTCGCTAACAACAGCATTTCGGAAGTGGA
The DNA here is from genome assembly GCA_016190925.1 of Chloroflexota bacterium. Classification (GTDB taxonomy): domain Bacteria; phylum Chloroflexota; class Dehalococcoidia; order Dehalococcoidales; family JACPPQ01; genus JACPPQ01. The sequence continues at coordinate 212 of JACPPQ010000045.1, read as the reverse complement.
ACTGAGTGAGGCACAATTCTTCAGAGTGGTTGAGTTCATAGGTCTACAAAAACAAGTGGGGGAGAGGGGCCATCCACCGGATGACCGCTCTCCCCCGGAATAGCTAACTAATGCTTAATTTAAGTTACCACAACTTACCATATTTGTCAACTTTTTACCACTACTTACCGCATTTATCCACTTTATTCCGCATATTACAACTCTGCCAACAG
>JACPPQ010000043.1 GCA_016190925.1 Chloroflexota bacterium | reverse complement strand
TCTATTTTATTCATTATTATTTTAGTAGAATAGACAACCATTTTAGGGTTTCACCCGAGGGGGTTAGAAAAATGAGTCACTGGCAGGAACTGGAAGCCAAATACTATATGCGCACTTTTGAGCGGACACCGGTAACCCTGGTAAAGGGTCAGGGCGCAAGGGTGTGGGATGAGAACGGCCGCCAGTACCTGGACTTTGTCGGCGGCTGGGCGGTGAACAGCCTGGGGCACTGCCATCCTGTAGTGGTGGAGGCAGTCACAAAGCAGGTCGGCACGCTAATCCAGGCGTCAAACTCGTTCTATACCATTCCCCAGCTCCAGCTAGCCGAGATTCTCATCAAGAATAGCTGCCTCGACCGCATCTTCTTCTGCAACAGTGGAGCGGAAGCCAACGAAGGCGCAGTGAAGCTGGCACGGCGGTATGGATACCATCATTTGAAGGGCGCTTATGAGGTTATCAGCGCCTTCGGCTCGTTTCATGGTCGGACGCTGGCGATGGTGGCCGCCACCGGCCAGCCCAAGTTCCAGCAGCCGTATCCTCCCCTGCCTACCGGCTTCGTCAATGTGGACTTCAATAACATCGAAGCCATAAAAAAGGCTACCACCGCCAGGACCTGCGCCGTGATGCTCGAACCGGTGCAGGCAGAAGGCGGAGTGAACATACCCGAAGATGGCTACCTGTCCGAAGTGCGCAAATGGTGCGATGAAAAGGGTATCCTGCTCATCCTGGACGAAATCCAGACCGGGATGGGACGGACCGGCACACTCTTTGCCTACGAGCGTTATGGCGTAGAGCCTGACATCATGACCCTGGCGAAGGGTATGGCCGGTGGGATACCAATCGGAGCGATTCTGGCAAAGGAGAGGGCTTCGGTCTTCAAGCCCGGAGAGCACGGCTCCACCTTCGGGGGAAACCCTTTGTGCTGCGCCGCCGGCTACGCCACGGTGAAATACATGCTGGAGAACGACATCCCCGGAAAGGTCGAAAACACCGGGCAACACCTGTCGGGCGGGCTCGACGTGCTCAAACGGAAATACCGTTTCCTGAAGGATGTCAGGAGCATAGGGCTTCTGGCTGCGCTGGAATTCTCGAAGGATATTGCCCAGGGCCTGGTGCTGGCCTGCCTCGAACAGGGTTTGCTGGTCAACCGTTTGAAAGCCAACGCTCTGCGCCTGATGCCCCCGCTTGTTATCGACAACGATGACGTGGATGAAGCGTTGGACATGCTGGACAGGGCGTTGTCTACCGTTGCTCCTTGACACGGTGGTTGCAGGAACTTATGTGAAAAGCCTGGTTGAAAAAATAGGCACACAATACATCGATGTGAACGGGGTCAGGGTGCGCTGTATGGAAGCTGGGACGGAGGCACCCGTGCTGCTACTACACGGCTTCGGCGAGTGTGCCGACGTGTGGGTCTTCAGCCTCGAAAATCTGAGCAAACATTTCAAGGTGTACGCCGTTGACCTGCCGGGGCACGGGCTGTCGGACAAGCCAAAGCTCGACTATTCCCTTCCTGCCGGGGCGAGGTTTGTGGCTGACCTCATGCAGGCGCTGGGATTAGAACGCGTCAGCATAGTAGGCCACTCCATCAGCGGGCTTATGGGGCTGCAGGTTGCGATGGACTCGCCTGAGATGATTGACAGGCTGGTACTGGTAGATACTATGGGGCTGAACGCCAGGACGTCCCTGCTTTACCGACTGTGCACCCTGCCTATCATCGGAGAAATCTTGATAATGCCGAATATCAAGGCCGGACTGAAACGCGGGATGAAGAGGTCTTTCCATAACCCGGACTTCATCACCGATGAGATAGTGGAGTTGAACTACGGATACCTGAAAATGCCGGGCGCAAAGCGGGCGATGCTCAGCATCATACGCAATGGAGTGAGTCTGAAAGGCCCCGCGCCGGGGGTTGTTGTAGCTGAGAAACTTCACCAGATAAAGACGCCCACCCTCTTCATTCACGGCGCACAGGACAGAGTAGTCCCTCTTATGTATGCGGAGGAGGCCAGCCGGGTGATGCCCTCTGCCACACTAAAAGTCATCAATGAGTGCGGACATTGCCCTCATCTGGAAAAGCCCGACGAGTTCTGCGAAGAGGTTATTGCATTTCTGGATAAATCAAAAGTCAAAACCACAACTCAAAACTTAAAATTTGGTAATTATCCCTTGACATCATATAACTTTGTGACGTCGGCGTATCCATATTGTTGTTTCCTCTCATTATTGCTTATGGGCAGTAACTTCTAAGCCTAAATAACCTTGCCCTCTATGACCATCCGCCCGTGAAGCCTCAATTATGATATAGCCGCTCCATTCAATTTTGCTAGTAACGGTCAAATCCAAATATATAGAATCCTCTGGAGCACAGCGATATGAACGTGACAGACCACGTTGCATTCCATTTGTTTTATCAATAGTAGCCGGGCTAGAAATATAGCCTGAAATCTCTTCTGCCTTTATTCCAAAATTTGTAATACTAATATCTTCCCTTTCAGGGAATGCCGATTTGGGGTTTTTGTTACAAACTAGGCGAACGTGAATTCTATCAAATAAGGTTTCTCTCTTCGGTTGCATTCGTATGTATAGTTGTTCCTTCCCTATCGGTATCATTTGATGACTTAATAGCGGTCTATTCCCCCTAAATGTGCGTTCCATTTGAAATCCTAATCTGAATGGATTTCTGCGATAGTTGATATAGCTTATAGTTTTCCACATTCCTACAACTAAAGTTGGGATAGTAACAACAAGAACTATAATATCGCCTAAAGTTATTTCTGGATTATACATATTCTTTGCAACTAAGTAAGTTAGAGGTACTACAATTAACCACTATATTACCCATTTACTCTGTATTTTATTAAGTGGTATCATAAAGACACCACCCTTAAGAGATTATACCATACATCAAATTCGGCACATGCTATAAGAGGATAGTTGCCTAAAATTTTTATATGTTTACCTTGTGACGGAGGTTTGACATGGCAGATAAGATAGTATTGGCCTACAGCGGCGGGCTGGATACGTCCGTGGCTATCAAGTGGATAAAAGAGAAATACGGCTATGATGTCATCGCATTTACCATCGATGTCGGCAATGAGCGCGATTTTACTGCCATCCGCGAGAAGGCGCTGAAGGTCGGCGCAATCAAGGCGCTGGTGAAGGACGCCAAGCAGGTATTCGCGGACTATTACATCTTCCCCGCGCTTCAGGCCAATGCCGTCTACGAGGGGCAGTATCCCCTGGCTACGGCTTTGTCCCGTCCGTTGATGGCCAAGCTTCTGGTAGATGTCGCGCTGGAAGAAGGCGCTTCGGCAGTGGCCCACGGCTGCACCGGCAAGGGCAATGACCAGGTGAGGTTCGAGGTGGGCATCAACGCGCTCGCGCCCCATCTCAAAGTCATCGCCCCCGCCCGCGTGTGGGGCATGACCCGCGAGCAGACCATCAAGTATGCCCAAAAACATGACATACCCGTGCCTATCACCGTTTCTAGCCCCTACTCCATTGATGTATGCCTGTGGGGCAGGAGCATCGAGTGCGGAGTGCTGGAGGACCCCTGGAACGAGCCTCCGGAAGAGGTCTTCGCCTGGACCAAGTCGCCGGGTGAAACACCAAACAAGCCGGGCTACGTGGAAATCGGCTTCGAAAAAGGCATACCGGTCTCGGTCGACGGGCAGGAGATGGATAGCGTCAGCCTCATCGGAAAGGTGAGCGCGCTTGCCGGAGAACACGGGGTCGGGCGCATCGACCACGTGGAGAACCGGCTGGTGGGGATAAAATCGAGGGAGATTTATGAAGCTCCGGCGGCAACCGTCCTGCTACAGGCGCACCAGGCTCTGGAAGCAATGACCCTCTCCCGCATGCAAATGCGCTTCAAGGACCTGGTGGCGCAGCAGTACGCCGACCTCATCTATAACGGCCTGTGGTTCACCGCTTTCCACCAGGACCTGGATGCCTATGTCCAGAGCACACAGCGCTTTGTCAGCGGCACAGTACGGCTGAAGCTGTTCAAGGGGACTTGCAGGGTGGTGGGGCGCAAATCACCCTTTTCGTTGTATAATTATGGACTGGCAACTTATGATAAAGGCGACCAGTTCGACCAGAGCGCCTCCCCCGGCTTCATACACATCTGGGGGCTGCCGGTGAGGGTTCAGGCGCAGGCGCAGTTGAACGTCCAGGGAGATACGCTGGATATAAAGTTGCCGGAAGGTGGCGGATAAGTTGTCTGTAGACCTGGTTTCAGGCTGAACAAAATACAAGTCAAGGAATAATTGCCCAAAATGATGGTTGGGTGTAGATTGTATGGAAAGCATTGGGCTCAACGGCGCTAATGTCCAATGTACTCAAAAAATAGTGAAAGACAGAAATGTATAGGCACTTCATACCACAAATAGGTCTTTCGATTGAAAGTAATACGAGGAATGTGCCTAATGACGGAAAGTTTCATGTAATCAAGGAAGGGAAAATTATAGAGAGCTTTCGCTCTAAAAAACTCGCTGAGGAAAAATTTAAGCAACTTCTAGCGGAAACTGGTTTTAAGCCTGAACCACTACGTGCCCAGCCACTTGATGAATCAGACGAGCGATATGTTCTGGAGAAAGACATTTTCTGGGCAGAAGGGCCAAAATACAAGAAAAAGGGGGGAAGAGGTGGGCGAGGTGGTGTATAAAGCTAAGTGTGAAAGGGTGATTCTATGACTGATTCCCCGGTTATTAAGCGAAAGAATGGCACTAAAACAAGTGCATTTGGAGTAGCAGGGCGTTATGGGCATGATTCAACACGCTTTTACTCAGGCAGGCTCTATGAAGGTCTAACCAAAAAAACACAAGTTCGTTATGAGGAGAATCCATTACCGGCTTCCGCCGAAAACAAGATTTTCTGTAAATCAAGCGAGTCAATGGACGAACTGCCGGACAAATCTGTTCATTTAATGGTGACATCCCCACCTTATAATGTTGGTAAGTTATATGATCAAGATTTGACGCTCGCAGAATATCGGTCGTTAATAAAAGGGGTAATGAAAGAAGTGTACAGAGTCCTTGTGCCTGGCGGGCGAGTCTGTTTCAATGTGGCTAATCTGGGTAGACGACCATATCTACCCATTGACGCCTTCATTACCGAAGATATGTTATCGGCTGGATTTTTAATGCGAGGTCAGATTATTTGGGACAAGGAATCAAGTGCAACTGGCTCTACAGCTTGGGGTAGTTGGCTTTCACCAGCAAACCCGACGTTAAGAGATATTCACGAGTATATACTTGTCTTTTCCAAAGATATGTACTCTAGACCTCGGATTGAAGGTCGCAGTTCCACTATAACAAAGGATGAATTTTTGGAGTATACTAAGAGCATTTGGAAATTTTCCGCTGAATCAGCAAGAAAAGTTGGCCATCCCGCTCCTTTCCCAGTGGAATTACCACAGCGATGTATGGAACTTTATACGTATTCCAATGAAGTTATACTTGACCCGTTCATGGGTAGTGGAACAACAGCATTGGCAGCACGGAAGTCTAAGCGCAGGTTTGTAGGTTATGAAATCGACCAGAAATATTGCGATATTGCTAATCGCAGACTAAAACCTCTTGACGAGGAACAAAGTACTCTGACTCTACTCGGAGGAGCGACAAAATGACCGAACCTTATGATTCCATTGCTCATGATACATATAACAAATTACTTGCAAATTCGGTCACAAATCCTCGCCTCCGAGACTACTTCAACACGTGCTTTCAAAATAGCATTGACCACTATGGCGCATATCAATGCTGGGCTTGTGTCGCTTGCCTCCGCCAAGGGAATGCGACCCAGGGATGGGGCGAACCTCCATCTACCTGCCCGAAGTGTCACTCAAGATTAATATATGAAATTGCTACTTTTCAATCACGGGCACCGATAGTAGGTAACGCATTCTCCAGTGCGTTCTATTATCTCATGCAAGAGCACTTCAGACTTCCGTTAATAGCTACACCAGGGAACACGAGAACACATGATTTCGAGGTCACGCCTGAAATAGCCATAGAAGCAAAAGGTTCGCCCTCTAGCGTTGTCAATCCAGATGGCACAATTACACATCTTGATAGGCCGGGAATGGAACGTTCTGATACTAAGAAAAAGGCTTTTGATAACGCACGTACCTATAGACAGCGCAATGCGACCGGGTTATTCTTCGTGGTCTCAAATGCCATCCCGTCAGATATTGTTGGCTATCGAAACAGAGATGTTACTGCGGTATTTGACGTTACCAAGGTAGACCGATTGCAAGCGATGATGACGGAAATAGAAGACAAGATTGACTTGCCTTCATTGAGAGTCCGCAGGGGACTATAGAATTTTAATATTTTTAGAACTTAGTGCTTAGGATTTTACAATGAGCCACATTCGCGGTCGTTTTCAGAAGGATGCCGATAAGCTGGTAGCGCAGTACACCGCTTCCGTCCCCTATGACGCGCGGCTGTACCGCCAGGACATCGCCGGCAGCATCGCCCACGCCAGGATGCTCGCCAGGCAGGGCATTGTTACGGCCAAAGAAGCTAAGGAGATAGTCGCCGGGCTGGAATCAATCAGGCAGGAGATAGAGCTAGGCAAGTTCCGGTTCAAACCCGAGCTGGAAGACATCCACATGAACATCGAGGCGCGCCTGATGGAGCTCGCCGGGGACGCCGGGGGCAAACTGCATACCGCCCGCTCGCGGAACGACCAGGTGGCGCTGGACATGCGCCTGTACGTCAAAGATACAATAGCGGAAACCGTTGCCGGAATAAAGGAGCTTCAAAAAGAAATAATCGGGCTGGCGGAAGCCAACAAGACAGCAGTTATGCCGGGATATACCCACCTCCAGCAAGCGCAGCCGGTGCTGTTCGCCCACCATCTGCTGGCCTACTTCGAGATGCTTCAACGGGATACCGGGCGCTTTGCCGATTGTCTGAGACGCACGGACGTCATGCCCCTGGGCAGCGGCGCAGTGGCCGGAGTAGCCTACAACATCGACAGGGAATCCGTAGCGCGGGAGCTCGGCTTCAGCGAGGTGAGCCGGAACAGCATGGACGCCGTCTCCGACAGGGACTTCGTGGTGGAGTACCAGGCGGCGGCCAGCCTGTGCATGATGCATCTATCGCGACTGGCCGAGGAGCTCGTGCTATGGTCCACGGCTGAGTTCGGTTTCATTGAGATTGATGAAGCTTACGCCACCGGCAGCAGCATCATGCCCCAGAAGAAGAACCCGGACGTGGCGGAGCTGGCTAGGGGCAAGACCGGCCGCGTCTACGGCAACCTGATGGCAATGCTCACCACCCTGAAAGGACTGCCTCTGTCCTATAACCGCGACCTGCAGGAGGACAAGGAGGGTCTTTTCGATACGGTGGATACTCTGTTGTCCACGCTTGAGGTCTTCACCGGAATGGTCAAGACCTTGCGCATCAAGCCGGAGAACATGAAGAAAGCCCTGGCGCAGGACTACATCCTCGCCACCGACATGGCGGACTACCTGGTGAAGAAGGGCGAGGCGTTCCGCTCGGCTCACGGCATAGTGGCAAGACTGGTCAGCCATGCCATCGAGAAAGGCAAGTTTCTGAAGGAACTGAGCATCGCGGAGTACAAGGGCTTTTCACCGATGTTCGGCGATGATGTATACTCGATCACCGTAGAGTCGTCCCTGGCAGCCAGGAATGTTACCGGAGGCACGGCCCCCGGGCAGGTGAAAAAAGCATTAGCCGACGCCAAACGGCTATTGGAGGCTTCAGGTGGCGGAAAATAGACCGCTCATAAAGTTCGCTCCGTCCATACTGTCCGCCGACTTCAGCCGGCTGGGTGAGCAGGTGGCTGAGGCGGCTGAGGCCGGCGCCGATTACATCCACGTGGATGTCATGGACGGGCATTTTGTGCCCAATCTCACCATCGGCAGTCCGGTTGTGGCTGCTATCCGTCCCTGGACCAACCTTCCCCTGGATGTTCACCTGATGATTGAGTCGCCGGAGCGCCACATCCGGCAGTTTGTTAACGCCGGGGCGGACATCATCACAGTCCACATAGAAGCCTGCATCCACATCCACCGCGTAGTGCAGCAAATCAAGGAGGCGAAGGTCAGGGCAGGAGTCGCCCTCAATCCGGGCACGCCGCTACACGCCATCGAGGAAATCCTTCCCCTGGTGAATACCGTGCTGGTGATGACGGTAAACCCGGGCTACGGCGGACAAGCCTTCATCGAGGAGGTTGTGGGCAAAATAGCCTGTCTCAGGGCGGACCTCGACGCAAAGGGGTTGAAGGCGGAGCTGGCGGTGGACGGGGGTATAGACAGTGTAACTGCGCCGATAGTAGTAAAAGCAGGGGCCAGAGTGCTGGTAGCGGGGTCGGCGGTTTTCAACTCGGGAAAGCCGGTCGGAGAGGCGCTGGCGAGGATAAAAGCCAGCGTGCAGTAGAAGCCCTTACCCGGCCTTGTTCATAGTGCGAATACACCTGGTGCACAGGTTGAGGTGCTTCTTTTTTCCCTCGAGCACAACAGTAGCGGCGTGAATATTGGGTATCCACCGCCTGTTGGTATGGACCTTGGAATGGCTTACATTGCTACCGAATTGGGGTAATTTCCCACACAGGTCACACTTCAACGTCTTCTCTCCTAAATTTGCCCAAAGGGCAAAAATACCACGGGCTATGCCCATGGGTTAATAAAATCGCCCAAAAAATCAAGCGTAGCTTGAACCTTAAAGTGCCACGGGCTTTGCCCGTGGCTGTCTCGGTTGTCAAACAGTAAACGCTAATCTATAATAGTACCACAGCCGTTCTAGGCTTGGCAAGGATGGTAAACATGAAACAAACCGAGTCAATCAGCGGACATGACCTGCGGGAGATGTTCGCCACCGCTACTTCTTGGCTGGAAAAGAGCGCCCCGGAAGTCGATGCTCTAAACGTTTTCCCGGTGCCTGATGGAGATACCGGCACCAACATGCTGCTCACCATGCGTTCCACGGTAGAAGAGGCTCACCGCTCCCCCGACGGGTCGGTATCGGCCATGGTTAAAGCCATGTCTAAAGGCGCTTTGATGGGCGCGAGGGGCAACAGCGGAGTCATCCTTTCACAGATATGGCGCGGCATGGCGCAGAGCCTGGATGATAAGGAAGTGCTTACTGGCAAAGACCTGGCTGAAGCCCTGGTGAAGGCATCTGAAACAGCCTACAAGGGCCTGAGCAATCCGGTGGAAGGGACTATATTAACCGTAATCAAGGATGCCGCGGCGGCGGCGAAGGCACAGGCTGAAAGCAGCCAGAACGACCTGATTTCGGTGCTGGAAGCCGCAGTCAACGCCGCCAGCGAGTCCGTAGCCAATACCCCCAACCTCCTCCCCGTGCTCAGGGAGGCTGGTGTAGTGGATGCGGGGGGACAGGGACTGTACACCATCCTGGAGGGCGCTCTCCGTCATCTCCGGGGAGAAAGAGAGCAAATGCAGTTCCGCAAGCCACAGATGATTACCAGCAATATTCCTGTTGCCACAGGGGTGCCTCACATTTCCACGGAGGATGAGATACCCTTCGGCTATTGCACGGAATTTCTGCTCAAGGGAGAGCAGATTAACCCGGATAAACTCAGGACGAAGCTTGAGAAGAAGGGAGTGTCCCTGATTGTGGTCGGGGACGAGGTCACGGCAAGGGTGCACATCCATACCCTCGACCCGGGCCATGTTCTCAGCTATGCCGCCTCACTGGGAACACTGCACCAGGTATCAATCCGCAATATGGATGAGCAGCACCATGATTTCCTGGAGATGCAAAAGGAGAGGCTGGTAGCCGTCGATACTGCGATAATCGCGGTGGCGTCCGGGGAGGGGCTGAGCGATGTCTTCAAGAGCCTGGGGGCAACCGCTATCGTCCACGGAGGACAGACAATGAACCCCAGCACCAAGGAGTTGCTCAATGCTGTCGAGGCTGTGGCTTCGGACAAGGTCATTCTTCTTCCCAATAACAAGAATATCGTTACTACCGCCCAGCAGGTGAAGTCGTTGACCAAAAAAACAGTCGCAGTGGTGCCATCGGAAGCCATTCCGCAGGGGGTAGCCGCGCTCCTCTCCTTCGACTATGAGGCGGACTTCGAATCGAACGTGGAAAATATGACGAAAGCGAAATCATCGGTGAAATCCATCGAGATAACCCGCTCCGTGCGGGCGACCACTCTGAACGGACTGCATATCAAGAAGAAACAGGCCATCGGCCTTCTGGACGACAGGCTGATAGCCGCCGACGATGACACAGCCAAAGCTCTCGATAAAGTTCTCGATAAAGTGGACCTTAATACCGCGGAAGTCGTGACAATCTACTACGGCTCCGATACCAAAGAGGCTGATGCGGAGACTGTGGGCAACGGCATCCGTGAGAAGCACCCACACCTTCAGGTGGAGGTGGTGAAGGGCGGCCAGCCGCACTACGATTACATCGTTTCGGTAGAATGATTAGAAGTCGTTCCGAGGAAGTGACACTTAACGTAAACACCTTGTAAAAATGAGGGGGGACCAAAATGACAGTCAAAATAATCGTCGATAGCCTGGCTGATATTCCCGCCAGAGTAGCGCAGGAACTGGGAATCACCGTTATTCCCATAAACGTCCTTTTCGGGACGCAGGTCTTCCGGGACGGCATCGACCTTACTACCGACCAGTTCTACGAGAAGCTGACGCAGGGCAAAATTTTCCCCACCACCGCCGTGCCACCCCTCGGCACATTTATCGAAACGTACGATAAGGTGGCTGAAGAGGCGAGTGAAATCCTGGTAATCACCCTCAGCTCTAAACTCAGCGCTACCTATGAGGCGGCTCTGCAAGCGACCAAGCAGACGAAGCGCAAGTCTCGCATAGAGGTGATTGACTCCCGGCTGGTCTCAATGGCCGAGGGGCTGGTGGTGATTGCCACCGCCAAGGCGGTCAAGGCAGGAGCGAGCTTCGACGAAGCGGTAAATCTGACCCGCAAGAATATGGGCCGGGCGGACGTGCGCATGGCTTTTGACACGCTGGAGTACCTCAAGAGGGGCGGGCGCATCGGGAGGGCGCGGGCATTCCTCGGCTCGGTGCTGAGGGTAAACCCGGTCCTGACACTGAAAGACGGCGAGGTGTTTCCCGTCTGCCGGGAGCGCTCCCGCGCCAAAGCCACCGAGCACCTGTACAACTTCGCTATGTGCTTCTCGAACATCGAGGAGATGGCAGTGGAAGACGCCACCACTGGAGATGAGGCCGACAAGCTGGTGGAGCGCCTGAGCGCCAAGTTCCCGAAGGAGCGCATCTACCGCTCTAAGGTAAGCCCGGTGCTGGGGGCCCATGTCGGCCCGCACGTCCTGAGCGTGTCTGTGCTGGGAGATAAGTAGAGTTTGTTGGGTTTATTGAGTTCGGGGAGGTCTTCTCCGCAAGCGGCGGGGTATTAGACCCTAACCCGCATAAAGCGGAAACTCTAAATTCTAAATCCGAAACAAATTCAAAGCACTAAAATTCAAAAGTTGGGGCAGAAATATTTAGCTTCGAGTTGCGCACGAGCTACAAAATATTCTGCCATTTTTGCGCACACCTTTATTGTTAAGGGACTAAAAGAGAATAAGAGGGTCAATCCCTGTAGCTCCATCTACGACGCATCCCTTCTCAGTGTCACCCACTGATTCGCGCCACAAAACTAGGTGGCCTGATACAGGCGGATTACGTAACATTACGTATTGCCATCCACATATCGATGCTGGTTCAATGATTAGTGAAGGGCTTGTGAGACAGGCAAATTCACAAGGTGTGGCATCCATGAAGACCAGAATTAGCGGTAAGGTCAGAACTCCTACCCCGGAGCAGGCTCAAGGTCCCTTTTACCCTCCGGAGAAACCAGCCGACCAGGATGCAGATTTGACCCTCATCCGGGGTAAACCGCGAAGGGCGCAGGGACAGGTTATTTATGTCAGGGGTCGGCTGCTGGATACGGCGGAGCAACCGATACCCGGCGCAAAAATTGAAATCTGGCACGCTAATGCCTTCGGAAGGTATATCACTCCCAGGGACACGAATCCGGCTCCCCTCGACCCGAATTTCCAGGGTTACGGCGTCCGGACAACTGATGCTGAGGGGAAATACTGGTTCAAGACCGTTAAGCCTGGAGCCTACCGGGTGTCAGAAAGCTGGACTAGGCCACCGCACATCCATTTCATCGTGAAGAAAGGGGAGAACCGCCTAATCACCCAGATGTATTTCGAGGGAGAGCCTCTAAACGAGAAAGACCTGTTGTTCAAGGACACCGAAAACAAAGAACTGCTTCTGACCCGACTGCAGCAGCCCACAAAAGATGACGAACCTGACGCCCTTGTGGCAGGTTGGGATATCGTACTGGCAAATGGATAACGTTTGAAAATAGAGTCTGCAGAGGAGCGAAGCCCCTTTGCCGGGGGTCTGGGAGCCTGCCCCGTACTTGATACGGGGGATTCAAAACCATTCGGACAGCCCTTACGAATTGTTTCACCAAAATGAATGATGCGCACGCTATTTTCGAGCCCAGGTTGACATAATTCGACATATTTCTTTACCAAAACAAATCGTTCACCAGCTTCAACATTAGCATTTGTTTTGACAAATCAAATCCCATCACACCCTGCGCCAGTATCCAGTAGACATAACTCTAAAAACAAATCCCATGCCTGTTTACCCTCGAATTGTTTCCCGTAAAAAAGCCCTTGCCCGAGTCTTCATCCCACCCCCCCTTTCCACTTAAGCCACGTTTGTGACATAATACCTTCAGAAACCATTTCGAACCGTAGAGAGCTACACACTTGTCCATTGATACCAGTTCTATACGCAAGATTCTTGAGTTCGAACGCAAGAAGGGTTACGCCGACTCGGTGGTGGTGGGCGGCCTGGACCGCTTCCTGGCTAACTGGTCGGGTAAGGCACTGGAGTCCGTGACCGACCGCAAGCTGCTTGCCCGCTTTCGCAAGCTCGGACTCATCACCCCCAACTATGCCTTGTTGAACCCTCAGCAGCGCAAAGAGTGGATTGAAGCGGTGCTGGCATTTCTACCGGAGATTGAGAAAATAGAGGCGGAGGCCGCCGAGAACAAGACTTCAAAGCCAGAAAGCCCGTCAAAAACCATGCCACAGGAAGTGCCAGCATGGCCCTCCCGTAATAGAAAAAGCGTGGTGTCGGCTCTATCCCGTCCGTCCATTGATTCTCCTGTTACAATCATTAGTGGCATCAGCACCAGGCTGGCTGAGAAGTTCGAGAAGCTGGGTGTCCGGACGGTGCGCGACCTGCTATACTTTTTCCCCCACCGCCACCTGGATTACAGCCAGAGAAAGACCATATCGCAACTTGTCGAGGGAGAGGAGCAGACCATCATTGCCAACGTGTGGGAGGCTCACCTGTCCACGCCGGGCGGAAGGCGCAGCACCGAAGCGACCGTCGGCGATGAGACCGGCAACGTGCGCATAATCTGGTTCAACAACCCCTATCTGGCAAAACGGCTCGCTCCCAATTCAAAAATAGTAATCAGCGGCAAGGTGAGCGTGTTCAGGGGACAGCGCGTGTTCGAATCGCCGGAGTGGGAGTTCGTCGAGGACAAGGATACGGTACACACGGGACGCCTCGTGCCGGTCTACTCGCTCACCGAGGGGCTGCACCCCCGCCAGGTAAGGCAGTTGATGAAGCGGGTAGTAGACCAGTGGGCCGGGCAACTGGAAGACTTCCTGCCCGCCGCAGTGAGACAGCGGTGCAAGCTGCTTGGCCTGCCGGAAGCGGTAAGCCAGGCACACTATCCCGAAAACGCGACCTCGAAGGACAGCGCCAGGGTGCGCCTTGCCTTCGATGAGCTGTTTCTCCTCCAACTGGGAGTGCTGGGCAAGAAACGCGAGTGGCAGGAGAGCCAGCCAGGAAACCCGTTCAACGTAGAAGTACCGGGATTGGACACCTTTTTGAAATCTTTGCCCTTTACGCTGACCTCCGCCCAGCAAAGGGTGCTTAAGGAGCTGCTGGCCGACCTCCGGAGAGAGAAGGCAATGTCCCGCCTGTTGCAGGGGGAGGTGGGCAGCGGCAAAACAATCGTGGCTACGGCGGCGCTGCTGGTGGCCGCCGCCAACGGTTTCCAGGGGGCGTTCATGGCCCCCACCGAGATTCTGGCCGAGCAGCACTTCAGCGGCATCTGCCAGCTACTTTCGGCGGTGGCGAGCCAGACGGAGGCAGACGATTGCCTGCGCAGCTTCTCCGGGCTTCTGCCCCGCCCCCTCACCGTGGCGCTGCTCGTCGGCGATGTGAGGCAGGTAAAGAAGCGCGGACTTCAGAAACGCATCCTCGACGGAGAGGTAGACATCGTTATCGGCACACACGCCATTATCCAGAAGGCCGTGGAGTTCCACAGGCTGGGACTGGCCGTAATAGACGAGCAGCACCGCTTCGGGGTGGAACAGCGCGCAATCCTGCGTCAAAAGGGCGCCAATCCTCATTTGCTGGTAATGACCGCCACGCCCATACCGCGGACGCTGGCCCTGACCTTGTTCGGCGACCTCGACCTCTCGGTGATAGACGAGCTTCCACCGGGGCGGCAAACCATCAAAACAAAATGGCTCAGGCCGGAGCAGAGGGAGAGCGCCTACTCCTTCATGCGCAAGCAGGTGGGGCTGGGACGGCAGGCATTCATCATCTGCCCCCTGGTCGAGGAATCGGATGCGGTCCAGGCAAAGGCGGCGACCGCTGAGTACGAGCGGCTCTCCAGCGAGGTCTTTCCCGACCTGCGGTTGGGCTTGCTTCACGGGCGGATGTCCGGCAAAGACAAAGACGAGGTGATGCGCCTTTTCCGCTGCGGCGAGCTCGATATCCTGGTTTCCACGCCCGTGGTGGAGGTGGGCATAGACGTGCCCAACGCCACCGTCATGCTGGTGGAGAGCGCCGACCGCTTCGGGCTGTCCCAGTTGCACCAGTTCCGCGGCCGGGTGGGACGCGGCACGGAGCAGAGCTACTGCATGCTTCTGGCGGAGAACCCATCGGAGGTAAGCAGCCAGCGACTGGGCGCGATAGAGAACATCCAAAATGGCTTCGCGCTGGCCGAGGAAGACCTGAAGCTGCGGGGGCCGGGGGATTTCTTCGGCACGCGTCAGAGCGGCCTGCCAGACCTGCGCATGGCCAAGCTCTCGGACATCGCCCTGCTGGAACTGGCGCGTAAAGAGGCCATAAAGCTCTTCGAGGTAGACCCCCTGCTGGAAAAGAGGGAGCACCGTCCACTGGCGAAAGAGCTTGTCCGCGTGTGGCACAAAGAAGCGGAGATGAGCTAAGGACTTGAAATCCATGAAAGACCAGTTGTGATATACTGATAACAAGGTGCAAATCATGATGATTCCGCATGAACGAGTGGCAAAGGAACTTACCGCAAGACTCAGGAGAAAGTTAGGCACCAAGCTACACTCATTGGTGCTCTACGGCTCGGTGGCAAGGAAAACAGCCACCGCAGATAGCAATATAGACCTTTTCCTGGTAATCGAAAGCAACAAACTGTGTGAGAAAGTCTCAGACGTGAGCTATGACATCGACCTCGAAAACGGGGTTTTGACCGCAATTTTCTGCACTACTCCTGGAGAGCTGGATAGATATGTGGAACGTGGTTCTCCTTTCATTGAGAACATAGCTGAAGAGGGTATAATTCTTTATGACGACGGGACATTCAAAACAGTTCGTGACAGACTCTCTAAAGCGCGCAGAACAGTCCTTACAAGCGGCTAGCTCCAGGCTCCTTTATCCTCTTTCTAAATTAAAAGAATCACCTCTCCCTCGATGGGAGAGGCTAGGGTGAGGGTGAAAAAAATCGATTTAAAGCCCCTCACCTCATTCCTCTCCTACAAGGGGCAAGGAGGTTGGCATAATCTATTCACAAATCTGGCATAAGAGCCAAATGCAAATATTCAGCGGACAATGAATACCCTCTCTCGTCTTTATCTCATAGCTCTCTTTCTTGCGATGGCAGGGTTGTTTCCCTATTCCTGCTCTGCGCCGCAGGAAACGGCAACCTCCAAAACTCCGCTAGCTACCGGAACTCCAACTCCAGTTTCTACTGCAACATCCACTCCTATCCAGACTCTGGCTCCTGCCCCAACTTCGACTCCGCCACCCACTTCGCCCGCGACTCCACCTCCTGCTCCGCTGCCGACTCCGACCCCGTCTCCGACTCCGGAAACGTTCCGCGCCTACAAATACAGGGTCGTCAACACTTTTCCCCACGACCCCAATGCCTTCACGCAGGGGCTGGTGTTCGAAGACGGGTTTCTCTACGAAGGAACCGGCCTTGTGGGCAAGTCATCGCTGCGCAAAGTGGAACTGTCCACCGGAAAGGTGCTGAAGATTCGCGAGATACCGGCGCCGTACTTCGCCGAAGGCATTACCATTTACCGGGACAAAATCATCCAGTTGACCCTGAATCATAAGAAGGGCTTCGTCTATGACAAGGACAGCTTCGAGTCGCTGCGGGAGTTCAGCCATTCGACGGCGGGGTGGGGTCTCACCCATGACGGAAAACGGTTAATTCTGAGTGACGGCACGGCAACACTGTATTTTTTAAACATCGACACATTTGAGGTGATAGGGCGAATCGAGGTGCGAGATGAAAATGGTCCCGTGACGAAACTGAATGAGCTGGAGTACGTAAACGGGAAGATTTATGCCAACGTCTGGCAAACTGACCATGTTGTAATAATCTCTCCTGAGACCGGAAAGGTAACCGGGCGGATAGACCTTAAAGGGCTGCTTACCCCGGAAGAAGCGAACAAAGCAGACGTTCTCAACGGCATTGCCTATGACGCCAAAGGCAACCGGCTATTCGTGACTGGGAAGTATTATCCTAAGGTGTTTGAGATTGAGGTGGTGCCAGAATAGAGGGACTGGCCGGACTGCAAGCATGGAATGTAGGCATCTTTTTGTCCTGACTAGCGCAGTTATCTAAACCAGGAGCTATTCTTCCATTCAAGACAGGTAGTCCTGAAGTTATGTTATAATTCAGTATCTGCTATGAAGTTCAGCGAATTAGTCAGACTTCTTGAGCGAAGCGGGTTCGAGCTTATCAAAGAAAAAGGCTCAGTCCGGTATTACGGCAGAATGGGCTTGAATAAACTGATTCGCATAGACTATCATGGTTCCAGGGAAATTCCCAAAGGCACTTGCGAAGCAATTTTGAAGGCAGCCGGTTTGAAGGGGAAAGGGGCGTAAATAGAATGATAGACTTGAAATATTCTCTGATAATAGAAGCAACGAAAGACCCCGCATTCTTTACTTTCTATTCAACAGACCTGGAAGGTTTTACCGGAGTAGGCAATTCAGTGGAAGATTGCCTGTACAAGGCAAAGTGGGGAATGGAAGAACATGTTGCCCTACTCAAAGAGCGCGGGCTTCCAGTTCCTAAGCAAAATCCTAATCCGACCGTCACTATTAAGAACGCTAAACTGGCAGGGGTTGGCTAGGGCGGATGTCCTCAACGGTATCGCCTATGATGCCAAGGGTAACCGGTTATTTGTGACCGGGAAGTTCTGGCCTGAAGTATTTGAGATTGCGCTGGTTCCGGAATAGATGGACTGGCCGGACCATACCTTGACGTATTTTAGCATCAAATGCAGGAAATTGTCCTGAAGGTGTGATATAATCATGCCACGATGCTAACTGAAGCAATGATAACAACCGCCATCACAGAGCTTCTCGAACATGGTCTAGTGGCACATACTATCGAGGAACTTACTAAAGCCGTATCTAATGCGTTGGGCGTTCAGGTGAGTAGTAAACGGGTTCAATCTGCCGTAAGGAACAGCCGTCGAATAACGTTGGAGTGTGGGCAGTTTGAACTCACTATTAAGTTCTAGTTGTTACTTTACAGCCTACATATGCATGGAATGGCAAACATGCCGATTACCTTGCCATCTATTTGACTTCTTTGTTTTGACTAAATAGAATGGTTCCATGACACCAAAACGCATTACATCAAGTCAGCAGACACCATCACACCCACCTAATCTGACCATGCCCAGGCTAGAAGCTGACAAGCAATTGGCTTCCAGGATTGACTTAGGAAAAGCGCTTCTTTCCTATACTATGAACAGCATGGAAGATTACGAGGGCGTAAATCACAAACACAAACTGTGGCATGAATACAATACAGAGCTTCTGCGAAGAATCTTTGACTCCGACGAGCTATCCAAAGAGTACTGTTGGGATGCCACCCCATATACTGAAAGTCTAAGCGATAAAATCAAGTACCTTTCTAAGGACATCAATACTCACATAGCTAGTCTGGAATCGATAAAAGAACGTTTGCCCCTTTATCCTGAATCGCCCGGACTTTCAGGAGTTACCTCACCTGTTCCAGCCGAGCGCGCCGCACCAACTACAAAGGCGGTGTTTCTAGTGCATGGGACAGACCACGGTGTCAAAGAGACCGTTGCGCGTTACTTGACGAAGTTGAACCTCGACCCGATAGTGTTACACGAACAGCCAAACCTCGGTGATACGATAATCGAGAAGCTTGAACGCACCTCACCCGTGGCTTTCTCGGTCGTCTTGCTTACCTGTGATGACAAAGCGTGCCCAATTTCAGATACTTCCTCACTAAAGCCGCGAGCTCGTCAAAACGTTGTGTTCGAGTTGGGCTATTTTATTGGAAAGCTCGGTAGGGGAAAGGTATGCGCTCTTTATGCCGAGGGTGTCGAGTTGCCCTCAGATTTTCATGGAGTGGTATACATACCGTTTGATACACCGGGAGCTTGGCGGCTCTCATTAGCCAGAGAATTGAAGGCTTCAGGTCTCGACATTGACCTAAATAATGCTTTTTAACATCTGCTTCGACGCAATGTACGCATGAAAAGGCAAACATCCCATGTTTGTCCAGTGGTAGTCATAGAGTCTGAGCGCTGACTTGTTAGCACAGACAATCCTCTCACTCGCCCTTAATCCTCACCGGAATGCCAGCCACCACCAGGTAGACTTCGTTAGCGCGTTGGGCAATTAGCTGGTGGGCTGTGCCCAGGAGGTCGCGGTAGATGCGCCCGAGCGGGGTCTCAGGCACTAAACCCATGCCTACCTCATTGGAAACGATGATAAAGGTGGCGTTGATTTTATTGATGCTGGATATGAGGCTGTTCACCTCAGCCATCACCGGCTTTTCCGCCTTCTCATAATCAACTCTTTCGCCGAGCAAGTTGGACACCAGCAGGGTCAGGCAATCGAGCACCACAACTTCCGCATCGCCGATTTCCGCCTCGATATGTTTACCAATGTTAGTCGGTGCTTCTACGGTATGCCAGCTTTTCGGGCGCGCTTTCTTATGTTTCTCAATGCGAGCCTGCATCTCCTCGTCGCGCGGCTCCCCGGTCGCAACGAAGAGGACTTTATTGCTTATCTTACCGGCCATTTCTTGAGCAAAATGGCTCTTGCCGCTGCGTGCCCCGCCAAGAATAAAAACAATCTTTTCAGCCAAGTCTACGCTCCGATTCCACGTCTTTTATCGATTGATAATCAAAAGCAATATGAGTACCAAGACTTCGGACAGCTCATTGATAGCCCCGTAGGTGTCCCCCGTGAGCCCGCCCAGGCGGGAACTGAAATAGCGGGCAACGCTGGACATTACCAGCCCCACAACCGCCATCAGAACGACACCCCACCATTGAAGTATGACGAACGAAACGGCCAGAGTGATGACTGTTGCTGCGATTAATCTCAACCAGTGCGACCCCTGCTTGAAAGCCAGTCCCATGCCGGACTTCCTGGCGTAAGGGAACATGAACAGTACGTTGACCATCATCCACCGGCTCAACGTCGTCATCGATAACAGGGCTGCCAGTCCCGCCGTTGAGGACAGTAAAGCATATTTCAGCAGCAGTACAAGAACGACAGCCACCACGCCAAAAGTGCCTGTATGAGGATCCGACATTATTGCCAGCCGTTCTTCCCTGGACTTTCCCGCACCCATACCGTCGAAGGTATCTCCCAGTCCATCGAGGTGGTGCCCGCCTGTTAATATCGCCAGAGCTACCACAAGCAAGGCGACTACCACAGAAAGAGGCAGAATCAAGGCCAGTCCGTAATAGAGGCCGTACAGGATGGCTCCCAGCAGCAAGCCAACGAGCGGGAAAAAGGGCAACGATTGGCCGATGCCCTTGTCCGTTATCTCCCGCCGGAGTGGGACGGGCAATATGGTTAAAAAGCGGAGAACTACCAAAAAACCCAATACGTACTCCTCAAAACAAAAGGAATTGAAACCAATCTAAAAATCACCAATAACCAAGATACAAACACCAAAAAAATTTCAATGACCAAATACCAAACCCTCTCCTCCCTATTACAT
>JACPPQ010000044.1 GCA_016190925.1 Chloroflexota bacterium | reverse complement strand
TGTTTGAAGCTTTACAGGATAAAGTGCCGGAACTATATGCCGTTGGCGATTGCGCGGGGCCGCGCAAGGTAATGTCTGCCATGTGGGAAGGGTTCCGCGCCGCCCGCCTGGTTTAAGCGTAAATTTACACACAGGTGACGAGGACTTATGAACAGGCAGCGATTCGAGAAGCTTTTTGAACCGGGCCGGATAGGACAGATGGATATCAGGAATCGAATTGTTATGCCGGCTATGGCAAGTCCCATCAAAGCAGCAGATGATGGTTCCGTCAGTGAAAGTGTAAAGGACTACTTCGAAGCACGCTCTAAAGGTGGAGCAGGCCTCATTATCGTCGGGTATGCCACTATCGATTTTCCCGCCAGTATATGCGGAAAGCCGCGCTTGGGCGTCGATGATGATAAATATATTCCGGGACTGAGCGAACTTGCGCAGGTTGTTCACCGGCACGGAGCAAAAATTGCCTTACAGCTCTGTCACCCCGGTCCTTCGATAATTCAAAGCCTTGCGAACATGCAGCCGATGGCCGCTTCCGCCGTGGTCAGACCTGCGGATTACATCATTCCGTCCGTGTGGGTGCCCAGAGAGTTACCTGTTACTGAAATCGCTGAAATCACTGACCGTTTCACCCGGGCGGCAGTACGCGCCCAAAAAGCCGGTTTCGACGGCGTAGAAATACATGCTGCCCACCGTTATCTGGTCAACAGTTTCCTCTCTCCCTTCTACAATCAGCGCAAAGATAATTACGGAGGAAGCCTGGAAAACAGGGCGAGATTCCTGGTTGAAATCCTCAACGCGGTAAGAGGCGCAGTCGGAGCCGGCTACCCGCTCTGGTGCAGAATCAATGCTAGAGAAGATGACGTGGAGGCTGGAATAACTGTTGAATTGGCTGGAGAATTGGCTCAACTGCTCCAAAAGACCGGCCTGCTGGACGCCATCAACGTAACCTGCCAGCCAACTTCGACACCGGGCAATCCGCCGGGTTACAACGTTGATGCGGCAGCTTTAATCAAGAAAGTGGTCGATGTGCCTGTGATGGTGGCAGGAAGAATCGACCCCCAACTCGGAGAGACGGTCCTGAGGCAGGAGAAGGCGGACTTTATAGTCATGGGCAGAGGTCTAATTGCCGACCCGGAGTTGCCCGGCAAATTGGCCACAGGAAGGCTTGATGACATTGTACCCTGTTTGCGCTGTAACACCTGCATGAAGGGCGCTCCTTTAGATATTGCAAAAGCCAGGCTGGAACGCTTCGAATGCACCGTAAATCCCTCTGTTACCAGGGAAAGGGAACATGCAACCAAACCGGCAGAAAAAAGCCGAAAAATCCTGGTGGTGGGCGGTGGACCAGCCGGTATGGAAGCAGCCATCGTAGCCGCACAGCGAGGCCACAAGGTAGTGCTGTGGGAAAGGGAACGCAGGCTCGGTGGGCAATTAATGCTGGCCTCAATACTCAGGGAAGAGAATCAGGCGTTGATAAAATACCTGACCGCTCAAATCAAGAAACTGGGGGTCGAGGTAGAGCTTGGAAAAGCAGCCAATTCGGAGCTTATCGCTAATATTAAGCCTGACGTAATTGTGATTGCGGAAGGGGCGACTTCGTCTTTGCCGGAGATTCCAGGCGTTAACAGGAGCAATGTTCTCAGCGCTCTGGCTATCGAAAAGATGATGCATGGTCGTCTTGATGGAAGAATCGGCAGCCGCAGGTTTCTCTGGTATTTTGGCGCAATGCTCATGCGAAATCCCGCGGGGCTACCGATTATGAAGGCGTTCTTGAAGTTCTGGGCGCCCTTCGGAAGAAGCGTCATCGTTGTGGGGAAAAGTTTACACGGGCTTGAAATAGCAGAGTTCTTTGCCCGAAGAGGTAAGAAAGTCACTATCGTGGATACACGTGAAAAGGTGCCCTTAAATGAACCTCCCATGCCTCTGCTAAGACGCCATCTGGAAGGCGAACTGGCAACGCAAAAAATTAATATCTTGACTGTAGCGAGTTATGAAGAGATTACTGATAAAGGACTTATCGTTACCAATAAAGAGGGGAAGCGCCAGTTTATTGAAGGAGACACCATAGTATTCGTGGCCGGATACAGGCCCAAAACCGAGCTTTCCAGGGCGCTGGCGGGCTTCCCATACGAGGTTCGCTTGATTGGCGATTGCGTTAAGCCGTGCGGGATACTGGAGGCCATTCAAGACGGTTTCCGAATCGGCCGCGAAATATAGATTTGACGTCTGAGAATCAGACCATTTGAACAATTTCAGAGCTTGTACAGGCGAACTACAAAGTAATTTTTCATTTTGCGGAGAACTGTCCACAAACGATGAAAACGTTGTAGGGGCGGGCCCGCCCGCCCTGCTTTTCTTCGTACCAGTGGCTGGGATTCCCTGAACGAGGACTATTGGGGTTGATTGGATTTATTTTCTGGATAAAAATACAAAAGAAGGAGGATTCAAATGGTTAAATACTTCCAGAGTCCACAGTATGTGCCGGGTTTGCAGGATTATGCCGAGACCATTAACATGGAGCGAATGCGCCGGGAAAGGGCTGAGCGCGCCCGCCAGGTCCTCAAAGAACACGGCTTGCCCGCTATTCTGGTTACATACGCGCCCAATGTTCGCTACTTAACAGGTTTCGTTCATGGGGCTACAGCTCAATTGGATTATGTCCTCTTCTTTGCCGAGGGCGACCCGGTACTTTTTGCGCACGCTGGCTTCTATCAAGCGCAGCCGTCCTTGATGCCCTGGATAAAGCACTGGAGAATCGGCCGTTCCTGGCTTTCGGAAATCTGCGGTCCCGATGCATCTCAGAAGGAAGCTAAGCTCTTCGCCCAGGAAATCTTTCAGGAACTTCGTGAGCGGGGGTTGACCCGCGAGAAGCTGGGAGTTGTCTGTTTCGATGAACGTGCTCAAAGAGCCTTGCGAGAAGCCGGCTTGACTCTGGTGGACGCCTGGCCCCTGATGCTTGAAATGAGCAAGACAAAGACTCAGGATGAGGTTGCCTGTTTGAAAGTGGCGACATCCATTTGCGATGTGGGATGGCGCACTTTGATGCAGAATGCAAAGCCGGGTGTCACCACTGGACAGTTAGCCCATACAGTCAGTAAGGCGCTGCTGGAAGCAGGAGCTGAAACTGCTCCTGTTGCCGTGTACTCAGGCTCAAGCCCCGGCGCCGTTTGGCGTGGAGGCGCTCGAAATGTGAGAATCAACCACGGAGATATAGGCTATATGCACTTGTGTGGCACCTCCTACATGGGCTACACCGCCTGTCTCTACCGGGCTTTCGTTGTGGGCAGGGAGCCCAATGCTAAAGAGAAAGGTATGTATAAACGGCTATTAGACACCCTCAACGGAGCCATCGATGCCACCAGGGTGGGAAATACCACCGCCGATGCTGCCAAAGCCTTTCCGGCAGCCTCTACCAGGGGCTGTAAAGACGAGGCAGAGGTGCTGACGGTGGAGTTCGGCCATGGCATAGGCATCGTAGCTTATCCTCCGGCGCTTGTGGCTTACAACCTGCCCAACGTTAACCGGCAATGGTCTTTCGATTTTCCTCAACCTTTTGAAAAGGGCATGGTCGTCGCCTATGAGACCCTGGAGGGTGTCCCCGGCTATGGAGCGCTAAGGCTGGAAACAGATGTGGTCATCACTGACCAGGGCGCTGAAATCATTGACACCTTCCCCAGAGACGAACTCCTGGTAGCCGGAGTCTAGTGTCCTGTCAGGCTAATAGGTGGCCATCACTTTTGAGGTGTACCGGAAGAAATACTTAGCTTAGTCATGAAATTAGCACACAGTTTCCCTCTGTCATTCCCAGTCCGCCTGAGACGGAGGAATCCATGAAGCCGATAGCTGGATTCTCCGCCCTCGGGCCTCGGACAGAAGGCTCGGCCTGAAGACTGAACTCGGGCTGAAGCCTACGCGGAGAATGACAGTAAAATGCAGATGAAGTTGAAAAGGTGATTAG
>JACPPQ010000052.1 GCA_016190925.1 Chloroflexota bacterium | reverse complement strand
GCGTCTCCCCGGAGAGCTTGGCAACCAGCCTGCCTCCCAGGTAATAATAGGTGGTCACTTCTTCCGTAGTCAGGTTCTTTTCGTAGTACTTGTTGATGTAGAGGATGGTTTGCCCGCCTTCGGTTTTCTTCACGCGGTTGCCGTCACCGTCATAGACAAAGGATGCGCCGCCGGTAACGCTTATCGGTCTGTTTTCTACGTCCCAGGTGATGGTCTGGCTGCCCCTGGTGGTCATGTTGCCGTTGTTGTCATAGACGTAGCTGGTTGCGCCAACGGCGGTGACGGCGTGCTTATGGTTGCTATCCCCGTAGGTATAAGAGTTCCCGTTCATAGTCGTGATGTTGCCAATCTGGTTGTAGGAGTAGGACTTACTGTAAGCGTTGGAGACGGAGGTAAGCCTATCAAGGAAGTCATAGCCAAAGGTCTCGGTCTCACTGGCTAAAACGTCATTCCTTTGATACAGGTTTCCGCCGTTATCCCAGGTATGAGTCACATCTTGTAAGGCTGTACCACCGGCCTGAGGCCAGGTTTTTATCTCCCATAACCGGCCGTAGTTGGTGGTAGAATGGTCGATACCCCAATAACTGAAGTCCGTCTTCAGGCCGCTATAAAGATTGATTTGCGTGACCTGCCCCAGCTGGTTGTAGAGCGTGCTTGTTACCAGGTTGCCCGCCGTATCTCCGGAGACAGTGTAAGGCAGCCCCCGACCATTGTATGTGTTAGTTACAACTTCATCTGAAGGATAGGTCACCGTAGCCGTCCTGTCCGCGCCATCATAGGTAAATCCTGTAGTGTAAGCCACCGAATCAACAGTCCGTTTCTCCTCGCTAAGACGGCCCCTGGCATCATACTTGTAGGTGGCGCTGTTTGTTCCCAGAACATCGGTTATCCCGGTGCGCTTGCCCTTGCCGTAGTTTACGCCGGCTTCATAGGCATCGTAAGTATAGGTAACATCGGTCATCCCCGAGCCTTGAGGATAAGTCTTACCGGTGAGGCGATTGATAGCATCATAAACAAAGGTGATGGTCTGGCTCTTGGCATTGGTCTGGCTGGTGAGGTTGCCGTTGCTATCGTAACCGTAGCTCCAGCTTCCCATATCCGGGTCGGTCATGGCGGTCTTGCGGGAGAGCCAATCGTAAGTCATAGAGGTGGTATTGCTGGAGTTATCCACTACCTGGGTCAGGTTATTCAGCACATCGTAGCTGTAGTTTGTTGTGGCATAGAGCTGGTGGCTATCGTTCAGCTCCTCCACTTTGGCCAGGCGCTGGAAGGCATCGTAGTAGTAGCGCTTCTTGTAGCCGCGCTCATTCGTTACCAGGTCCTGCCAGGCGGTGGAGTAGTCATTGGAAACGGATGTGCCATCGGCATTGGTCTGGGTGGTCACCCGGCCCAGGCCGTCATAGGCATAGGTGACGTACTTCCAGCCTGCCTCCGGCGTCTTGTAGCCGTTGACCTGGGACGAATCCAGGTCCTGGGAGACGTACTGCTTGTCCACCAGTCCCCGGTTGTTGTAGGCGGTGGTGGCAGAAATAATGGTGCGCCCGGTCTCTCCGATGGCCTGTGTCTGCGCCACCCTGCCTATGCCGTCAAAATAGTCGCTCTGCCACAGGAAGTTGCCGTCGGATATCTTGGTTAAGGTTTTAATGTGCTGCTGGTTCAGCGTACCCCAGTTGTTGTACTCATATTTGATGCTCGGGCTGGCACTCGAATCACCTGTCTTGATTACCTTTGTCAGTCTCTTAAAGGTATCATATTCGTAGGTTGTGGTCACGCTGTTTACGTCAGTAAAGGTCGAGAGATTGTTCGTGCCAGCGTCGTAGGTGTAGCTCTCGGAAAGGCCTGAGATAGGATAGGTTTTGGTTGCCGGATAGGTGTGATAGGTTGTCTCGTATGTCCAGGTGGTGGTGTTATTGTTGGGGTCGACGCCGGTAAGCTTATTGCCATAAGAATCATAGGTATAGTAGCTGCTCACGGAGTTGGAGGCGTCTTTCTTCTGCTCAACTTTGGTTAGATTGCCCTTGGTTGGGGGAGTGGTATAGGAGGAATTGTTATCGTAGTAGTACAGCGTCTCCTTCTTGAGGTTGGCTCCTCCCACGTCGTCCGTGATGGTGGCATAGACCCGCTCTCTCGCAGGCCTGCTCAGGATATTGGCCGTGGCGTTGGGATAAAATACGCGCCAGACGGTGGAGTCATCGGCATTGGTGGATGTGTCCCCATCGAGGTACTCGGTTGTAACGTTGCCGTAGCTGTCATACAGGTATCTGATACGGTTTGTCTTGCTGCCGATGGTGTCATCGACCTGGTTCAGCCTGACGGTCCAGTTGTAGTTGTATTCGGTTATCCGGCTTTTGGTCCTGTCGGTGATGTACATGGCTTGAAGGCCGGGCGACATTAATACGTCCGTTGCCTTGACGCCACTCCAAGTCTTGATAAGGCTGCCGCTAGCGTTAAATTTCTTCACAGCGTTGATGTATGAGTTTTCGGTCACATAAACATACCCGTCGCTTGACACAGCGATGCCCCATGGTTGGCCGATGCCGTAGATGGGGTCGTAAGTCCAGAGGGTAACATAGTTTCCGTTGAGGTCGAACTTCTGGATGCGGTTATTTCCGGAATCGGCCACGAAAACATACCCCGCGCTTGAAACCGCGATGTCAGCCGGGTACATGAACTGTCCGGTTCCAGTGCCGTAGCTGCCCCACGCCGATACAAAGTTGCCGTTCGCATCGAACTTTTGCACTCGGTGGGGCTCATAGACGTTGTTGGCTGTGTTCGTCACATAGACATAACCGAAAGACGATACGGCCACACCGGTGGGATTCGTGAATTGGCCGTTTCCAGAGCCCTGGCTGCCCCATGCCGAGACGAAGTTGCCGTTCGAATCGAACTTCTGGACACGGTAGTTGCCGGCATCAACCACATAAACATAGCCACTGCTTGATACCGCAATACCCCGAGGTTCCTTGAACTGCCCGTTCCCCGTGCCGTAAGTGCCCCATTTTTTAACGGATACGCCGTGCTCATTGAACTTCCAAACCCGCTGGGGGTTCCCGGTAAAGTTGCTGCCCTCGGTGACATAAAAATAACCGCCATTAGACACCGCTAAGTAAGCGGGTTTCACCATAGTCAACCAGGGAAGAAAATCCATTTCCGTGCTGGTAGATTGCCAGCCCCAGTCATAGACCTTTTCCTGGAGCAATGCATCCCCGCTGCTGTACCACTGCGTTTTATACTCTCTACCGCTTAGTTTCTCTGCATCCTTGCTATCAATAATGCCCGATGTATAGAACCAGTGCTTGACGTAGTTGCCCGCTTGGTCCGTTTCCTTCACCTCGCCAAAACCGCGGTATTTCTGGTCCCAAGCCCAACCTTTGTAGGTCGGGTTGCTGGTATATTCATATGTGTTGTTTTGACTCGAGCCTATGCCGCCGTCGACAGTCCTTCCGGTTACTACCTGCCTTGTCCAGATATCCCAGACATCCGGATTGGGGGATGTGTGGTTCGGATTCTCTTGATAAGAAAAGTCAATACCGCCGTCGTAGCCGCTATCAATGCTGGTTAGATGCGGCCAGGTAAAAGTCGCGGGGTTACCCGGGTTTAAACCGCCACCGCCGTAGCTGTCATGACGGTAAGTTTGCAAGTTCTCATAAGTGAAGTTCATCGGTGGGAGCGATGAAGTGCCGTCAGCGCCAAATTGAGTGATAGAATCGAGTTTGTGCGCTCCCGAGAAATATATGCTTTCTCCTTCTTCACCATAGTAATAACGCGTTGAATTCGTGGTAGTATAGGCAAAGGTATACTTTCTTATCAGTGAGCCGGTCACCTTAACCTCGATGGAATCCAGTTTGCGGGTCTCCATGACCTTGGGCGGAGGATTAAATTCGGTTGTTTTCGGGTTGTCCCTTCTTATGTAACCATCTGTCGGGTCATCAATGTCATAACTGGCAAAAAAGCGGACTTCTACAGCATTATTGTTGTATTTCAGATACTCGGGATAAGCTGAGCGCACCCACCACTGGGAGGTGTCAGTTCTTATCTCTTGTACATAAGCAATAGTAGCTTGGTTATCATTGGTATCCTTTATCAGGTCTACATCCCAACGGTAAGGGTTACCCGGATAATATAACGGCCCAATCCATCGCCGGGAATTTGCCGTACTTCCAAAGCGGTAGTAAATTCCTTCCCTATCTTGCACTTCCCAATAGAAAAAATTAGGTTCTTCTGGATTAGGAACTACTGTATTAATCTTAAAATACTGCTCTGGGATTGTATGATAAGCCCCACCGCTCTTATAGAACTCGTAGGAAACGCCATTCACTTCAAGAAAATACTGGTTGGTCTCTGAGCCGGTTGTTATCCCGCCCAAATCAAGACTCCAGCCGATGCCCACCCACGAGCCGGTGGCACGCTTGTTTTTCATCTCGTCAGCAATACCACTATCGTATGTAAGTTCCAGCTTCGGTCGGAACCCACCGGGACCGGGCGGCAGTTCCATAGGATAATTGAAGGTAGCGGTTCCAGAATAAAGACCAACCTGGGCTGCCATAACTTTACCGGGGCCGTTCACCAGGACATCGGCCATCTCTCCATAACCGCTGAAGTGGTCGATAATGGTCGTGAGCACCATCTTCTTGCGGTCGTACTGACTGGTAGGTATCCTTAACCATTTGCCGCTTTTTTCATCCAGAGTATACAGCCGCAGGGTATCAACATCAAGAGTTCTTAGCTCTTCTTCGTCATGCTGAATGGAGATTTCAAGGTTCTGATTGAACTTGATTGACACTGGTGTTTGAAGCAGAATCCCATGCATTGAGTTCAAACCAGTTGAGCATCTGCCTACCGGTTGAGCTCCAGGGGGCAAGTTCGACCATCTCCACTTTCGTCGGTGCGGACACCGCGCCCTTGGGTATTCGAAGAATGATTTTCTCACTAGGCGATTTGAGTTCGGCATCCTGGTCTGGGTTTACCAGGACGGTGACCTTTGTAGAATCACTAGACGGAGCCACCTGAAGGGGATTGCTCTGTTGAATTGAGAAGGGTCTTAAGGCTTCAGCTTTAGCCTTGAGAACGGTGTGGGGCAATAAAATGAAGACCATGAGAAATGCCACGAAAACATTGATTGATGGGAAAAACCATGAACCTCGGGTGAAAACTCTGTACCTTTTTATTGGCTTTGTCTCCTCTGAGATTGAACAAGCCTAGAAGATTGTACGGGCTACCGAAGAACTTTCCACATCCACCCCCTGGCTATCTACTTTACATATTCGCTCCTTGATTGAAAGTCACATGCGAGATTCTAGCACCGGTTTTGCAGTAATGTCAACGGGACTTTGGTCGCAGATAAAGGCCATGTAATTTAACGTAATACATTCCATCTAAAAGTTTAACACCCGGACACAGGGTGATTTATCCTCCAAGGAATGATATGATTTGGTATACAAGAGCAGTTGTCTGATAGCTTAGGAGCGTCTATGGACGAAGACCTTGTGTTTTTTCCGGATGACCTCTGGCTAGAGGCCAAGTCAATCTATAAATATATTCTTATCGGGTACGGCGACAATAGTCCTGCAAATGAATATGCCAACGCTCACTTTGGTGACATACTTTTGATGCTTGGTGAGACCGACTTGGCAGAGACACACATAAGGATAGTTATCAGCTACGACCCGCAAAACCCCCGTTACTGGTATCTTATGGGCAAAGTGCACCAAGCGAGGCTAGATTGGGACAATGCCGCTAAAGAGTACGAACTGGCTTTTTGCATGGAGCCGTGGAATCGCTCTTACCTGCTAGCCTTAGGGGAGGCCACCGTAAATTCTGGTGATAGGAAAACAGGAATAGAATATTTGCATCAAGTCACACCCCTTTATCCGGACAACTCTGGGATGTTGACGGAATTGGCAACCGCATACCTGTCGCTGGGAGATATTGAAAGCGCCAGACAGTTTGCGGAGAGAGCCATTGCAATAAGACCCGATGACATAATGGCTTGGATAGTGCTAAAGAAAACCTACATCTCAGGTAACGGGCTAAATGATGCTAGGATGAACTGAAGTAAACATTATTTTGTGAGATCGAAAACAAGTTCAAAAGTTCTGAAATAATGAAACCGTGGGTATCCCTACGCTAAAATTGAAGTAGCAACAAATCAAAATAGTAGCGAAGGAGATACCCAGATGAATTATATTGGAGCGGACATTCAT
>JACPPQ010000042.1 GCA_016190925.1 Chloroflexota bacterium | reverse complement strand
GACCACAGTCGTCCGCACAAGAAGCACGGAAATATACCGCTATAAATTTAAAATCCTAACCCGGACAAGCCGGAACCAAGATATCTCAAAAGTCAAAACCACAGCTTAAAATTAAAAACTTTAAAAGTTGGAGCAAAATATTTTAGCTTCAGTTACGCACGAGCTTAAAAATATTCTGCCATTTTTGTACACGACTTTATTATTGTTAAGCGACTAATAATAAATTATTTCTGGAGGATTATGTCATATAGATATTACGGGCAGAACCATAACGCGCTATGGGCTATCATAGGCCTGACTTTCCTCGTTTTTGTGGCAACATCAATAAACCGCAGCTTTATCAATGTGCTCGCTCTGCAACCGATAGGCGTCTCCGACAGGCCGTGGACCATAGTTACCAGCCTCTTTGTGCATGCTGGTTTCGGACATATTCTGGGCAATATGTTCACCCTGTACTTCTTCGGCAGCTCCCTCATCCAGTTGGTCGAACAGAAGGGTTTCTTCATCATCTATTTTGCCGGAGGGATTCTGGGGAGCATTTTCTATATTATGTTTGCGTATCTCCTGGGAAATCCTTTCATTCCCGCAGTTGGTGCTTCCGGGGCAGTGTTCGCTGTCGGTGGTGCGTTGACAGTGCTGCGACCCAAGCTGCAGGTTATGATATTCCCCATTCCGGCTCCCATTCCCCTCTGGATAGCGGTTATCGGCGGTTTCTTGATACTCTCTTTCCTCCCATTCGTAGCCTGGGAAGCACATCTCGGCGGATTGATTCTAGGACTCCTCGCCGGTAATTACTACAAGAAGAAAGAGCTAAGTCGCTACCGTCGCTTCTAGTTTTCCCCACCGAATTCTCAGGAGGACTCGATGACAATGCAGAAACCTCGCAGCGTAAACAGTATTCTATCCGATGCAATAGCCAAACTGGATGTCGATGCCGTGGGAATAGCCAGCGTAGCCCAATGGAAAGGGACGAAGCTTGAAGAGACCGCTTTAAGGTTGCTACCCGGGACAAAATCGGTCGTCGTACTGGCTATGGAGGTGTACTCCGAGGTGCTGGACCTGGCTTCAATCGAGAGGACGGTGGGTTCTGCGCCATACATCGACCTGCTGGCACGCAACGCCGATTTCCTCAGCGGGCGTCTGACAAAGGCTGCCTATGACATAGCCAAGGCATCTCACAACGCGGGACTGAAAGCCCTGCCGCTGCCTGCCGCCGGCTGCCCGATAGATGGGAGATTTATGGAGTCGGTGTTCTCATACAAGCACGCCGGGCAGGCCGCAGGACTGGGCAAGATTGGCTGGAGCAGCCTTTTGATTACCCCGCGCTTCGGGCCGAGGGTCAGGCTTTCTTGCTGCCTCACTGAGGCTGAGCTTGAACCGACAAAGGCTGAACTGGAGCTTGAGTGCACGAACTGCGGCATCTGCATCGAAAGCTGCCCTGCTAATGCCCTTTCCCGTCCGCAGAACGGCGAAC
Source organism: Chloroflexota bacterium (assembly GCA_016190925.1). GTDB lineage: Bacteria > Chloroflexota > Dehalococcoidia > Dehalococcoidales > JACPPQ01 > JACPPQ01. Next base: position 7,516 of record JACPPQ010000042.1, on the reverse strand, counting down.
CGTACGCTATCAACAAGTTCGCGTGCAGCGCCTACAGGAATGCCGGCGGGGGATGCTCCGAGTGCATGCGACTATGTCCTGCCAGCAGCTAGCCGTGCTGTTCTTTACTTTTGACAGCTTTGCTAGTCTACTGTCTCATAAGTGACGTGACAGATAACGTCTCGCTACAGGGGAGAACCAAGGTGATAGTGAACATCACTACCCCTCACTTACATCTCTCCCGCAAGGGGAGAGAGAAGGCCATGTGAAGCTATTTGAGAGACACTAGTGCTTGGTCACATAAATTAGCCATCTGATGTTTGCCCTTCGACAGGCTCAGGGTGAACGGATATTGAGATTACTTATTAGTATGGTTGCTTTTGCAACAAAGCACTAGACTAGCGTCCTACCCCAGGAACCTTCTGAGGTGTGCGGCTCTCAAAACGCCCTCCTCAAGGTCGACGGTGTCATTTTCTCTTAGTGAAGCGGTAATGTGCCTGGTTATCTGCCGGTGCTCTTCATCAGGTTCGGAATCTGCCAGCAGGTCATTGATTTTTGCTCCTATTCCCTCCGGCAAAAAGGCTGTCTGCGGGTCAAAATACCTGAATGCGTCTTTCAAATCGTCCGTAAAGCTCACGTAGACTTCACTTACGTACCGCCAATCGTCTTGAGTCAGGGCATTCAAGCCCAGTATTTCTGGCGGCAGACCTACCGAGTAAAGCGCCGCAGTAAACTGAATCGCCCTGGGCAGGGAGATTCCCCCCAGGTTGCGTGAATAGCCAAACAGCCCGATGTGCAACTTCCTCTTCCTTCTGCTCGGAACATACCGTGCAACCCTGTTTATCACCGGCGCCAGCGCCGCAACCTGTTTCTGGTACTCCTGGGTATATCTCCCGATAATGTCCAGACACCTTTCCTCGTCCACTTCTTGCGGCAAACCCGTTTCCCTGACCTGTAGTTTCCTTATGGCATCCCTGACTTCACCGGGCGGATTATCGTACTTGAAAGCGGACTGGATGGTGAATGTGTGAGCGCTGGGATACTCTTCGAGCACCCTGTCCACCGTCTGCGGCCTCAGATTGCCCCTGAAAGGAGCCGAACCAACGCCGACAATGGGATAAATTTCAATACCCGTCTCTCCGGACAATCGGTGTAACCTCTGAAGAGCAATCTTGTTCAAGAGGACAGCGGCCACCAATCCATAGTTCATGGCAGGGTCCGACCTTGCCAGGAAGACCCTCTGATGCTTTACATCCTTGTCATGCAGATATTCCCCCACCATGCTGTGCGCATTAAGCAAGTGCTCCAGGGCTTCGAAAAGGGGTATGACATTGATTTTGTCAGGTTTGAATTCCCCAATCCATTCAGCGATGGTGATGTCACCTTCCCTGAAAGGCCTGGTCTGTTTCCCTGCAACGAAATCACAATAGTACCTGTAGATTCTATCGATACACCGGGCAGAGGCAGTCATCGGGAGGATAACTTCGAAAATGGGGGCTATGTCTTCCCCGTAGAACGACCTGGCGGCATCAAAAGAGCGGGGGATGCTTTCCAGGGTTTCCAGCAGAACTTTGGCCTCCGCTTTTTCTACCGTCGGGTTGGGGACTCGCAGAGTCAGAAAAAGGTCCTTTCCCAACCTCTTTTCCCGGAAGAAAGACTCGTATTTGGTCAGCAGCTTCTTCACCACGAAGTTGTCTACTTCTTTGCCCTCGCAGTCCCACATCTGCTCATCACAGCCGAGGTGAGAGAAGGCATAGTAAGCTTCCTGTATCTCGTCTTCGCCGCCGAGAACGGTGCTCTCCGCAAAGAACGGAGGATTTACATTATCGGGGTGTTGCGTGCTCATGCACCTGGGTATCATTGCCACGTGGACCATCCTTATTTTGTCAAAATCTGAGAATTTGCGCGCATTGGTTATTTTTAATGTCACGCGCGGACAGGTTTCAACGCGAGATAAAAACGATGTGAGGAAGCTTATAGCTCGACTTTGGAGTGGTCGCCAAGAAGGAGCGCTACCCCACCGAGGCTCCGCCCTCCCGCCACCTGGCTGTTCCTGCCGATAACGCAATCGGCAAGACGAGGCACCTTCAGAATGCGACAGTTATCCAGGAGCACCGAGAACTCCACAGACGAGTCTTCAATCACCGCACCGGTCCCGATACTGGTGAACGGTCCGATGAATGAGTTGCTAATCCGGCAGCCACCGGCAATGGACACCGGCCCGCGGACAACGCTGTTTTCGATGCTTGTCCCTTTCCCTACTTCGACCCTTCCAACAACGCTGCATTCCGAGTCCACCGTACCCTCAACCTTCCAGCACGCGCTTTCGTCCAGGATGACGCGATTGGCTTCGAGGAGGTCTTCCTTTTTGCCGGTATCCAGCCACCAGCCCTTGAGAATGTAGCTCCTGACGTCCTTTCCCGCATCCACCAGGCCCTGTATGGCATCGGTTATCTCATACTCGCCGCGGCCGGACGGTTTCAGATGAGCTATCACCTTGTGAACGTCAGGAGTAAAGATATACGCTCCTACCACGGCCAGATTGGTGCGGGGCACTTTAGGCTTCTCCACCAATCGTTCCACTCTGCCCGATGTGTCAAGCTCACAAACGCCAAAAGCGCGCGGGTCGGGCACTTCTTTGAGAAGGATGAGACCATCGGAGTTGAACTGCGCCACAAAGTCCTTGATGCCCCCCTGGATAAGGTTATCGCCGAGGAACAGGACGAACGGAGAATCGCCGAGGAACTCCTGACCGGTCTTGACCGCATGCGCCAGACCCAACGGCTCGGACTGGAGAATATAGGTAGTCTTTACCTCACGCGCCGAGCCGTCTCCCAGCGCTTCTTTGATGTATGAGGCCGTGTCAGGAGATACAATTACTCCGATATCTGTAATACCGGCTTCACGTATCTGGTCGATGACGTAGAAAAGGATTGGCTTGTTGGCGACAGGAATGAGGTGTTTGGGTATAGTGTATGTGAGCGGCCTGAGCCTGGTGCCTTTGCCGCCGGTGAGCACTAATGCCTTCATAATTATTAACTATAAGGGAAAAGCTTGTTTCAGTGCAAATAGGACGAGTTTGTGGAGTTCGGGGGAGTTGGAGCAAGCGGCGCGCCAAGGTATTGACAGTCGCACGGGCATGAGAGCATACTGCGGGCATGGAAGGAATTAAGCCGAAGTGGAAGTGAAGTTGCAAACAGACTCGCCCTCGATATAATCAGCATCAAGGGTCAGTTGCCAAGATGGAAAAGTCGGCTACTCACCTGGTTGATACGGCTATGCGGATGGTGGCAAAAGAGTATCCGTGGATAAATCCATCCAAAACCCCGAAATGCAATTGTCTTGGACAGCAGTGATATAGTATGGAAGATATTAATAAGCGGGATAAATAAACAACACAAAAGGTCGTTAATACAAGAGCATGGAGAAATCAGCAAAATCTATTTTCTTGGGACGGTGGGCAAGAATCACTTTAAAGTCGATTTGGTCAAAGACGGCTGTAGTTATTTTCCTATTAAGTTTTACTCTCGCAGAAATAATCTGGTGGATGTTTTATGGCTTCGAAAAAGCTTGGGAACAAGCTTTTGAGAATTTAATCCCAGTTTCCACCAGCGCGGTCATTACAGTGATTGTGATTGCCATTTAAAATGCGTGCATTGATAAATAAAGAGAATAACGAGTTGCGCTTAACCATAGCACAGCAAGCCGATGAAGCAAAACGTGTAGCGATTTGGCTAGGTCGGCATCTGGCTAATCTAAATATTGGTATATCTGAGGCTTACTTGTTCGGTTCAATTACACACAATTATTATGAGTCTGATGATGTTGATGTAGTATTGAAGTTCAGAGACATGAATGATAAAGAGTATGTTAAAAAGGAGCGCAAATTAACACCCATTGCAAAGGATTTTAACAGAACGTTTGGGAAACGACTGCATTTTCAGCGTTATTTGGCAAGTGAGTCTAATGAGTTCGAACGATTCGTTTCTATGCAATCAGAACCTATTTCGATATTGCGGAGCTAGGGTAATGAGTAAACATTTACACCCAACCATCATCGAATACTTCCAAAGTCGAATGACAGATCACAGCAGAGTTGATACATTTGATAACATATCGACGGAAGAGTTTTTCATTTATCGGATTAGCCGAAAAGGTGGTTTATCGCCAGTTGTAGTCTGGTTATCAGATGCATATCATTTTACAAAAGCCGAATACCTAGCCAGACCAAAGCGACCAAAGCCAAACTACATCCTTATCGCTAGACCTGAAGCTACGGATAGCGAACCTGTATCCGAGGATTGGGATGGCATTGGTGTGGGAAATATTGCCGGGTTTATGGGCGCATTGAATAAATCACGGGTTTGCACATATTCCCCGCCAAAAAGAACTAAATAATTAACTATTTGATTGGAAACGAATAGCATATTGCCTTGAGAGCGAAGGCGGACAACCCCCTTTTACTTTGTCCACCCCTCACCTAGTCATCATCAAAACCAGCGGTACAACAATGGCGATAATGCCGGTGACAAGGACCGCCAGCAGGAAGAGATTATACCTGACAGTATAGTTGCTCAGCAGGGACGGGTCGTAGTAGCCTTCCACGCCCTGGTCTTTATACATCTTGAGCAGACCGTTGATTAGCTTGATTCTCGATTGCCTTCCCTTGATTAGCCCGATTTCCACCACGAAGTTGACCACTATCACCAGGGCCACAAAGGTAAAGAACACAATCCATTGAGTGGCGTCCCTGTTCCCTCCACCCCCTGAATTGGCCGAGTTAATGCCCAGCGCCAACAGGTTGAGGAAAATAGCAGTAAGGATAAAAACCGTGTCCGACCGTGAATTCTGTTGAAGCTCTGCAATTATGTGTTCGTGGACCCGCTCTATCATTTCCCCTCCGAGAATGCCAAAATTACTATTTAGTGCGAAAAAGGGCGTAAATATTGCTCGCTCGTAAGTGAGTCTTTCGACAGGCCCAGGACAGGCCCTTTAATAAGCTCAGGGTAATACAATTTTTACCCCTCACTTTCATCTCTCCCGCAAGGGGAGAGAAAACCATACGAATACTAGAATCATGATAGTCGATGCGAGTGGGGTTTGTCTACTTTCGTTACAGTCTGATATGATACGGTGAATTGAAGCGATAGGAGGCGGCACTATGAAATGGAGGCCAGCGCCACCGGCGTTAGTCCGTAAATTCGATAGCGTCATGGAAGCTGTACCGCAGGCGGAGAGGCGAAAGATGTTCGGCTATCCGGCGGCGTTTGCCAACGGGTATATGTTTGCCGGACTGCACCAGGACTCGTTCGTGCTGCGGCTGTCTCCCGCCGACTATTCGGCCTTTCTAAAACTCGAAGGGGCGCGACCTTTTGAGCCGATGCCCGGGCGCACTATGGCAGGTTTTGTGTCGGTGCCGCCGACGGTATTGGAATCGGAGGGAGAAATCGAGACGTGGTTAGAAAAAGCCTTCGCGCACGCCAACTCACTGCCGCCAAAGGAGCCGAAGGCCAAAACCCGAAGGGCGAAAGGGGCATGAAGAACTCAGGAATAAACAGCAGGATAATCGGTCAACTGACATGGCATATCACTTTGGAACCTCGGCGCTTAAACCCTGGGCCAGCTTTATCTGAGTATCGTGATTTACTGTCCATGAGATGCGGTGCGTGACGGCATCTATCAGGCCTGAGGCTGACGGCATGCCCGTCCCGCTTTTCTTCAGACCACCGAACGGCAGGTGCACCTCTGCCCCGATGGTGGGAAGGTTCACATAGCCGACTCCGAAATCACAGAGGTTGCGGATGGCGCGGATGGTGCGGTAGTCCCGGCTGCACACCGAAAGGGCAAAGGCATACTCGGAGGCATTGTAAATGCTCACCGCCTCTTCCAGGTCGCGGAAGGGCATAATGGCCACATGGGGACCGAAGACCTCTTCCCGGAGCACTTTTGCAGTCGGGTTGTGCTTGATAGTGTAAACGAAGGGGCGGACAAAATATCCGCGGCTGTAGCTTCCTTCCGTCAGTCTGCCATCGTCCAGGAGGACATGAGCGCCCTCTTCCACCGCCAGCTTTTTATAATGCTCGAACTTATCGCAGGCAGAGGAGCTTACCAGGGGTCCCATGAAGGTGTCCTCGTCCAGAGGGTCGCCGATTTTGAGGTTCCGGGCTTTCTCCACAAAGCTGGAGACGAACCGGTCGAAGATACCCTGCTGCACAATGAGGCGTTCCGCGGAGACACAGCGTTGGCCGGTGGTGCGGAAGGCAGACATGACTGCCGCGTTAACCGCAAGGTCGAAATCGGCATCGTCAAATATGAGCATAGCATTCTTGCCGCCCATTTCACAGACGCAGAACTTGCGGTAGTCTTTGGCGCAGACCTCTTTTATCATGGCTCCCACCTGGGCAGAGCCGGTAAAGAGCACCACGTCCACATTTGGATGAGTTACCAGAGGCCAGGCTGCTTCCTCTCCGTAACCCTGCACCAGATTGAGCACACCGGCAGGGAGACCGGCCTTCTCAAAGTATTCGACCAGGCGCTGAGCGGTTAAAGGCGTCTCCTCAGCGGGCTTTAGCGTTACGGTATTTCCTTCGACCAGGGATGGGCAGATAAGCCATAGAGGTATAGCGAAAGGGAAGTTCCAGGGGGTGATAGCCGTGACCACGCCCTTGGGTTTGCGATAAACATAGCAATCCTTCTCGGGGATCTCAGAAGCCAGCACCTCTCCCGATGGGGTGCGGGACCTGCCGAACCAGTACTGCGCTGAATGAATGCCCTCCACTATATCCGCACGCGCCTCGCTGATGCACTTGCCACACTCACGGCTGATTATGCGAGCCAGCTCTTCTTTGTCATTCTTGACCAACTGGGCGAAGGCATCGAGGTATTCAGCCCGCCTGATGCGGGATTGAGCGCGCCACGCAGGGAAAGCCTCCCTGGCCGCCGCCACCGCAAGATTAGCCTGCTGCGAACGGGAACGAGGAAAGACGCCGATAAGCTCACCGGTATTTGACGGATTACGGCCTTCAAATACTCCATCGGCATCACCCGACCATTTTCCGCCGATAAAGTTCATGCCTGTGATACTTCCCATTGCCTGCCTCCTTGCCATTCCGCTTACAGGGCTAACGCTGTCTATATAACTATTATACTGCATAGCCAGAGGTTGATAGGAAAGATGGAGGGGTAAAAAGAGGTTGATAATTCCTTGCGAACCTTCTAAGCCTGAAAACTAACTTAAACGTACTTGTTCTGCATATTGTACAGTGCTGGTATTATCAGTGTTATAATGATATCGTGGATTTCGAAATCCTGGATGACATTCAGTGGATTGAAAATATCGCCATAGCTAGAGGCATTCGCGAATTAAAAAGACTTAATCGCATATATGGAAAAGCAAATTGGCGAAAACGAAAAGGAATCGCTAAAATTAGATTACCAGATGGGACAATAAAGATTGCTGAACTTCACTGGTATGAAGGGCATGGCAAAGGAAGAAAAGAAACCAAGATTAAGAAATACCTGGAGTAAGGTAGTGAAG
>JACPPQ010000040.1 GCA_016190925.1 Chloroflexota bacterium | reverse complement strand
GTACTAGTGTAGTGTCTCAGAAGTTCATTGAATAATTCCTCTCCCTTGAGGGGAGAGGCCAGGTGAGGGTGACAGATTCGATTTTACCCCTCACTTTCATCTCTCCCCCAAGGGGAGAGAAAATATTTATTCAGGTTATTTCTGGGACGGGATACTAGAGGAGTTAAATAATTTGAGCCAGAATACCACACCGACCACTGACGCCATTCGAAAGCTCATCGAGGAGTTCAACAAGTTGCCCGGCATCGGGCCGAAGAGCGCCCAGAGAATGGCCTACTACCTGTTGCGCGCTCCCGAAGCGGAGGCCATGCTTCTTTCCGATGCTATTCTATCGGTGAAGCAGAAGGTGAAACTGTGCTCCGTCTGCTTCAATGTGACCGAGTCAGACCCCTGCCCCATGTGTAGCGGTGACCAGCGCGACCGCACTAGAGTGTGCATCGTGGAGCAGCCTCAGGATATCCTGGCTATCGAGCATACCGGAATTTACAAAGGGCTGTACCACGTGCTACACGGCGCTATCTCACCCACCGAGGGAGTCGGAACTAACGACATACGAATCAGGGAAATCCTGGAGCGGCTGCGGAGCAATCCGGTAGAGGAAGTTATCCTGGCCACCAACACCACGCTTGAGGGCGAGCAGACCGCCATGTACCTCAGTCGTCTCATCACGCCGCAGGGCATCAAGGTTACCCGCCTTGCCCGGGGTCTGCCCTACGGTTCAGAGCTGGAATACGCCGATGATGTCACGCTTACCAGGGCCATCGAGGGAAGGCAGGAGTTCTAGCCTGCGAGAATATAAGTTCAGATTAGATGGGATCCTAGTTAGGCTGTACGATTGTTATCGGGAATCGCATCGGGGGTGTCTTAGATGGCAACTGGTAGAGGAATGCAATTGACAAAACAATTTGGAGAATATTCAGTTTGTGCTGAACTATGTAGAAGAGGATTTATTGCTACTACATTTACAGGGAATGTACCTGAATTTGATATATTAGCAATAAACGACAAACGTGAAAACAAACATATACAAGTAAAGGCCATAAAGAGTAGTAGTTGGCAATTTGATGCTGGTAAGTTCTTAGATATTTCATTTTCAAGTAATGGTATACAAACTATAAATGGAAAGAAACCTATTCAAGATCCGAATTTGATTTGTGTTTTTGTTAAACTTGTTTCCCAAGGCAAAGATGAATTCTACATTCTTAGATTCGAAGAACTACAAGATATTATTTATAAGAACCATCGCAGTTGTCTCAGCAAATACCAAGGAAGAAGACCAAGAAAGCCTAACTCTATGCATACTGCAGTTTCTCCAGAGAACTTATCAAAGTATCGGGATAATTGGGAACGATTAAAAGATTGACATGCTAATCTACTGTCTCGTAAGTGACTTGACAGATAACGTCTCCCTCGTAGGAGAGAGTTAAGCTGATGGTGAAATCATAAAATACCCCTCACTTACGTCTCTCCCGCAAGGGGAGAGAGAAGGCCATATGAAGCTATTTGAGAGACACTAGACTAGCTTCACCTTTTGGGTATTTCGCAAACCAATAAGATTAAAAGAGAACGCGATGAAAAAAGCACCATATCTTACCATAGTCGTTCTTGCCGCCATCCTATTATTGCTGGCGCCGGGGTGCGCCGGTGCGAAAACAGGTACCGGAGGGCCAGACATAGTTTCGGGAACAGGCACAATTACATATCTTAACCTGGAAGGCGGGTTCTACGGAATAGTCGGCGATGACGGACAGAAATACGACCCGATGAACCTGGACAGGGCATTCCAGCAGGACGGCCTGAAGGTCAAGTTCCAGGTAAAGTTGCGCAAAGATGTTGCCACCATCCGCATGTGGGGAACGCCGGTTGAGATAATCTCTATTGAAAAGCGCTGAAGGAGAAATTTTCCATGCAGCTTATAGCAAGTACCACGAGGATGAAAATTTATGCCTTCGATAAAACCCACCTCCACCTTCTCACCCCCTTGATTCCCGCCTGCGCGGGAATGACAAAAGAGTGAAAAGCGCTGAGGTTGAAAACGTTATCATTGCCCGCTCATGCCAACCCTTCGACAGGCTCAGGGCGAGCGGGCTTTTTGTATCGTAACAATCATGCAACCAAGCCCATGCATTCGACGAGGGTTAAAGGGTTAGATGTCCAGACCACGAACGTATCAGACTGAAGCCATCATAATAAGAAAGACCAGGCTCGCAGAGGCGGATAGAATCCTTACCCTCTATACCCCACATTTGGGCAAGATTCAGGCGGTAGCCAGGGGAGTCAGGCGTCCCAGGAGCAAGATGGCCGGTCACCTGGAACTGCTAACCCACAGCCTGGTATCGTTTGCCAGCGGTCGCAACCTGGACACCGTCACCGGCAGCCAGACCATCAATAGCTTCATGGTGTTGAAAAGCGACCTCTGGCTCACCTCCTGCGCCCTCTATGCCGCCGAGATGACCGACCAATTCACCGCTGATGCTACTGAGAATTACCCGTTGTTCCAGTTGCTTCTCGATACGATGGGACGACTCTGCCAGGGCGGAAATAGCGATTTGGCACTGCACTATTTTCAATTGCACCTGCTGGAGGCTGTCGGCTACCGGCCGCAGTTCCAGGAGTGCATCACCTGCCGCTCCCCGCTCGAGCCCGTGGTGAACTACTTCTGCTCCAGCTCCGGCGGAATGTTGTGCCCCAAATGCAGCCGGAACCAGTACCTGGCCCGCCAGCTATCCGTCAATGCCCTGAAAGTGCTAAGATTCCTCCAGGGGAACGACTTCTGCGTTGCCAGCAAGCTGAAATTGAACCGTGAGCTATCCCAAGAGATTGAAATGACGTTAAGAGATTATGTCAAATATCTCCTGGAGCGCTCGTCGAAGTCCGCCGCCTGGATGGACGCCCTGCGGTCACAGGCAAACGAATTAGCTCTCAGCACTCAGCGGTCAGCGGTTACCGATTAGCTGTCACCAGTTACTAATGGTCTCATAAGAATAAAGACTGAGAAGTGTGTCATTCACGAGGAGCACATTCCCCTTCTGCTGAAGGGTCAGTGTAAACTAAGCAATCTCAACCTTTTGCCTAAAGCCATTCATTGAGATTGCTTCGACCTTCTGCGGAAGGGTCTCGCAAGGACAAGTCCAAATTATTTTAAGACTATTGGTAAAAACAGCCAATAATATGGCTCATATATAAAACCACACCGACGAAAAGCCTGCCCCAAACCCTGTCCCATACGCAATACGGGACTGATGTGAGGTCGGTATCCATTATCCCATTTTCGTCATTCCCGCGAAGGCGGGAATCCAGGGGCAGATGAAGGGTGTGATTCTCCTTCATCTGAAGGACCGGAATGGAAAGGACTATTTTCGCAACAATGACAAGATTGGATAACATCGAACAACAACGGCTGGAAAAGCTCGCGCGTATCCGTGAGCGCGGCATCGACCCATACCCGCGCAGCTATCACCGCACGCATACCACTCAACAAGCCGTGGCTCTCCTCGAACATCAGGAAAAAGCGGGCAGTGCGGAGAGGCCCTCGGCGAATGTGGCCGGGCGCATCACGGCAAGCCGGGGCATGGGAAAAATCTCCTTCCTCGATGTGCGAGACGGCTCGGGCAGGCTGCAACTGCTGTTCGCCAGGGAGCGACTGGGAGAAGCCTACGGTATGCTCAAAGACCTCGACATTGGCGACATCATCGGCGCGAGCGGATGCCTGTTCCGAACCAAGACCGGAGAGCCTACCCTCGATGTGGAAAAGTTTACCATCCTATCGAAATCGCTACAGCCACTGCCGGAGAAGTGGCACGGGCTGGTGGATACCGACCTGCGCTATCGACAGCGCTACCTCGACCTCATCGCCAACACCGAGGTCAAGGACGTTTTTCTGGTGCGAAGTCGAGTTATCACTGCAATCCGGCAGTTCCTCAACCAGAGAGGTTTCATCGAGGTGGAGACGCCGGTCTTGCAATCAGCGGCCGGGGGTGCACTGGCGCGCCCGTTCATCACCCACCACAATGCGCTCGACCAGGACTTCTACCTGCGCATCGCGCTGGAGCTATATTTGAAACGGCTTATCGTGGGTGGCTTCGACAAGGTGTATGAGCTTGGCCGTACGTTCCGCAACGAAGGCATCTCTACCAGGCACAATCCCGAATTCACCATGCTGGAGACCTATGAAGCCTACGCCGATTACAACGATGTAATGAGCATGGTGGAAATCATGGTCTCCGAGGTCTGCCAGCAAGCTACCGGCGGGCAAGAAGCCAAGTTCGGAGAGCAAACCATCAGCTTCAAGCCTCCGTGGAAGCGCATCACCCTGCGAGACGCCGTCAAGGAATATGCAGGCTTCGATTTCATGCAATACATGGAGCTGGATACGCTGAGGGATAAGGTGCGACAGTTGAACATGGAGGTAGACCCGAAGAACGGCTGGGCCAAGCTGCTTGACGATGTTATATCAACGTTTGTGCAGCCGAACCTGGTGCAGCCTACCTTCCTGATTGACTATCCGGTGGCCATGACGCCCCTGGCAAAGAAAACATCCTATAGCGACCTGATGGTGGAACGTTTCGAAGCATTTGCCGGGGGCATCGAGATTGCCAACGCCTTCACCGAGTTGAACGACCCTCAGGACCAGAGGCAGCGCTTCGAGGAGCAGATGAAAGCCCGCCAGGGAGAGGACGAGGAGAAATGGACCATCGATGAGGATTTTCTGACGGCGCTGGAGTACGGTATGCCGCCCACTGGCGGTCTTGGCGTGGGAATCGACCGGCTGGTGATGCTCCTGACCAACCAGCAGTCCATCCGGGAAGTCATCCTGTTCCCGCAGCTTAAGGAGAAGGGGTAAGTCTCCTCTCCCCTTTGAGGGAGAGAGTTAGAGTGAGGGGAAAAAACTGAATACAAAAACCACCTCAATTACCTTAGCAAGAGAACTCCGCCGCAAACAAACCGAGGCTGAAAAAGTGCTCTGGTCGAAGTTGCGGAATTTCCAAATTCCCGGAGTTAAATTCCGCAGGCAGCAACCGATAGGTGAATATATAGTAGATTTTGTTTGCCTCGATAAGAAGTTGATAATAGAAATTGATGGTGGACAGCACAATGAAACAGTGTTCAAAGAAAATGACGATAGCAGGACTTTGTGGCTTGAAAGCGTAGGCTATCGCGTAATAAGATTCTGGAATAACGAAGTTCTTTTGAATACGGATGGCGTGCTGACGCGTATCACAGAGATTCTAAAATGATTTTATCACCCTCATGTGCAACTATTGACATAGGTAACAAGTTAACTAAACACATAGGTAACACTTCTTCCTACTTGATGAATGGGGTGGGTG
>JACPPQ010000036.1 GCA_016190925.1 Chloroflexota bacterium | reverse complement strand
AGATTGAGAGGGATTTCAAACATTGCACATACTATATTAGACAATAATTAAACAAAGGACTGGTGGTATAAAATATGAAACTCTGGAAGATGATTTCGGTAATCACGGCGCTGGCTGCAATCAGCATTCCCCTGGCAGCCTGCGGAGCAAAGGCAGGCGCAACCACCGCATCACAGAGCCAGACGGCTACGGTGCGGCGCGGAGACCTGGTCACTGCCATCAACGCCACCGGCAACCTGGCTTTTTCACAGCGCAATGACCTGGTTTTCCGTGTTTCCGGACAGGTATCTGAACTCAATGTCAAAGTGGGAGACAGTATTACCGAGGGAAAGGTGCTGGCCAGATTGGATACCACCGACCTGGAGCAAGCGGTGACCACCGCCGACCTGGCAGTCAAATCATCGCAAATCGACTTTGAGACTGCCCAGCAGAGTCAATCCAAGATTAGAGACCAGGAAACCGCCGTCAAAACATCAGAGATTGACCTCGATGTTGCAAAACAGGCCCAGGTAAACAATGTCAAGTCAGCACAGATGGACCTGGAGACAGCCACCAATACTCTCAGCAAATTGACCTTTCCCTACACCTATTCAACATTTGTCCTTGATGTTCCGACAGCCATAGTTGCAATCAATGACGCCCAGCGACAGCTCGACGAAGCGAGCATCGGTCTGCAAGCAGGTCCAGGCTCCCCGGACTACGGGAGCGCGCTGGACAAGTTCAGAAAGGCTCAAAACAACCTGGCAATAGCCCAGGAAAGGCTGCTGAAGGGACAGAATATACAGACGTTCGTAGAGAACACCTCCGGCGGGCCGTCGTACACATTGGACCCCACCACTGGCCTGCCTGTTCCTAACCCAGGCGCACCTCGGGCGATGGGAGACATCTGGACGGTAAGGTCTGCGCAGATGGCCGTAGAGAAGGCGCAGATGACGCTGGACAACACCACAAATAGCACACGGGTTTCCGTTGAAAAAGCAGCCATTACACTGGATAAAGCCCGGTCAACCCTGGAAGACACCAAAAGCAGTGTCAAGACCAGCCTGGACAAGGCTACGGTAAATCTGGAAACCGCCAAAAACAACCTCAAGAAGGCCCAGGACAACCTGGCAAAGGCGGTAATACTTGCCCCCTACAACGGCATAGCTACCGCGGTCAATATCACCGGCGGCCAGCAGGTGAACAGTGGGCAGGTGGCCATCGCGGTGGCCGACCCCGCCAAACTGGAAGCCGATGCCCTGGTCAATGAGGTGGACATCCCCTGGGTTTCTGTAGGAGGGAATGCCACCCTGCAAGTAGACGCAGCCTCAGCCATTAACCTCCCCGCTAAAGTTATCAAGATTTCGCCGACCGCCACGGTTCAATCTGGGGTGGTCAACTACACCGTGACCATCGAGGTGCAAACGACGTCAATCACGTCGCAGGGTCGAGAGGGACTGGCCCGCACCCCGGCTCAATCGGGACAGCCATCTTCTGGTCAAACCGGACAGAACCGCGCGTCTGGACCAAGCCGGGCCCAATCGAACATGCCTTCGAGCATCCAGCTCCGGCAGGGCTTATCGGTCACCGCAAACATAATCAAAGAGCAGAGAAGAGGCGTCCTCCTGATATCCAGCAGAGCCATCACCCAGCAAGGCGGCAACAGCACCGTCCAGGTATCGCGAGATGGCGTCATTGAGCAGCGTATCATAAAGACGGGACTTACAGATGGGCAAAACACCGAAGTCACGGAAGGACTATCGGAAGGGGAATTGGTTATCATACCAGCCAGAACGACAACCACTACCACGCCCCAGCAAGGTCCCGGCGGAGGAATGCCCTTCAGGGTGATACGGTGATGACAGAAAATAATGCCGCAATATCGCTCAAAGATATAACCAAAACTTACTACATCGGCAAGACCGATTTGCCGGTGTTGAAAGGAATCAATCTACAGGTTGATAAGGGTGAGATGGTAGCCATCATGGGCGCATCAGGCTCAGGCAAATCCACGCTGCTGAATATCATCGGCTGCCTGGATAAACCTACCTCCGGCAGCTATCAACTGGAAGGACGGGAGGTCAGCCGGCTCGGCGGCGGGGAACTGGCAAAAGTCAGGGCCAGGAAAATCGGGTTTATCTTTCAGACTTTCAACCTGCTGCCCAGATTGTCGGCGCTGGCAAACGTCGAACTGGCATTAAGATACGCCGGTGTACACCACAACTCTCACGAAGCCAGGGAAGCGCTGGAAACCGTGGGACTTGGCGAACGAGTGCGCCATCATCCGATGGAGCTTTCAGGAGGCGAGCAGCAGCGTGTAGCCATCGCGCGGGCGCTGATTAAAAGCCCTACCATTGTCCTGGCGGATGAGCCCACAGGCAATCTCGACAGCAAAGCAGGAGAAGGCATAATGTCCATCCTCACTACTTTGCACAGCGAGCGAGGCATTACCCTGCTCATGATTACCCATGACCGGCATATTGCCACCCATTGCCGGCGCATTATTCACATCAAGGACGGGCTGATAGAAGGCGAGGAGAGGCTATGAAAAAAACGTTGGAACTGCTATCCAGCGGCTGGGCGGGAGTAGTTACCCACAAGCTCCGCAGCTTTCTGGCCATGCTGGGCATCGTTATCGGCGTGGCGGCGGTGATAGCCTTGATGTCCATCGGCAAAGGCGTCGAGGCAAGCATCATCTCCAACGTAAAGGGACTCGGCTCCAATCTGCTCTTCATTCAGCCGGGAAGCACATCGGCAGGAGGGGTACGGAGCGATTTTGGCAGCGCCCGCACTCTCACGCTGGAAGACGCCGAAGCTATAGCGGCAGAGATACCGGACGTTCAGGCGGTGGCTCCTTTTAACTCCTCGGGGGTGCAGGCAGTAGTCAAGGGGCAAAACAGCTTTGCCCGGGTTACCGGTATCACCCCCCAGTACCAGGATGCCTTTAACCTGCAGCCAGTCGATGGGGACCTTATCTCGGATTACGATTACCAGACCGCGGCGGCGGTGGCCGTGCTTGGCTCCCAGCAGGCGCAGTTGCTCTTCGGAGAAGATGATGCCGTGGGGCAGACCCTGCGATTGGGGAGGATGAATCTCCGCGTCATCGGAGTGCTGCAGAGCAAGGGGCAGTCCATAATGGGTTCCGCTGACCAGTCTGTCCTGGTGCCTTTGACTTACATGCAACGCACCATGAACCAGCCCAAGACCAACCGCGGCGACCGAATTGTAAACAGCATCGTAATATCGGTTACCGACCCGTCCAAATCACAGGAGGTCATCGGCAACATCACCTCTCTCCTCCGCTACCGCCACCAGCTTATCCAGAACCAGGACGATGACTTCTCCATAACCTCCCAGCAGGACATAGTGAATACCCTGTCCCAGGCAATGAACTCCATGACCCTTCTGCTGGGCGCTATTGCCGGTATTTCACTGCTGGTGGGCGGCATAGGCGTAATGAACATCATGCTGGTATCGGTGATAGAACGCACACGGGAAATAGGCATACGTATGGCCCTGGGCAGCAGCGGATGGAATATACGGCTTCAGTTCCTTATCGAATCCGCCTTCCTGACCTTCGCCGGAGGCATCATAGGCGTTGCCACAGGATGGGGCGCTTCATATCTTATGTCTAAAATGGCTAACATGGCCACAGTTGTTTCTCCTGACATAGTCATCATGGCAGTATCGGTCTCGATAGGCATTGGCATGTTTTTTGGCCTTTATCCGGCATGGCAGGCCTCACGCCTTGAACCTGTGGAAGCGCTCAGGTCCGATTAGCGCACGTGATTTGCTGATAGGTCCCCGCAGCGTCTGGAGAGTCAGAGATTAAAATGACAGAATCCGATAGTCTCATCGTCCGCTATATCTACATGGCAGTCGGCTGCGGAGCGTTCGGACTCGTAATCCTCTTCATCGAGCTTCTGGTAACCCAGTATCTCGGCATCGATGTTACCAAACACGTCTGGCTGCTTGCCATACCTGTTATTCTGGCGGTCTCTTTGAACGTTCTGTTCATTGAGCTATACCGCAAACACAGGAAGAAGAAACGAAGCAGTTAGCGGGGAAAAGGAAGGGCAGGCACGGGGGCCTGCCCCTACACACATCGAATACGCGGCGCAGCGCCTCTAATTCGCATTGGCTATCATGATGGCACAGAAAAACGGTGGCACAGGCGTCCCTGCCTGTGCATCTGCCCTGCACTAATCTGCCAGCTTGATTGCAACATGGAATAACTACTCTTCCTTAATTGTTACCCGTATTATCTTATCGCCCAGGAACTGCGGGTTCTTGTTCGGGTCTCTCGGCGTCAGGGATTTGAGGACATCCGTCCCTTTCACCAGCTTGCCGAACACCGAGTGTTTGCCGTCGAGGTAGTTTGTGGGTACATAGGTGATGAAGAACTGCGAGCCGTTGGAATTTGGCTGCCCTGTATTTGCCATAGAGATGACGCCGGCATCGTGTTTGTGGCTGGTGATTTCGTTCGCAAAGCCATAGCCCGGCCCACCCGAACCGGTGCCGGTAGGGTCTCCGCCCTGGGCCATAAAGCCGGGCAGAACACGGTGGAAGGTGCTCCCGTCATAAAATCCTTCCCTCGCCAGAAAGACAAAATTGTTTACCGTTATCGGAACATCCTTGGCGAACAGCTCCAGTACCAGCTCACCCTTGGCCGTTTCGATAGTGGCGGTATATTTCTTGGCGGTGTTGATTGTCATTGGCGGTGGCGCCGAGTACCTTTTCGGTTTGGGGGCAGCGGCCGGCGTCGTAGTAGGAACAGGTGGCGCAGGTGCCGGCGCTGGCGACGGTTTTGTTGGTGTTTGGCTTGCACAAGAGGCAACCAAAAATGTTCCCACAATCAACATAACAATTGCTATTCGGAAAATATTTCCGTTCTTCATCAATATTTTCTCCTTTCGATTACGACTTCAAAGACTACAGCAGTGCCTCAACCTTCGACTTTATCTTACTTTCGGGGACTGCCCCCAGAAGGCTGTCCACCTGCTGCCCACTCTTGAAAAGCAGCAGCAGCGGAATGCTCATAACCTTGTATTTCGAAGCCATTTTCTGGTTCTCATCCACATTGATTTTGCAGAACTTGACCTTGCCCGTATATTGGCCTGAAAGCTTGTCCACCACCGGCCCAATCATGCGGCACGGACCGCACCACGGTGCCCAGAAGTCCACCAGCACGGGAATGCTGGATTTCAATACCTCGTTTTCAAAGGTCTGGTCGGTAATTTCCGTTACCATCATTTCCTCCTGATTTGTTTTATATGTGAAATATCAACCCTAACCGGTATGATACCATTGCTCGGCACACTTCGACCAGAATTAGCTTCCCTTATTCTTTATCGCTCTTGGCCGGAGCGGCACGCACATCTACTGTCACCCTGGAAGACGCAAAATCCACTTCGAGGACTTCGCCTGAAATGACCTTCTGTTCTCCGAAGAGCGTCGCTATTTCCACGCGCCCATCACCGATTTTCAGACGGGCAACGCCCTCCATAATTGGTTCGTTACCTGTTTTATTGGAGTACACTTTAGCGAGACACATCTTGCCCCTCCTGCACTACAAAAGACCATGCTGTAATTAGCTTACCTCATTTGGGTAGTTCTTGTATATTTACTGATACGGAGAAGTGTAGCTCAGGCTGGCATCTTTTGAAAAAGCAGGCGTTCCACCTCTTTCAGTCGCTCAAGGCCCTTGACCTCGCAGGGGAACATGGGGAGCTCAACTATTTGCAAGTGAGGGTACTTATGGTAAATAGCGTCTATGTATTTCTTCTGCTGGTCTGCCCTGATGCACAGGAACTCGGAGTCTTCCGTCCGGACCACATTATTGATTATCAACCGGCTCACCTTGAGTCCATACTTTTCCATCTCGCGGAAGACGCCGTCAAGCTGCTGGACCGCCAGCGCCTCCGGTATCGTGACCATGGAAAAGCTCACCGATTTCCGCAAAAAGTCCATGTTGGCAGCGGACAAATTCTCCCACCGCTTGATTATGTCAAGTATTGGTTGCCTGCTTTTCTGGCCAACCTTCAACCTGGAGTATATACGCGGCGCCATCTTGAGATGCTCTCCGAGCATAGCCGGGGTCTCCAGGAGGGCCAGCGTCTGGCCCAGCGGAGCGGTGTCCCACACTATGTTACGGTACTCCCCCTTCCGACTCAATTCACGAATATAGTCTACCATGAACTCCTCGCTCAGGCCGGGCAGGAGTGACGTCATGAACTCCACAAAATCCTTATACTCCACATCCACCAGAGATGAGAAAACCTCGTAGACCTCCCTGCCGAACTTCCCGTCCCACATTTCTTTTGTTTCTTCCACCCCAATCTCGCGGATGTGCAGCCAATCATTGACCTTTACCGGTTTACCACCTCCCGAAGCCTCGAATATGTGTAATAACGATGGCGTAGCATCGGTTGAGAGGGCAAGCGTCTTCTCTCCCAGTGAAGCAAAATGAAAGGCCGATGTGGCAGAACAGGTGGTCTTGCCTACACCTCCCTTCCCGGCAAATACATTTACGGTACTGCCGTTGGCATCCGCCATAACCACTCTCCTTTATTCGTAAGAATAACACCCTGTGGTCGCCCGGGGGCAGCAGGGGCAAGCCCGGCCCCCACATTACAGGCAATTCATTAAAGCCACAGAGCTACCGACCAACAATGGTGGCTATATAGTAGACTACCACCCCGGCGAAGACAACGCTATCCATACGGTCGAGGACGCCGCCGTGACCCGGTATGGTATTGCCTGAGTCCTTCACTCCCATGTTGCGCTTGAAGAGGGATTCCACCAGGTCGCCAAGCTGCCCGAAGACGCTAATAAGGAATCCCAGCAGTGTCACCTGGGCGGGATTAATAGACAAAGGCAATAGACGCCAGAGTATAAAACTGGCTACGATAGCCCCCACCACCCCGGCTACCGCCCCCTCGCAGGTCTTCTTGGGACTGATGCTTGGCGCCAGGCGGCGTTTGCCCCACTTCCGGCCAATGAAGAAGGCGGAAGTGTCAGAGGCGAAGGTGATAAGTAAAACCGTAAGCACCCACTTGCTCCACTGGAAGTTGCCATCCATGCTTCTTAAAGCCACCATGTAGCTCAACAGCCAGCCAACGTACAATATTCCGGCTATTGTCCAGGCCCAACGGGTAAAGGCTTCTTCCCTGTTCGGGCGAAGGATAAGCCAGATTAGGGGCAACATCACCATAGCGGTCAGGAGAAGAGGCTGGGCAAAACTGCCCGGGTAAAGCGGGCTGAAAATCAGCAGGACGGTCCAGACCATGCCAAAATAGGCCAGTGGAGGCACTCTGGCAGCAGCGACTATACTGTAAAATTCACGGGCAGCCAGCAGTCCCCAGATAGCGGTAATGATGGCGAACCAGGGCTGACCTACCCACACGACCGCGATGATGAGGGGAATTCCCCAGGCAGCGGTTATAAGCCTTTGTTTGAGCATAGCTGACAGTGGTTAACCTTTCTTCCGATTCGCCTAACGGCCTTTTTAACGCTTTGGAAAAGTTCAACCACCTTTTCCCTGCCTACTGCAACCCTCCGAAGCGCCTTTGCCTCTGGCTATAGGACAGCAGCGCTCTCTCGACCTCTTTTTCATTGAAGTCAGGCCACAGAACGTCAGTGAAGTAGAATTCGCTATAAGCCGATTGCCACATCATGAAATTGCTGATACGGAATTCACCGCCGGTGCGGATTAGCAGGTCAACATCTGGAATGCCGCTGGTGTAAAGATAGCGGTTGAACGTCTCTTCATCCAGGCTTTGGGGGGAGATACCTTCGGCTATTATACGGCGCACCGCATCCAGAATTTCTCTGCGTCCGCCGTAGTTGAAAGCAAAACCGAGTGTCATCCCGGTATTGTTCTCCGTCAGGCGGACCACCCTTACAATCGCCTGACGTAACGATGAAGGTACCTCTTCAAGGCGACCAAAATGAAGAATCTTAACGCCCTCTTTATGAAGTTCAAAAGCTTCCTGGTCTATCCTCTCTTCCAGGATGCGGAACAGGCCTGTAACCTCGGCGCGGGGCCGTCCCCAGTTCTCGGTGGAAAAGGCATAGAGAGTCACATACTTTACCTGATGGCTGTTGAGGCATTTGATTACGGGGCGCATGTTGTCAATCCCCGCTTTATGACCGCTGAGCCTGGGAAGTTTGCGCTGCTTTGCCCATCTGCCATTGCCATCCATGATAATGGCAACATGATTGGGAAGATAAGCCGGTCTTTCCATGTTGATGAGGGGTTTTCCCACGCCACAAGTGACTAGAGGTAAGAGCCGAGCTTATACCTCCAGCAACTGTGCTTCTTTTTCCCGCCCTATTTTATCGGCATCCATTATGAAACTATCGGTGAGCTTCTGCACCTGTTCGTCGGCGCGCTTATGCTCGTCCTGAGAGATTTCCTTGCTTTTCTCCAGTTTCCTGAGGTCCTCCACAGCGTCCCGCCTTACGTTGCGTATGGCTATTTTCCCCTCTTCCACTCTCCTGCGGACCACCTTGATAAGCTCCTGCCGCCGCTCCTCGCTGAGTGGCGGTATGGCCAGCCGTATCATAGTCCCATCATTACTGGGATTCAAGCCGAGGTCAGACTTGAGAATTGTCTTTTCGATGTCACGTATGATGCTCCTGTCCCACGGTTGAATTACGAGGAGCCTTGCTTCGGGTGCGGAAATGCTGGCAACCTGGTTGAGCGGCATAAGTGCGCCACCGTATTCCACTTTAATGTGTTCCACCAGGGCCGGTGTAGCATGTCCGGTGCGGATAGATGCAAGCTCTCTCCTTAAGAACTGGTTCGAAGCCCGCATCTTCTCTTCAGTAGTCCGCAAAATATCCTTAACCATCTTACTGCTCACTGGATACCAGTGTGCCAATAGGCTCACCGAGAACAGCCCGCTCTATGCTTCGTGGCGCGCCAAGGTCAAAAACAACTATTGGGAGTTTGTTTTCAAGGCAAAGAGAAAGCGCCGTAGAATCCATTACTTCCAATCGCAGGTTAAGAGCTTCTAAATGAGTGATGCGGTCGAACCGCTTAGCGCCGGGATGCTTGCGTGGGTCTGCGGTATAGATTCCATCGACATTGTTTTTGGTCATCAGCAGCACCTCTGCCTCAATCTCGATTGCTCGGAGGGCAGCTGCGGTGTCAGTGGTCATGTAGGGGTTCCCGGTCCCTCCGGCGAAGATGACTGCCCTGTCTTTCTCGAGATGACGGATGGCACGCCGTCTGATATATGGTTCGGCAACCTGGGCGACAGTAATGGCAGACTGTGTCCTGGTGACTACTCCGGTCTTTTCCAGGGCATCTTGCAGGGCCAGAGCATTGATTATGGTGGCCAGCATGCCGGCATAATCCGCGGTAACCCGGTCTACTCCCTGTCTGGCAGCCTGTGCGCCGCGCCAGATATTACCACCCCCAACTACAATTCCAACCCCAACCCCCATATCTATAACCCGCTTTATCTGCGCAGATATCTTTTTAAGGACAGCAGTATCAATACCAAATTCCTTTTTGCCACCTAGAGCCTCGCCACTCAGCTTAAGCAGGACCCGTTTGTATCTGGTAGAAGTCATCTAATATACACTCGCTGTATTACCCCTTTTCCCACCAATCGTTTTTCTTAAAATCGACACAATCCTGGTGCCGGTTCCTTTACTGTTCCCCAAGCTCGAACCGGGAAAAACGGCTTATCTTGATATTCTCCCCTACCTTGCCGATGACTTCATTCACAATATCCTGGATTGTCCTTGTTGGGTCTTTTATGAACGGTTGACGAAGCAAGCAGACCTGCTCCGGTTCGATTTTCTCCCCCTCAGGAATTTCCTTATCCGAAATAAAGCGGGGCGCCATGGCAGCTACCTGCATGGCAATATTATGGGCCATCTCTTTAAATTCACCGGTGCGAGCCACAAAGTCACTCTCGCAGTTCACTTCCACCAGAGCTCCGATGCGTCCACCGGTATGGACATAGGCTTCTATCAGTCCCTGCTTCGCGGTGCGATTAGCGGTTTTCTCAACGATATAAAGGCACTTTTGCTTCAGGAGGTCAACTGCCTTGTCCATATCACCAGCGGCTTCAATCAGAGCGCCCCTGCATTCCATTACGCCAGCGCCGCTTCGTTCCCTCAGTGCTTTTACCTGGGCCGTGGAAACCTTAATTTCTTCGCTCATTACTCATCCTCAGGTGTGAAAATAAGTGGCTCGGTGGCCTGCATGGCGGTCGCAGGCACGGGTTGAGCCGCTGCCTCTTCCTTCTTCTCCTCTGCCTCTGCCACCGCCGTGGTCTGGGCCTTGCCCTCAAGGACACAATCGGCTATCTTACCGCATATCAGTTTGATAGCCCTGATGGCATCGTCGTTGGCTGGAATAGCATAATCCAATTCGTCCGGATTGCAGTTAGTGTCTGCTATGGCTACTATCGGTATACCCACGCGTTTGGCTTCAGCCAGCGCAATTCTTTCCTTCATGGGGTCAACGATAAAGAGAATGCTCGGCAACCTGGTCATTTCCTTGATTCCGCCCATTGTCCTGTTGAGGCGTTGAATTTCATCTTCCAGTTTTTTAGCTTCCTTCTTGGGCAGCCGTTTGAAATCCCCCTTTGCCATCTGGTCCTCAAGGCGCACCAGATAATCGATGCGACCCTGGATGGTAGCAAAATTAGTGAGTATCCCGCCCAGCCAGCGCTGGTTTACATAGTACATACCGCAGCGCTCGGCTTCTTGCTGAATGGAATCATGGGCTTGTTTCTTGGTGCCCACAAAAAGGACAGTGCCGCCTTCGGTAACTACTTGCCGGACAAAGGCACAGGCCTTCTCAAGTTTTGTGGCTGTTTGTTCCAGGTCAATGATATGAATGCCGTTGCGCTTGGTGAAGATATAAGTCTTCATTCTTGGATGCCAACGGCTTGTCTGGTGCCCGAAATGGGCTCCAGACTCAAGCAGTTGTTTTATCGAGACATTTGGCAAACTCCCACCTCTTTCTAAATAGTAGTATCGATTAAAAAGTCATTCTGATACGCCTTACAGTATAACATACCACTTGATTAGCCAGCAATAGTCTCAGGGGACAGGTTCTCATGCGTCATCGTGTCCTTTGTGCTATACTACCTCTCAAAGAGGTGGGCTTATGAAAAATGAGCTAATTCGCCTCTTTGAAAGGTACTGGGTAAACATCATGCTAGGTGGATTTTTCTTTGCGGTCGCATTGGCAATCGGATGTGCTATTCTTTTTGACGTGTTCGGCGAACACAAAGACCTGCTATATCTTTTATTTGGGTTTTCGCTAGTAGGGATGGTAGTCGGGGCGATTAAAGGTGACCAATGGGCATCTTTAATATGCAAGCGTCTTGTCAGACAACCATCAATCCAGTTAGAGCCAGATTATCGCTATTTATTGGGGAACGAAAATCACAATCTGTTGAAAGTGATGTTGCGTATTACTGGACATTCCCGTAGGAACATATATATACCCAAAGTCTTTGTTTGGGTTGAGTATGAATCGAAAAGAAACAGAGAGATTTTCCCTATTGTGCTCAATGAACCCGTGAATGTAGAACAAATTGTTTGTAAAGATAAAGAATTATCCATACCCGTGCGACTAAAACCCTTAGACCAGTATTTTCATAATGATGCTATCGAAAGCTATAATGCCAAAAAGAAACTGAAATTGTTCTTTAACATTCAATATCAAGCGGAAGTGATAATATTCTGGCGACTTAAAGTACCTATGAAATATGAGGTTTCTATCATGCATGATGGAATCCCCACTTCTTCCAAAAGTGATTTTAGAGGATAAATAAATGACTAACGAGTTCCCGATGTGCGATGGTAAGCCCCATTTCCCCATATGCACCTATAATCCCAAAGAAGCCCACCTGGAAGCGGCGCACTTCACCGAGCCACAACCGATAGCCTGTAAGTGGTGCGGGGCGAAGGACATCAAGAAGTACGGCACACGCAAAGAGGT
>JACPPQ010000039.1 GCA_016190925.1 Chloroflexota bacterium | reverse complement strand
CTCTTGGCCAGATTGCGCGGGAAGTCTATGGGGCACTTTCTTTCCCTGGCGGTATAATAGGCCAGTAACTGCAGAACCACGGTATTAATCACCGGCGAGTACATTGGTTCACATGAGGGAACGGTGATGACCGAATCGGCCAGCTTTTCGATGCCTTCATCCCCCTCCTGCGCTACCGCTATCACCGGCGAGCCTCTGGCCTTAATTTCTTTGATATTGGTCAGCACCGCATCGTAGGTGTTGTCCTGCGCCACGAGGGCGATTACCGGTGCATCGGGGCCAAGCAGGGCGAACGGGCCGTGTTTTAGCTCTCCGGCGGCGTAAGCTTCCGCGTGGATATAAGAGATCTCTTTCAGCTTGAGAGCGCCTTCGAGCGCCGCAGAATAGTTCACGCCCCTGCCGACGAAGAATACGTCCTTAAAGGTTGAAAGGTACTTTGCCGCCTCTGAAATTGCCTCTTTGTTATCCAGCACGCGCTGCACTTTTTCCGGCAGTTGCCTCAGTCCCTGCGTGGTGGCGCCCAGCTCTCTCACGTTGGCTTTGCAATGCGACATTGCGAGCCAGTACAGGACTATAAGCTGTCCCATGAAGCTCTTGGTGGCGGCCACGCTTATTTCAGGGCCTGCCCGTGTGTAGAGGGTCTGGTCGGCGAGCCTGCTTGCGGTACTGTCCACCACGTTGGTGATGGCTATCACCCTCGACCCCATGTTTTTCAGTCTCTTTATAGCTTTGAGCGTGTCGGCGGTCTCGCCGGACTGCGTAATGGCAATAGAAAGGGGAGCAGAGAGTCCCTGGGCATAGTAATTGAACTCGGATGCCAACTCCGTTCTCACCGGAATCCTGAGCAACTCCTCTATGAGAGATTTCCCCAGAAGCCCGGCATGATATGAAGTACCGCAGGCCAGCATAAGGATGGAGCCGGTGCCTGTGTCCCTCATCCGCTCCAGTTCTGCGATGGGTTCAGAAGTCCGTGCATATTCCACGAAGGTGTCCCGAATGACCTTCGGCTGCTCATGGATTTCTTTGAGCATGAAGTGCTCGTAGCCGCCCTTTTGCGCCTGCTCCGCGCTCCACAGAATCTTGTGCTCTTCCCTGGTGATTTTCGAACCGTTGCTGAGTATGTCTATGCTATCCCCGGTCATGACTCCCAAATCGCCGTCTTCCAGGTAGATAATCCTGTTGGTGTACTCCAGTACCGCGGGCACATCGGAGGCAATGAAGTTGTCCCTGTCTCCTACGCCCACAATCAGCGGACTGTCCTGCCGGGCGACCACCAGTTTGTTTTCCTTTGCTGCCAGCACGGCAACCGCATATGACCCCTTAAGCTCGCGCAGGGCGGCCTGCACTGCTTTTTCCAGGTTACCCTGGTAATATTTCTCCACGAGGTGGGATATAACCTCTGTGTCCGTCTCCGAAAGAAAAACGTGGCCTTCGCTGATTAGCTGGTCCTTCAGGCTCTGGTAGTTGCTTATTATCCCGTTATGGACCACGGCGATGTTACCGGTGCAATCGCAGTGGGGGTGGGCGTTAATCTTTGACGGGCCGCCGTGTGTAGCCCACCTGGTGTGGCCTATTCCAGCGGTGCTGTTCATCAATAATGGCATCCTGGACAACTCGCTCACCCTGACAGCGTCCTTGTATATCTTGAGATTACTACCCGCAAGTGCTATGCCGCAGGAATCATAGCCACGGTACTCCAGCTTTGCCAGACAATTGAAAAGCACAGGCTGGGCCTGTCTTCTTCCGATATAACCCACTATTCCACACATATCTAAAGAACACAACTCCTGTTCGGAAGTCTGCCACTGATTAGCTTTAATGCCTTGACCTGGCTCTGATTGCCCACTATCACGCCGGGTTGGGCGGTAACGGAGTTGCCCACGTTACAACCTTCTCCCAGCATTGCCCCGACTTTCACGACATGGTGCTCATTGTTGACCTTTATTTCTGCCTCATCACTGCAAGCGGTAAAATGCCCACTGATATTGCAGCCTTTGTCGATAACCGAGTCCTGGATAATGGAGCCGGGGCCGATATTCACATCATCGTTGATAACGCTGTTCTCGATTTCGGTGAAGGGCGCTATCACCACATTTCTGGCGATGCTGGTGGCAGGAAGAATGACCGTGTTCGGCCCGATGTCGCAGCCCTCTCCGATGATTACCGGCCCCACGATGTAAGAGTTGGAGCGTATCACCGTATCCTTGCCGATAGAAACTGCGCCGCTCAAGAACACTCCGCTCTCGATTGTCCCGTCCTGGCTGTGCTGGATTTTGTGGAGGATGGCGCTGTTCAGGCTTAATATGTCCCAGGGGTAAACAACATCGAGCCAGGTGTTCTCTGTTTCGCAAGTCTGAAGACGTATGCCCTGGGCTATCATATTGTTCAAGGCATCCGGTATGCCGAGTTCGGGGTCGATGTAGCTGAAGATTTCCCTGGTAAAAGCGTAAATGCCGGTATTTATCAGGCTGCTTTGGGCTTCGGTAGGCTTCTCCACAATATTTACCACCGTTCCGTTTTCCACAGTTACCACTCCGTACCGGAGAGGTTTTTCCACCCGTTTGAGCAGTATAGCCTGAGGCTGGCAGTCCATGAAATCGGAGAGGGTGGCAGCTTCAATCAGCTTGTCTCCGGGAAGGACAAGGAATTCGGTATCGGCCAGCGATTTGGCCTGAGCGAGGGCGTGAGCAGTGCCCAACTGCTTTTCCTGTGTGACGTAGGAGACCTCAATGCCGAACCGTTCGCCGTTTCCCATGAAATCGAACACCTGTTCCCGCTTGTAGCCTACCACCAGCACGATGTTGCGGATGCCTATTTGTGCGAGGGCTTCCACCACGTGCGCCAGTATTGGCTTGTCCGCAATGGAAATCATGGCCTTCGGTTTGGTAATGGTAAACGGCCTTAGCCTTTGACCTTCCCCCGCCGCCAGAATAATTGCCTGTTTCATTTTAATTTAATCCCCATACCTCTCCCACAAGTGGAGAGGAAAAACTCCTTATGAGTTAAAATTTCTTTGACCCCGGTGATATTATCCCGTGCGCCAGGGCCCCCGGCCCGATTTTGGCATCGTTGCCAATCATTGTCCCCACGTTGATGGATGCGTTAATCCCCACCTCCACCCTGTCTCCCATTATAACACCAAGTTTGCGCCTTTTGGTGTCAATACCCGCCACCGTGATGTTTTTCTTGTCCAGCTTCAGGTTGGCAACAGTAGCTCCTGCGCCGAGGTTGCAGTCTTCTCCAATGATGCTGTCACCGACGTAGCTCAGATGGGGTATTTTGCTGCCCCTCATCACGATGCAGTTCTTGACCTCCACACCGGCGCCGATATGGCAGTTGTCCCCGATAGCGGTTGAGGCGCGGATAAAGCAGTTCGGCCCGATGTCGCAGTTGCTGCCGATAATGACCGGGCCAACGATGTATGAGCCTGACCTTACCACGGTATCCTTGCCGATAGAAACCGAGCCCTTGATGGTGGTGTTCTGTTCAATTTGCCCTTCGTTGTCCGCTTTCATGGATGCCAGGAGTTTTTCATTGGCTGAGAGCAAGTCCCAGGGGTAGCTCAGGTCGAGCCATTCTCCTATTTCCTGAGCGGATACGGGAGTTCCACGGTCGACCATCAGCTGGATAGAGGCTGTTAGCTCGTACTCCCCTCGTGGCGATTTCGGAGTTTGGGCTATGGCGGTGAAGATTTCGGGAGTGAAGAAATAGAGTCCGGCGTTGGCCATATCGGATGGAGGTTTCTCGGTTTTCTCGTGGATGCGGACTACTTTTCCCTCACTTAATTCCACCACTCCCAGCCCGCGGGTGTCCGTCACCTTTATCAGGCTCATGGCGTTCTGGTTCTTGGTGGAGAGCAGGCTGATGTCTTTCCGGTTGACGACGATATCGCCGTTCATCATCAGGAAGTTCCCATCGAGCGAGACTTCTACCATTCTGAGGGCATCGGCAGTGCCCAGTTGAATCCTCTGGTTATAGTACTCTATTACAACTCCCCATTTCTCGCCGTTGCCGAAGTAGCCGCGCACCTGCTCATCATGGTAGCCGACGATGAAGATGAAATCCTGGATACCGGCTGCCTTTGCCTCGATGAGGAGGTGTTCGAGGATAGGCTTGTTGGCGATGGGTAGCATTACCTTTGGCCTGGTATAAGTCAGGGGACGCATCCGTGTGCCCTCGCCTGCTGCCAGAATAACCGCCTTCAATTTGTCCTCCTGGAAAGCTATCAGCCTTCAGCTATCAGCTTTAGATTAATACTACTGACTTCTTTTAATCACTTCAATTGCCTGCTGGTATAGCTGGCGCGCTCGCGCTTCGGTTCTGGCCTCCGCTGTGAGCCTGATTTTGGGTTCGGTGCCTGACGGGCGGACGAGCACCCAGCCGTCAGAAAAGCTCAGTTTTAAGCCATCGATTTTGCTGGTTGAAATCGGCTTCATGTCCATCAGCTTCTGCTTCATAACAGACATTGCCACGCCATCGCTGGCGATGCTGCCTCGCAAAACGGGATAGCTCGGTATACTGTCAACCAGATGTGATAGCTTTTGCTGGCTGGCTATGGCTACAATCTGTGCGGCGGAGTAGATTCCGTCGGGGCAAAGAGAAATATTGGGGAATACCCATGCTCCCGATGGCTCTCCTCCGAACTGGCCGCTCTTCTTGAGTTCTTCCGAGACGTAGGGGTCTCCTACCTCGGTCCTCCTGATATTAAATCCCATCTCGTCGATGGACATAGAGGCATCGATGGTGGTCACGATGTCTTTCGCTTCCATTCCCCGTGCGAAAATAGCCAGCAGCTTGTCGCCGGAAATGAATCTGCCCTTGTCATCGACAGCCATCATCCTGTCGCTATCGCCGTCATGGGCGATGCCCAGGTCAGCGCCAAGTTCCCTTGTGACTCTGATAAGGTCTGAGAGGTTCTCCTCGGTCGGCTCGGCGTTGCGGGGGAAGTGGCCGCTGGGGTAGCAGTGCAGGCCGATAACTTCACAGCCCATTTTGCGCAGGAGATAGGGGCTGATAACCGATGCCGCGCCGCACCCGCAGTCCACAACTACCTTGAGTTTGTATTGGCCGGGGAAGTCCTTCAGAATACGCTCAATATGCTGCTCTATCGCTTCGGCGTAGATGTCGCTGGTCTTCATATCCTGCCACTGGGTGGCGACGACAGTATCTTTGAGGACGGCTTCTTCTAGTTGCTTTCTTTGTCTGGAATCGAATGCGCTGCCATCGGGGTTGAGGGGCTTGATGCCGTTGTATTCAGGGGGGTTGTGGGAGGCGGTGACCATCAGGCCGGCCTTGAAGTGTCTGATTGCGAGCGCAAGTGTTGGAGTAGGCAAGACACCGGCGTCATGACATTTTCCGCCGCCGCTCAGTACGCCGGAGATGAGGGCATGTTTCAGTGCACTACCGGATGTCCTGGTATCATATCCCACCGCCACATCCCCGTAAGCGTCCCCGACCGCCATCCCCACGTTAAGCGCAACTCTCACCAGTTCCTTATCGGCAATACGCCTTATCCCGGATGTCCCGAAGAATTGCATATGATAACATTCTAGCGTGAAGCTTGGCGGCACGTCAATGAGTACTTTATGGATGTAACCTGTTATTTGTCTTGAACGTAAGGCTGAGCAAAGAATCTTGCTATCATGTTTTATGTTGACTTACTAAGAGTCTCATAATAATCCGGGCGTGAATGCTACCCCTGGGCGACCACAGGGGGTCGCCTCTACAAATGGTATTTTCCAGGAAATCAATACACCGAGATTGCTTCGCCCCGCCAGAGGCGGGTCTCGCAACGACAGATAATTCATTTTGAAAAAGGGGATATTGAAGGGGGATTTGGAAATCCCTCAACCTCCCCAGGGGAAAATCCCTCACAATCTCCCCCGTATCAATCCCGTATCAAGTACGGGACAGGGCACGGGGCAGGCTCTTTGCGAAAGGGAGAAGCTATTTCCCTGAGTCTATCTTAATATGAGACGATTAGTATATCACGCTTGTTGACCTTGGCTACGGACTTGCAAAGCACGAGCTTTTACCTTTATCATGGAGAAATAATTTATTGAGGAGGGTTTTCATGCCGCAGTATGCTTACGACCACGTTCACCTGATTTCCCCCGACCCGGTAAAGACCGCCGAGTTTTATGAGAAAGCCTTTGGCGCTACAAGGGTCAGTGTGACCCCCCGCCCAGATGGGCGCACCCTGGTTGAGCTGAGCCTCAGCGGTTCCAGGCTGCTCCTTATGAACACTGTTGCGGGCGATTCCCGGCCCCCGGATTCACCCCGGAAGCGTTACGGCCTGGAGCATTTTGGGGTGCGTACCGATAACCTGGATGAGACGGCGAAGAACCTGAAAGCCATGGGGGTACAGTTTGTCCAGGAAATAACCGTTTCCCGCCCCGGTTTGCGGATTGCCTTCATCATGGCGCCGGATAATGTACTTATCGAGCTTATGGAGAAAAAGTAGAGAAGAGGGAGGGTAAGAGGGCAGGGTTTGAAAAACCTGTGCTTTTGTTATGGCGCCTTCCCCGCCGCTCTCTGTAAGTCCTCTCGTACGGTTATCATGGAGGCAGTCTCCAGGAAGTCCTTGAGGGACGCGGCCTTCGCCCGCAGCTGTCTCACCTCGGTCCCGATGGGGCTGACGGACATGGGATGGTCGCCGTAGGTGCCGTAGAAGGCAAAGTATGCCTGGTTCAGCTTCCTGATGTGGTAGCCTTTCGAAGCCAGGAATAGCCGTTTTTCTTCCATGAATTGCTCCGCCTGCTCGACCTGGCCTTGGGCAAGAAAAGCGTCTACCGCCTTTCTTATCTCCCTCATCTCGCGGTTAAAGTCGAAGGCCGGTGGAGAAGTCGGTCTTGCTTCGGGCTTTGTTACCGTACTCGTCCGGTAGTACCTCTCGTACACCATTGCGCCGATTTCCCGGCTTACCATTCCGGCAACGGTCTCATTAATGATGGCGATTTGATAATCGGGGCGTATTCCCGCCGTGTCGAGGGCATAGCGGAACCCCAGAGGTTTGAAGAAGAGGTACTGGTGCAGCCACTCTTCAACGGCTGCGTTAATGGTGAAACGCAGGTCGGCATTGTTGGTGACGAAGGTGGGGTAGGCGGTTGCCAGTCCGCCAAGCTCCAGTACCAGGGTCGACACACCCTCCTGCTCAACCTGGTTCTCGATGCTTTCCATTTCGTCAAGGGTGATGTCCTGGCGGAGAAGGAGGTTCTTCATGTTTTCTATCTTGTCCCGGGGCGAAATTACCAGCAGGTGAGGCGGGGTTTGCAGCTTGAAGTTCACCGGCGGGAAGACACTCAGCTTCAGGTACTTTTCAAACGGGTTGCCTATTCCCTGCTCTGCAAGGACATCCTCTATCTGCTTCGCGATGGTGCTTTCTGTATCAGGCGTAATGGCAGCCCTCCGGGCTTCCAGTTGGCCCAGTTCATTTCCAAGCTTGACCGGGTCGCCCTGCCCGAAGCCATTGCCATCTGCCGCAAGTTCCCGTTTCAACCCCCTGATACGCTCCGTAAGCGAAAAGTACTCTGAAGTCCCTGTTGCTTCGGCTTTTACGAGCGAATCTTTTGAGGAGTTGCTTTTCTTGATGTCATTAATGAGCGACTTGATTTCCCACCCGGCGATACTGAACCGGTGCTGTGAGACAATAGAATCCAGCTTCTGGTCAAATGACGGAACAGGAGGACGGCTGGCAGCAATCAGGGGAATCAGCGCTACTCCGGCGGTAACTGCGAATGCGACTTTCAGTCTCTTCACAAATAACCTCTCCCGGCCTGCGCTGAAACTACGTCTGGCAATCCGGATTAATTGCCTTTTCACAAACGAATCCTTTAGCCATCGAAGCTCCATCAGAGCGTAGTTGGCCACCACCCCTCGCCACGCTTAATTGGGGCGGAAGCCTTTCAGATGCTATAATAAAACTGGCATCAGCGATTGGCTCTACTTACATAATAGACCTAAAGCCGGCCAAATGTGAAGTAGTAAAAAGAGAGATACAAGGTGAAAGATTATTATCAGATTCTTGGAGTGCCTGAAAACGCCAGCCAGGAGGACGTAAAGAGAGCGTTCAGGGGAATGGCTTTCAAGTGTCACCCTGACAAGAATCCGGGCAACGAAAAGCAGGCCGAAGCGGAGTTCAAAGAGCTTAACGAGGCTTACGGCGTGCTTGGGGATGAAGGGAAAAGACGCCAGTACGACTTCGCCAGGAAGGGCCAGTTTGCCGGAGTCGGCTCCGGAACTGGCTTCCAGTACTCTCAGCAGGACATCTTCAACGGCATATTCTCCGACCCTTCCATGATGAACGAGCTGAACCGCATGTTCGCTCAAGGCGGACTCCGGTTCGACCAGGACTTCCTCAACAGGGTCTTTTATGGGGGGCAGGGTGTTGTGTTCCAGTTTTACGGCACTTCCGGTGGTGTCCATCGACAGGCTTATAGTTTTGGCGATGCCGCTGCTTCTCAACAAAGCCAGCCGTATGCCGGTTTTCCTATTCGCAAGGCAGGCTGGTTCGACAGGTTGTTCACAAAGCTCGTGGTGAAGCTAAGCGCCTTTGCGCTGCGCACGCTCTTCGGTTTGAAGTTCGAGCCACCTAAGCAAGCCCTCGACCATCACATCGAGCTTGAGGTCTTGCCTGATGAGGCGGCAACCGGTCGGGAAAAAGAGGTAGTGTACAAGAGGGGGAGTGAAACCAAGAAGCTGCTGGTCAAGCTCCCACGGGGCGTGCAGAACGGAATGAAGATAAGGCTGAAGGGCATGGGATTAAAGGACAAAAAACTATCCGGCGACCTCTATCTGCATGTAAAAGTGAAGGGCTAGCGGGGTTTCGGAATACTGTAAACCTCACACTCTCGTTCCATTCCGACCTGTTTGCGCTAAAGCTTTCGCCTGCCACAGCCTTGTGCGGCGGGCAGGTCAGCGAAGGCAAGCGAAAGTCGGAATTCAGACAACATCCATCCCCACCCCTGGATTCCAGCCTTCGCTGGAATGACATAGTGGTGGGACTGGATTCCAGCTTTCGCGGGAATGACATAGCGGTGGACCTGGATTCCAGCTTTCGCGGGAATGACATATTCGCAAGGCGGGGATGCTATTTTCAAAACGAGCATATCCTTACCTGCATACCACCAGTTTCGCCAGCTCCCAGCTGTATTCATAGAGGTGCAGTCCCTTGCTCATGCCAATCGTCTCTCCGGCTTCCACGCCTATCTCTGAAGCCATGTACTCTTTAAGAAGCTGAAGCGCGGCCAGGTTGGACGGGAAGCCGGCCCACAGGTCCCAGGAGCGGAAGAACACCACGAAGTTGAGCTTGTTGTCACGTATCCGGGTGTCTATGCCACGCAGGCACGGCGGGTCGGAAAGATAGATAGATTTTTCATCGCCGACGGCCATAAAAGCCTGGTTGGTATTGTAGCCGTCATTTTTATACATCTTGATGACTTCCGCTATCTGCTTTTCGAGGTATTGCCCGTAGGTATACTGCTCGCCTTCCGCCCTGTGCGCTGTCATAAGGTAGGGGAGATAAGATTCGATATATTCCATTGAGGTAGGCGATGGCACACCCTGTGGCACATCCGGCAGAAGCGGCCTGGTGCCGGGATGACGTATCTGCACCACTACGAAATCAAGCTCCTTGCGGCGCTGCCCGGCGTAGCTGCCGCGCTCTATGCGGTATTCGTGGCCGCGCTCCAGGATCTTACACAGACAAAGGAACCAGGCCTCGGAGAGGTCTCTGGCGTCTATCACCGAAATTTCCATGAATTGCCTCCGGTTTTGATATTGCCCACTTTATAAAGTAGCCGCCGATTGTCTTTGTGAGGAGCTCAGCCCGAAGCAACCTCATTTGACCTGTTAAATACGCGTCACCGTCTCCGTGACAGGGGATTGAGATTGCTTCATCCTTCTGCGGAAGGACTCGCAAAGACGTTTATAGGATGCTCCGTCTTCTGTGCCTCTCCGTCTTGCGAATACGGGCGTGGCCTTTACTTTCTGAAAAGGGCAAAGAACCTGTCTTCGTATTCCGAAAAAAGGTCCCAGCGCTCGAGTTCGTCCCTTAGTTCGCGGGGTTCGACTTCACCGTTGGCAGCCATAGCGAACATACGGTCGATTCTGAGCCGGGTATCTGCGGGAACTCCCCTGGAATCTGTTTCCAGAAGGCCGCGTGCAGCCAACTGCGATACGTTATCCGGCAGAGACCTCGTGGTAAGCTCATAGATGAACTTCATCAGGGATACGTCCCATAGCTGGTCCTCGCCCTTGATAATAGCAGCCAGGGGGTCGCCGCGCTTATCGATGTCGGCGTTGATTTTGCTTACTACGGAGGACATGCTGTCCGAGACGATGTTCAGTTGCTTCGGCTCGTTGCGATAGGTGTAAAATAAACCCGGCGCATGTTGCCCGAGAGTCGTGCACAACTTCTCGAAGTAGCTCCGCGCGCTGGGGCTGAACCCTTCGAGGCGTGTGAGGTAATAGGGCGTGACAATCCTGGGCTTTTCCGCCAGCACTTTGCCTTCCCTGATAACCGTTTCTGCCGGGCCGCTTTTCACCAGGTCGGAGTAAACGGGTTCGGTGAGCAGGTAGTAGTAAATATTGGTCGTGCCGAAGGTAGCCAGGCTCTGCCTGGGCGCCCTCAGTATCTCGGTCTGCCTTACGGCGTTGCTGATTCTTTCCTCGTCGATGTCCATACCCAACCTAACCCAGACAAGCTGGAAATTCTAAGCACTAATATCGAAATCCGAAACAATCACAAATATCAAATTCAAAAACCCGCCCAACCACCAGAAAAAGTTTTCCATTTTGCGCAAGATATTATTGATAACGGACTAGGCTTCGTCCGAGACTAGCTCGGAAGAAGAGCCCCCTTCGGGGGAATTAATGCCAAAAACCATTTGTAAAGCAATTCCGCACTGCGGGGCGTTGACCCCCGTATCAAGTACGGGGCAGGCTCCGCGTGCGGCCAAGGGACACCGTCCCTTTGGAAACCCTGTATTTCTTTTTATTGCCATGTGCCAAGAGCACAGTTCTTTAGCATTAACCTTATCGACAATCTTTTGTCGATGTTGCTTTACAAGCAACTAAGGTAAAGCCTCCAACTCCTGCTTGTATTCGCTCAAAACGTTGTAATACTGGGAGTCCATCTGCCGCAGCATCTTGCGCCATTCCTCCTGGAACTGAGGATGTGATTCCGCATCAATCCTGACTCCGGCGGTGGTGCCCATCTGCTTTTGTACCGCCTGTCTCAGCTTGGCCTCGAAGTCAGCCTTCAGCGCCTGGTAGGCCTGTTTCTTCTGCGATTCTCCCTGCTCCGAGAAATGCTTGAAAAGTTGCCGTATCCTGCTGAAGATGTTCTCCACCCCGACTTTATCGGTCTTGATGGCCTTGATGCCTTCCATGGCTATTTTATTATTCTTGCGGGAGAAATCATTCCGGGGCATATCGATGTTTCTTGTGAGCACGTCCTGAGCGCCTTTGGCGACGTATTTCCTGGCCTTGTCATCGTACGTGCGCAGCTCGGCGGCGAGGTCGGCTTCGCCTTTGAGGTACCTGGCGGCCAGCCTCTCTCCATCAGGAACATACTTCCAACTGAGGCGTTCTTCTTCCGTGGCTGTGCCTATTTCCCGGACCTTTTCCGCAGCTATCTCAGCAGCGCTTTTAATATCAGCCATATGGCACTCTCCAATCCATTCGATATTGGGTATCCAGTCTGTCTATATTATACAAAGATAGGCCTTAAAGCTCAAAGGGGTACAGGAAATGAGGCTGGAGGCTGTATGAAACCGGTTCTTATAAGGGAAAAATATGACAAAACTTGCTAGACAAAACAGGACAAATGTGCTAATATGTTTTGACGGGAAACGAATCAAGGCTAAGCAGATAGGGGGGATTCGTTTTTATAGTTATGTTAAGCGGAAGCTAAAAATGGTTGACATAATATTTTGGTTATGATTCGTTTTGGAGATAACTTATGTAAAGTTGAGGCTAAAACGGACTGGAGAAAATATTCGTTTTGATTCGTTTTTTGCATAAGTTATGTAAAGTATAACTCAAAACTCATCCTTCTACGAAGGACAAAAGTCAAAGTTGCAACTTAAAAATTAATAAGACGGTTTCAAATATGAAGTGTTACATTGTGGTTTTGTACGTCTGAGGCGGGTGGACTCCTTCTCAATGGCGCCGGGTGGTGGGTTACGCTGCGCTCCACCCACCCTACATTTGTTATGCTACTTCATCTCAGGATGGCGGAGGGGGTGGCCAACTACGCACCGATGGAGCTTCGATGGCTAAAGATTTACCTATAAAATAAAGGCTAAATTCTGCTTAGAGGATTTAAAATCCCTCTCAATCTCCCCCGTATCAAGTACGGGGCAGGCTCTTTGCGAAAGGGAGACGTTTTGTTTGGTCAGTTTATTTTCATCGCTCGTGGG
>JACPPQ010000038.1 GCA_016190925.1 Chloroflexota bacterium | reverse complement strand
GCTCCCGCCTACGCACAAGGCTACGGCGGGCAGGCAGGGCAGGCTTTTACAAAGGGAGATACCTACATATTGTAGAACAACAGTGCTTATTTTGCCAAGGCGGTTTTGTCACATTTGGTGGGAATTTTCATTCTGGCTTGCAGCCAGCACCACGAAGTATGAAAATAGTGCGCTGTCATTCTGGCCTGCTTGCGCTAAAGCTTCATCGGAGGCAAGCGCAGGCCAGAATCCAGACCCCGTTTCCACCACTGGATTCCATCTCCCGTATCGCGGTACGGGACAGGCTGCGCTGGAATGACACAATGGCGAGGCGAGAAGCCTATTTTCGGGGTAATGATGAAATATTTCCGGGGCGGGCAGGTTTGAAACCTGCCCCTACGCTCAAGGCAATTGTTTTGGTGGGTGAGGGGGGGACTGGTGGGGTGAGGCAGGTGTTTTCATCAGCCGTCAAGGTAAAGAAGACCTGTGTTCAGTTATTGACTAAAGTCGAACCATGTTGTGTCATTCACTACAAAGCTGACACGAGAAAATTTATTTATTCCCACAATAGGGGGATTGGAATGCCCACCCAATCAAGTACAATTCAACCAATTGCTCTTCAAAACCTGCTAATAGATTTGCGCACTTTTTCATAACAAAAATAGAATTGCCCAGTAGCTCATGGTGAACCACCGGGCAGAGTCTAACGAGTAGACGTTGGAACGAGGTCAGAGCAAGATGTCTGGTCTATTTTGCAATTCCTTCGACCATTTGGCTATTTTCTTCCATTTCTGCTTTTCATACAGACGTGTACCATGTTCTTCCTTTGAAGCCAGATACTTTAATTCACCTTGTAGCTTCTGATAGCTGTCCAGCCTCGACGGCTCTAATTCACCCCGGACAATTGCGGCTCTAACAGCACAGCCTATTTCGGTGTTATGACTGCAATCGCTAAAGTGGCATTGTTCAGCAAGCGCTTCGATATCCTGAAAAGCTTCCTTGAGGTACTCTTCTCCAGCCCATAGCTGAATTTCCCTCATGCCAGGTGTGTCAATCACGATGCCGCCGCCGGGTAGAAGGATAAGTTCACGCCGGGTCGTAGTATGTCTACCCATGCGGTCATCTTCACGAACCTCTCCAGTCTCCTGCTTGTTTACGCCAAGTAAAGCATTAATAAGAGCAGACTTACCGACGCCGGAAGAGCCTAAAAAGGCAGCAGTATGCCCTTTAGTCAGGTATCTCCTGAGCGCTCCCAGCCCAAGCTTTCGTTTGGCGCTGACAGGATGAATGGATATCCCCGGAGCAATGCTCTCCACACTTCGAATGTACATATCGACATCCCCGCACAGGTCGACTTTGTTGAGAACGATAACCGGGGTAGTCCCACTGCTCCATGCAAGCGTAAGGTATCGCTCAATCCTTCGGAGGTTGAAGTTTCTGCCACCGTCCAGACTGCTGACAATGAAAACAGTATCTATATTAGCCGAGACAATCTGTTCTTCAGTCCGCTCGCCGGCGACCTTCCTGGAAAACTTGCTCTTTCTCGGCAATACGACTTGGATTATACCCTTCCGCTCCCCAATTAAGGGTTTCACTGCGACCCAGTCGCCCACAGCTGGATATTGTTCTTTTTCTCTTGCGAGGTATCGCATTCTTCCCGATACCCTGGCAGCTAATGTACCGTATCCGCTATGTACTTGAAAAGAGCCCTTAGATTCAGAAATGACTCTGGCGGGCACTGAACCAGGGATTGTCAATGCCTGGAAATGCTTCTGAAAACATGAATCCCAACCCAGGTCTTCGAGAATGTCCGGCTGATACTCACTCGCGTTGATGCGCATAATATTTTCTCCTATCTTTGGAGGTAAGATGATTAGCTGAAATCCATTAGCAACAAAAAAGCCGCGGATAGCACCCCGCGGCTGCTTTAACCCTACTTCCCTGTTTAGAGAAAAATAAAACCGCTCCGGAGGGAGCGGCTAGAAGAGACAAAACGCACTATCAGCCTGAACTCTACCGGGGTGCTAACTCCGCGACTATAAAACCAAAGTAACAAGCATAAATTCTCCCAATGAGATATACTAACACCACTTCTCGGCGAAGTCAACCCGAAATCGAGCGGGCCTAGTCTACCGTCTCGTAAATGACTTGACAGATAACGTCTCGCTACAGGGGAGAACCAAGGTGATAGTGAACATCATAGACTACCCCTCACCCCGTATCAAGGTACGGGGCAGGCTTTGCATCTCTCCCGCAAGGGGAGAGAGACCACGTGTAAGGCTATTTGAGAGACACATGACTCGATTTTAGCTTGTCGGCTCTGTTCCGGTAATCGGGTAGAACAGGGGTGAGCCGTATTTGCCGGTGCCATATTTGCCGATAACTCCGAGTATTTCCGGAGAAGTCAAAAAGTCCACCATGTTGTTCGCCATTGTGGCTTTTACGCCGCTGGTTTTCTGCGGGTTGATGGCAATGACGGAGTAGACATTGAGCAAGGCGCTCCCTTTTTCTACAATGGGCGTCAGGTTAAGCTTTCCCTTGTAAGCTAGGAAGGTGCCCACGTCGGTGAGGGTGTAGCCCTGCTTCTCGCTTGCCATGAGCAGCGTTGGCCCCATGCCTGAACCCGCCTCGATGTACCATGCCCCTGCCTTTCTGATGACTGCGTAATCAAAGCCGGCGCTCTTCCATAGAGATTTCTCTTTGGCATGAGTCCCGGAATCGTCGCCGCGAGATATAAAGGGCACGCTTTTCATGGACTGAAGTTTTCTCAAAGCGTCTTCAGGTGACATGCTCTTGATTCCCGCCGGGTCGCTTGCCGGACCGACAATGATGAAATAGTTATAGGCAAAGGGGACGCGCTTTACTCCGTATCCTTCGCTGATAAACTGCTCTTCCCGAGCTTTGTCATGGATGGTGATGACATCCACGTCCCCTCTCTTGCCGTACTCGAAGGCTATACCGGTGCCGGCATAAAGCACGTCAAGCTCCACCTTGTATTTCTTCTCGAACATCGGCTCAAGGTAGCCCCATAGTCCGGTATCATAAAGGCTGGTGGTGGTTGCAACACGCACTCTCTCTTTCGGCGTGAGAGGCTCTTCCGCTCCGGCGTTAGAACACCCGGCAATTGCAGCCAGGATAGACAAAATCGTAAGTAAACTCAAAAGGAAACAGGTTGCTTTTCTCATCGCTAATCTCCTTTTCAAAATTCCGGACGTAGACGACTGCAAAAATGGTAATAAAAAAGCACCTCAACAAGGAGGTGCTCTGCATGACAAAAATACATGTCATCGCAAGCCATCTCCTTTCCAAACACGGGAGGCATCACCGTTTCCAGTGGTACCCTACCGGCCAGCTTCCCATAGGATTTCTTCCTTTAGGAAAGAAGGCTCGGAGATTCTTGTTATTCAGTTTTCTGGTGAAAGTATATCACTTCGAAGGGTAGGTGTGCAACAGGGTGTAAGCGATGTTTATGAAGCTTAGCACCGGCGTTTGTTCTTTTCCTGTTCTGTTCTTATAATTGTTGAAAGGGAGGCAAGATGTCCGCTCAGGCTCAGGTATATGTCGGCACGTCAGGCTGGTCTTATCCCGGAGGAGAAGGCACCTGGACGGGACATTTCTATCCGAAGGGAAGAGTAGATGAGT
Source organism: Chloroflexota bacterium (assembly GCA_016190925.1). GTDB lineage: Bacteria > Chloroflexota > Dehalococcoidia > Dehalococcoidales > JACPPQ01 > JACPPQ01. The sequence continues at coordinate 2,253 of JACPPQ010000038.1, read as the reverse complement.
TGGAGTATTATAGCCGGTTCTTCAACGCCGTTGAGCTTAACAGTTCGTTCTATGCGCCTCCAAACCCCTTATATGTTCAAAACTGGGCGCGTAAGGTGCCGGATGGTTTCACCTTCACGGTCAAGCTGTGGCAGAAGTTCACCCACCCTCGCATATATGAGAAAGCTACCGGCAGGGACGCTACCATCTCGCAGGAGGATATCGATATTTTCAAGAGTTGCATCGGGCCGCTTGCTGAGCATGGCAAGCTGGGCGCATTGCTGGCACAGTTTCCTCCCGGCTTTGTAAATGATGACCACGGGCAGCAAATATTGAAGGCGGTTATCAGGACATTCGGCCAGCACCGGCTGGCAGTGGAACTGCGGCACCGTAGCTGGAGTGACGACCCGAACATTGCGAAACTGCTGAAAGGAAACAATGTTGCCTGGGTGCACATCGATGAGCCGAAGTTCAAATCTTCAGTCGGGACTAAAGTGCCGTTGACGGCAGATTTTGCCTATTTCCGTTTCCACGGCAGGAACGCTGAGATGTGGTGGAAAGGGGACAGCGAGACCCGGTACAAGTATCTCTACTCCCCACAGGAAATAGACGAACTGGCTCTGAAGGTAGAGGCGGCCAGCAAGAAGGTGAAGCTCGTCTTTGCTTTCTTCAATAACCACTGGCAGGGCTATGCGCCGCGCAACGCCGTTGATTTGCTCAGGGCGCTGAAGCTGCCTTTGAAAGAGCTGCCAATGCAGGCACTTATAGAGGATGAGAATGCCGGCAAGCCTGCGAAACGAGCCGGCGCCCAGCTTCCATTGAATGAGGGCGACTTGTAGCGGGGTAAGAATGGACATTGCAGAGCTGAACAGGAAGATAAGCGCCTGTAAGAAATGCACCCTTTGCCTGGACGGAGGCAGTCCCGTTCCCGGAGAAGGGCCGCCGGATGCCGGAATCATGCTCATCGGGCAAAACCCCGGGGCAGAAGAGGCCAGGGTGGGACGGCCTTTCGTGGGCAGGTCGGGGAAGTACCTCGACTCCGTGCTGGAGAAAAACGGCATCCGGCGCGATAGGCTTTTCATCACCAGCGTGGTTAAATGTAAAACTCCGGGAAACAGGAAGCCAGCGCCCGCAGAAATTGCTACCTGCATGCCGTGCCTGCTGGAACAGATTAAGCTACTCAAGCCGCGGACCATCGTTCTCATGGGAGAAGTGGCCTGGAAGACGCCCCGCCTTGAAAGCATCCGCTACATGGAGACATATCATCCTGCGGCAGCTATGAGATTCCCGAAAATCAGGGAGCGGTTCGAAGAGGATTTCAAAAAACTTAAGGAGTATTATGACCAAGCTGCTCTTTCTCGGCACCAAGGGTGAGATAGAAGAATACACCGAGACCCATAAATTCAACTCTTCTTTATTGGTGAAAGCGGGAGAGAGCAAAATATTGCTCGACTATGGAAAGCTGCGCAAATATAGCCTTGAGGAGCTTGCTCCTGACGCCATCCTCATCACGCATGCGCATCCCGACCATTATGCCTGGCTCTACGAAGACGTGAAAAGCGCCGTTCCCGTATATCTCACCAAGGAGACCCTTGAGTATGGGAAGTTCAGGCCTGAAAACCCAAGAGTGATTGAGCCGGGCGCTGGATTCGTGATTGGTCAGTTCAGTTGCATGCCTTACAGGGTGCTGCACTCCATTAGATGCCCGGCAGTGGGTTACAGGGTGAAGACCCCCGATTGCACCTTCATCTATAACTCCGACCTTGTTGACATAATCGAAAAAGAGAATATTCTGGCAGGCGTTGATTATTATATCGGGGATGGCTCATCCATCAAGGCCAACCTTGTAAGAAGAAGAGACGACATTCTCTTCGGCCATACCAGGACTACAACACAAATCAACTGGTGCAAAAAGCAGGGCATTACCAATATCATTTTCACTCACCTGGGCAAAGAGACCATTGCCAGGGAAGACGAGTTCAACAAAGAGCACCCGGAAGCCCTTTTGGCCTACGATGGCCTTGAGATGGACATAGGTACAGAGGTTTCCACTTAGAAGAGCTCCGGCAATCCACCAATGCCTTTCAGGTTCATTATTACGAAAATAGGCTTCTCGCCTCGCCATTGTGTCATTCCAGCGTTCGCCTCAGGCGGAGAATCCAGCGGTGGGTGGGAAAACGAGGTCTGGATTCTGGCTCCCGTATCGCGGTGCGGGACAAGCTTCGCCAGAATGACAGCTTAAATCAAACGCACTATTTTCATACTTCGTGGTGC
>JACPPQ010000033.1 GCA_016190925.1 Chloroflexota bacterium | reverse complement strand
TGAGTTTTTCGTTTTGCCTTAGAAACGAATGGTTTTTCGAGGCTAATATTCGTTTCTCATGCGTAAATATTAAAAAACGGGAAACGAATACCGGCTGTTTTTTCCTGTCAAAACATAATAGCACATCTGTTCTCTTTTGGCTAGCAACTTTTGTCGTGTTTTTTGATTTGGCGGGCCACGTTTTTGACTGCCAGTGCGGCCAGAAGGTATTATTCTATGTGTTACTAATTGAGATAGGAGATGTCCTTTGCCTGCCGAAAATGCAATTGTTTCCACCGTAGAGTTTCAAATGAGCCTGCTGATGTTCGTGGCGCTGGCAGGCTACCTCATCGCCTACCGCATCAACCAGTCCGCAGTCGTGGGCATTATCCTGGCGGGCATCATCGTCGGGCCGAGCCTTCTGGGCCTGGTTACTTACACGGATTTCGTATCGAGCCTGGCCCACCTGGGCGCCGTGGTGCTGCTCTTTACCATCGGGCTGGAGTTTGAAATCAAGGAGATAACCAAACCGAGCTACTTTCTCATTGCCCTGGCCGGGGTTATCGTCCCCTGGATAGGCGGCTTCTACCTGGCGCAGTTGTTCGGTTTTGATTTCCGGGTATCCGTCTTTGTGGGGACGGCGCTCACGGCGACCAGCATCGCCATCACCGCCAACGTCCTGCGGGAGATGGGCAAGCTGCAGACCGCGGCGGCAAAGGCAATCATCGGCGCGGCGGTGATTGACGACATCCTGGCGCTGCTGGCGCTGGCAATTGCCGAGGGAATCGTCTCAGATGAGCTGTCATCCGCAGCGATTGTTCTGACCGCGGTAAAAGCTATCGGTTTTATGGTCGGCGGGGTACTGGTGGGAAAACTGGCCCTGAGCAAGCTAATCGTCAAAATCGACACCACGAGGGTGGCCCGGAAATACCCGGAAGCCCTTTTTATCTTCGCCATCATGATTGCGTTCCTGTACGCCATGACGGCGGAGTTCGTGGGGCTGTCTGCCATCGTAGGTTCTTTCCTGGCCGGCGCCGTCTTTGCGGGAGTCAAGCTGGAGCAGGGCGAAATCTTCAGGGAAGGCGCCCACCACCTGCAGGTCATTTTTGCGTCTATTTTCTTTATATCCCTGGGCATAATCATGGACCTGCATGTCATCACGCGGGACTTGCTGGTTTTCATACTGGCGCTCTCGACAGTGGCGATACTGAGCAAGGTGATAGGGTGCGGCTTACCCACGCTCCGGGGCATGGGCCTGCGGGACTCTCTGACGGTGGGATTCGGGATGACTCCCAGAGGAGAGGTGGCGATGATAGTGGCGCTGATAGGGCTGAGCCAGAACCTGATACAGCCGGATATGTACGCGGCTATCATACTGATGAGCCTCCTGACAACGATTATCCCGCCGGTCATACTGCGTAACTTCCTGTTCAAAAAGCAGCCCGGCGAACCTGAACCAATCCATCCGCCTTTCAAAGGGCACCATTGACGGCTTTGACCGCTAGTCACAAAAAGGTTAGAATGAGACAACAATGAGCATTGCCAGACAGCTTTACCAGTTACAGGAGCTCGACCTCGAGATTGAGTCCCACGAGCAGGCGCTGGAACGCCTGGTCAGCCAGCTCGGGGAGAGCAAGGCCGTCATCCAGGCAAGGGACAGGCTTGCGTCCGCGGAACAGCGCCTGGAAGAGCTTAAGAAGCAGCAGCGCAGCGCAGAATGGGAGACGGACGACCTCACCTCGAAGATAAAAAAAGCCGAAGACGAGCTTTACAGCGGCCGGGTGAGGAACCCCAAAGAGCTCATGAGCCTGCAACAGGAGGTCGAGGCGCTCAAGGCGAGGCGCAGCCAGTTCGAGGACAGGGCGCTGGCGCTGATGGAGCAGGCCGATACTGTCACGAAAGACATCGTTGCCGGGCGCAGAGAGCTGGAACAGATGGAGGCCGAGTGGCGGCGCCAGCAGAAACAGCTATCCGCGGACATCGAGAAGCTCAAAGCGGTCCTGGCCGACCTGACGCAGAGACGACAGGCGCTGGCGGCACAGATCGACCCCGAAGCGCTGGAGTTTTACCAGAGGCTCAGAAAGCAACGGGGAAAAGCCGTAGCAAAGGTAGAGCAGGGGATATGCCGCGGCTGCCAGATTTCCCTGCCCACCACCGATTTGCAGCGGGTGAGGGGCGGTTACCTGGTGCAGTGCAGTAGCTGCAACCGCATCCTGTACCAGGGGTAGAGCTGGTTTATAAACTGGCATAATCAAAAATTACCTTAAAAAATCCCTCTCTATCTCCCTTTGTGAAAGGGAGACGTTTGAGACTGTCTGAAAACTGTCATTCCCGACCTGGTCGGGAATCTACGAGTCAGGAACCAGCTTCATATTTCTGGATTCCCGCCTTCGCGGGAATGACAAAATGCTTCATAGGTGGCTATTTCGCACAGCCTCAGGCTACATGCTACTTTGCATGCTGCCCCTACGGGTCCAGCCCCACTATGAGCCGCTCCACCTTCGTTATATCGAGAGCATTCACATTGCCGTCCCCATTGGCATCCGCTCCCGGAGTTGTCGCATCCAGGCCAGCTATCACCCGTTCAACCTTAGTGATGTCCAGGGCATTTACACTGTCATCGCCGTTGGCATCACCGGGGACTGCCTGCGGCGCTTGCGCAAAAGGCGCTGAAACATAGCCCCATGCCCCACCCACACGCAGACTGTAAGCCGAGCCACTGTTGTTGGTTACTTTGAGAGCCAGGAACTTGCCGTCCTGCACGGTAAATGAGGCGGCATTGGTGGTATAGTTAAATGCATTCTTGGAACCGTCACCGGTCAGAGTAGCCTGAGCGCCACCGGCGGTAAAGTCACTCCCGTTGATGGAGGAACCAACCTCAACGGTAAAGGTATGCCCGGTTGCCGGCGCCGAATCGAACACTATGCGTCCAGTCCATGATGTTCCATCAGCCTGAACTCCAGCGGGAAATACCGTCTCACTTGTAACCGCCGCATTAGCTTTCCAGATAACATTACCGGAGGCAGCTATATTGGCAGTTCCGCCGCTCCTGGTCATGTCATTCTTGTACATGGTGGGGTTGGCGAGATACCATGTCTGCAACTCGTAGCTGGCGCGTGCCTGCTTCAGGGGATAGCCGTCACCTGTGCCGTCAGTGGCGTAACCGGCCTCACCGATGCCGTCATTGTTAGCATCCGTCCCGTTGTAGGTACTGTAGTAGTTGCCGAGATAGCTCTTAAAAGTCTGAGCATTGAACATATAAGCCAGCCTGGTCGGCGATTGCCAGGCGTTGGTTGAGGAAGTAGAAAAAACATTGGTGGCGCTACTGAGGCTGTTCAGGTATATAGCGTTGTTATCGGATTGGCCCAGGTAGATGCCATAGGCGCCATTCGAGCTTGCCGTGTTGCCCGAAATGGTGTTATTACCGGAATTATCCAGGTAGATGCCAATATTGTCGTTCGAGTTACTGGCGTTGCCGGAGATAGTGTTATTGTTCGAATACTCCACCACGATGCCGTTGGCGTTGTTCGAGACGTTGTTGCCAGAGATAGTGTTGATGTACGATGAAACCGGGTTGATGCCGTACCAGTTGTTCGAGAGGGTGTTGCCGGAGATGGTGTTATTGCTGGAGGAATTCAGGTAGATACCAGTATTGGTGTTGAAACTGGCCGTGTTCCCGGAAACCGTGTTGTCATTTGCGGAGGACAGATAAATGCCAATAAAGTTCTTATGACCGGCATCGTAGCCGGCGCGGTTGTTGGCAATGGCGCCGTGGTCAGTGGATATGCCAAAATAGATACCCGCCTTATCCACTCCGTTCGCTCCGTAGATGGTCAGGTTCCTGATAGTCACGTTGTCCGCCGATACCTCGAAGACGTGGTCGTTGGGGTTGGCTGCCACTACCGCGGTGTCCGCCGGATTGCCGGAGGTGGACTCGATGGTGACCTGCCTGGTGACGTTGACGTTCTCGGTATAGGTGCCCGCATCTATCTTTATGACGTGCCCGTTCTGGGTATCAGCATCATCAATGGCGGCCTGGATGGTGGCGAAGTTTTCACCGGTGGTGATGTTGTGGATGGGTCCAGTAGACAGGTTAAGCTGGGTTGGTCCACCGCCGGGGATAAATGATGCGGTCTGACCGGTGTCGACACCATTCACATAGAATCTGATAGTGTCACCCCCAACCAGGTTATCATTAGTTACGACGAGGTAGCTGGCTGTTGCTGTATTTCCATACTTGCCGGCTTCAGTAGTGGTATAAGTGCCACATGTCACCCCGGCACCAAACCTGGCAGTAACCACGGTGCCTATCGGAGCATCCTGCCCGTTTATTTTTAATGTGCCGTAAAAGCTGTGTGGCGTTGGAGGTACAGCATTAGCTACCGGGGCGAGCAAAAACATAGCCAGCGCCGCCACGGCTAAAGAAGCAAGCAACCTTGATAATGTTTTCATAGCCCCCACCAGTCATCTAAATACCTAACCCGGATAAACCGGAAATTCCAAGTCCCAAACAAAGAATCATACTCAGCCAATCGTACGGATTGTTTCGACCTTCTGCGGAAGGGTCTCGCAAAGACAAGTCCAAATTATTTTAAGACTCTTGGTAAGTATCGATGGATAAACTGTCATCAAGCTACGGGATTGCTTCGCCCCGCCAAAGGCGGGTCTCGCAAAGACAGGGTGATAAGGTTTAGTTCGACTTAGGGGGATTTGAAATCCCTCTCAATCTCCCCCGTATCAATCCCGTGTCAAGCACGGGACAGGCTCCCCGTATCAGGTACGGGGCAGGCTTTTTCGAAAG
>JACPPQ010000037.1 GCA_016190925.1 Chloroflexota bacterium | reverse complement strand
TAAAATTTAACTAATATCAAACCATCATTAGACTATTATTCAACTGTGGTTTGACTGGCACATGTTACAGTCCCTTGAAAAGAGCGGGATATGCTGATGGCTCACTGATGACTATCAATATTGGAGGTAAGGTATGGGACTGTTCACCAAAAAGCCGAAGGTGGTCCAGGAAATTCATGACGGAGCCTGGGGACACCTGGTATCAGAACACGGAATGGATGTGGATACTTTATCCAGGGACGTGAGATGCGTGGAGCGCGCGGGTATGCTGGATGGGACAGCCGTGACTTTCATGCGGGTCTTTAAGCTCAGCGAGGCGGCAAAAAAGGGTGTGGTTGTTACCAGTTGGGAGACGTTCGATGAGCACCCGGACCTAATCCTCTTCGAAGGCTACATGACGGCCAAGAACCAGGCAGTCCTGAAACGGAAAGGGACGTAGGGCTCCGTGGCCATTCAAATAACACTCGCCAGGGACGGCATTAATGACGCCCTGCACGTTTGAACGTGTAGATTATTATGGAGGAGAAAATGAACACACAACCTAAAAAAGAGAACGGTAAGAAGTCCGGTTTTGGAAAGAAGTTTCTTCACTTCTTGATGTATGGCGGGTGGATGTTGCTCCTGGTTGTTATCGTAGGAATAGTTATCGCGGCGAGCACTTGCCTGTCCAAGTAATGAGAGCAGTCAAACAAGAGGCATAACCGGCCAGAGGCGGCAAAGGGAGGATAAGTCGTGAGAAAGGAAGGCCTGGAGGAAAAGCCGGACGGGATGGCCACCGGTGAGAGTGAAGAGAAGCCGGACATAAAGAAAGAAAGCAAGGTTAGCAGAATACTAAGGAACGTACTTCTGATTATGCTCATGGGGGCATTAGTGGCTTTCTTTGTGATGGCGTTTATTAACCGCCGCTAGCCAGGTGATGCAAGACAGAACAGGGTGCGACAGTAATTGCACTGTCAGAGGTGAAAGGAGTGATGGGTGAAAAAGGACGTGTTGTTTACGGTGTACATGTACGGCTCGGCACAGGTGGAAGACGTGTCCGAAATCCATAAAATCGGGTGCAGAGTGACCTTCGATAAAGAAAATGTGGCTATCGGCACCATTCAGGTAGAGATTAACAGCGTGGCCGAAATCGATGAAGATGGCAATGTTGGGAAGCATAGCAGTCTCATAACGCCGAAACTCAACTGAGGTAGACGAGTTCCTTTACTTTACTTAAGTCAAAGCTACAACACAAAAATCAAAAGTGGCAAAGAAAGGAAAAGTAACAGATAACTGTTGGTTTTGGGGAAAGGGAATAAGAGCCTTTTCGCTCTACTCCAAGAGACAGCTCATGGCTAATTTTGGCGTTAGTCATGGTTTTGTCCGCCTCAGGCGGAGGACTTTTAGCTTTTGAGCTAGTTACTTCATTTGGTTACAGCTTTGCCTGGTCTGGTGTTAGTATACTTTTCTTAAGCGCATCTTCCTTTTCAGCGTTCTTTCCGACCTCTCAAATCTTCCACAAAAACCCGCTTTTATGAGGGGCACTCTCACATCTGGCAAGTCCCGACGGGTTGCCTTTAGATGGACTTTGGTGTATTCTGTTCCTTGCTGATAGATTGTCCCGTGGGCGCCTTTGCAAACTACCAGGGAAGCTGGTGTAATTACAGCGACAGATACCCCTAATTCGAGGAGGCAACCGTGCTATCTGGAGAAGATTTACGGCAACTAATATTCTCCCTGTTAATCTTCGCAGTCTTTCTGGTGTTGGCTTTTCTTTTCAGGCTTTTCTTGAAAAAGATTGCCAGAAAATTCGCCCAGAAAACCGCAATAGGCCTGGATGACGTCATAATATCCGCGCTCAAAAAGCCCGTCACCACTCTCATTGTCCTGGCCGGCCTGTACCTGGCCATTCCCCCGCTCCCCCTGGAAGAGACGCTCAGTTCATACCTTTCCAAGGGGTTGTCCGTTGCATTGAGCTTGATGGGCATTTATATCGTGGTAGCTCTTGCCAACGCCCTCAATAGATGGTATGCCGATGTTGTATGCCAGAGAAAAGAACCGGGTATAACCGGCCAGGTACTCCGTCTGGCCCGGTTAGTAACAATAGCGGCAGCGCTGGTAGCAGCAGTGCTGGTAATACTCGGGACCTTTGACATTGTGCTAACGCCGGTAACGGACTGGCTTGCGGAACACGGATGGCGAATTGCCCTGGTGGTGGGCATCTCCCTGGTAATCGTTCTTGTCGCAGGCCGTTTCATTCCTCCATTGGTGGCCGCATCTCTGGCCCGCCATCCGGGCGAGTCCAAAGAGGAGGTCCGCAAGCGGGCTAACACCCTGTCCGGTGTTCTTGTAAGCTTCGTGCAGATAGTAGCACTTCTGGCTGCTACTTTCACTGTGCTTTCAGAACTTAAAATAGATATCACGTCAATCCTGGCAGGTGCAGGCGTGGCTGGCATTGCCATCGGCTTCGGCGCCCAGAGCCTGATTAGAGACTATCTGGGCGGATTGTTTATCCTCCTTGAGGACCAGTATCACGTAGGCGATGTGGTCAAAATCGCAGGCATAGGCGGGCTGGTGGAGGAAATCAATCTTCGGAGAACCGTGCTGCGTGACCTTGATGGCATTGTGCACGTTGTTCCGAACGGGGAGATTCGGGTGTCCAGCAACTATACCAAAGAGTGGTCAAGGGTCAACCTGAATATAAGCGTGGCTTACGGGGAGAACCTCGACCGTGTCATTGCAGTGATTAACCTGGTAGGCAAGGAGCTTGCTGACGACCCCCAGTGGAAGCCGCTCATCCTTAAAGCGCCCCAGGTACTGAGGGTGGATGACCTGGGTGCTTCAGGCATCGACATTAAAATCCTGGGTGACACCATTCCAATCCGTCAATGGGACGTTATGGGAGAACTCCGCAAGCGGCTGAAAGATACCTTCGATAAGGAAGGCATCGAAATACCGTGGCCTCATACCAAGGTATACTTCGGCAACTCGCCGCCTCCCACCGGCTAATCAATTGGCGAACGAGAGCCCAGGTAGAATCCGCTCCCGTATCGTAGACGTGTGATGCATATCAGGTCAAGGCTAGAAAATCAAGGCTATTTAATTCGCCTCAAATGTCCGCATCATCGTAAGGGACAAGTTTCGCAATAATGACAATCCCGGAGTTTTTCATTCTCGGACAGTCTCTTTGTGGGAATTCCGAGTGTCTCAAGACGCCTAAATTTGACGTGGGGTATTGCTGGATGTGGTACAATATTTATATAAGTTTATCCTGCAAAATCTAACACTGCGCCTGATACTCCCCGTCCGTTATAAAGGGTTCTCATTAATATGCTCCCACTCCAATCCTATCAAAGGAGTTGCTCGTGTGGACAAAAGAAAACCTTTTTGAGTTGGTGCAGGAAAAACTGCGCGACTACATGTTCATCGTAGTGTCCAACCGGGAGCCCTACAGCCACGTCTACTCCGCCAGGAAAATTGTATGGGAAGTCCCCGCCAGCGGCCTTACAGTTGCCCTTGACCCGGTGATGCGGGCATGCGGGGGTACCTGGATTGCACACGGCAGTGGCGATGCCGATGCTGAGGTGGTGGACAAAGACAATAAAGTGGGAGTCCCTCCAAACGAGCCGCGATATTCCCTGAAACGAATCTGGCTTTCCAAAAAGGAGGAGGAGGGCTACTATTATGGCTTTTCAAACCAGGCGTTGTGGCCTTTATGCCATATAGTATACACCAGGCCTGTTTTCAATGAATCTGACTGGAATACGTATAAACAGGTCAATGAGCTCTTTGCGCGCGCCGTGCTAGAGGAGGTTGGACAGCGCAAGGCGTTTGTTTTTATCCAGGACTATCACCTGGCGCTGCTCGCCAAGCTTATCAAGGACGCAAATCCAAATATTATTACCGCTCTGTTCTGGCACATTCCGTGGCCCAATCCGGAGGTCTTCCGCATCTGTCCCTGGCAGGATGAGATTCTGAAGGGACTTCTGAGCAATAACCTTCTCGGTTTCCACATCCGCTATCATTGCAACAACTTTCTGGAAACCGTCGACCGTTCCCTGGAAACACGCATCGACCGTGAAAGTCACGAGGTTATTCACAGCGGGAAGAAGACATCGGTGCAGCCGTTTCCTATCAGCGTTGACTTCGAAGCGATATCCCGCCATGCACAGAGTGCCGAAGTCAAAGCTGAAATGGAAAATCTCCGGGCCCGACTTGGTCTGGACAACGGTGAAATAATTGGTGCAGGACTCGACCGCATCGACTATACCAAGGGCATCCCGGACAGGCTCAGGGCCATAGACCGTTTCTTCGAGAAATTCCCCGAGTATAGAAAAAGGATGGTCTTCATACAAGCCGGTGTCGCCAGCCGGGTGCGCATCCCATCCTACCAGGCAATCAATGAAGAAATAGACAGTTTGGAATGGGAAATAAACTGGAAGCACGGCACGGGGCACTGGAAGCCGATAATCCATCTGCGGGAACATATGTCTCCCGATGCACTGATGGCACTGCGCCGCCTGGCGCATTTCTTCGTGGTCAGCTCACTGCACGATGGTATGAACCTGGTTGCAAAGGAATTTGTCGCCAGCCGCTTTGATGAAGACGGCGTCCTCATCCTGAGCTCCTTTACCGGAGCAGCCAGGGAGCTTGGGGATGCTGTGCTGGTGAATCCCTTTGCCACCGACCATTTCGCTGAAGCTATCAAAACTGCGATAGAAATGCCAGAAGCAGAAAGACAGAGACGAATGCGGAAAATGAGGGAGTTGGTCCAGGAGAACAACATCTATAAGTGGGCTGCCGACATGATTTCGGACCTGGTGAAATTCGAGTTCGGAGAGTCCTGATTGGAGCATCTTCTCTCTGTCTGGCCTGGGATTGCCGAGCGTCTCAAGGGGGCGGGGCACATCTGCCTCCTCGCTGATTATGATGGAACGCTGACGCCGATTGTGGAGAGGCCGGAGGTCGCTTATCTCCCGGACAATGTGCGGCAGCTACTGGAGTCCCTTTCCCGCCAGCCCGGTGTCACGGTGGGGGTAATAAGCGGAAGGGAACTGGCAGACCTTAAGGGCAGAGTGACCGTTGATGGAATTATTTATGCCGGAAATCACGGCCTTGAAATAGAAGGCCCCGGAGTGAAATTCACTCATGCGATTGCGGAGGAGACAGCACCAGTCATTCGTCTGATACACCAATTGCTGGAGCGGGCTCTCCGAACTGTCAAAGGAGCACTGGTAGAGGATAAGGGACTCACTCTAAGCGTACACTACCGCCAGGTGGAAGCGGATAAGACCGGGGAAGTGAAGAGCATTTTTGAACGTATTGTGAGCGGCGCACAGGCTTCTGGCAGAATAAGAGTGACTCGGGGGAAAAAGGTCTACGAAGTCAGGCCGGCGGTTGCATGGGATAAGGGAAAAGCGATAAAGCTGGTTATGAAGCAGTGTGGAAAAGGAGGAAGGAAGAGCGGGATTTTCCCTATCTATCTGGGTGACGACCTGACCGATGAGGATGCATTCAGAGTAATCGAAGCCTATGGAGACGGCCTCTCGGTCTTTGTTGGAGATGAAAAGCAAAAAACTGTTGCCCGCTATTTCCTGAAATCACCATCGGAGGTTGCGGTGTTCCTGGGTATGCTGCTGGAACGTTATCAGGATATTTCATAGTGATGGGCTGGTTCGCGCCTGGTCAATCCGCCTCAGGCGGACTCCCTAATCGATAGATTTGAAAGGAGAACACAATGGAAAATAAGGTTATGGTGCTTACTAAAGACGGACAATGGTTGGAATTGATAAACTGCTTCCTTGTCGGGGCTGTGGAATACCCTGATAAGGTGGTCTACCATAAGTTCTTGTTCAGCAATTGCGAAAAAGAGACACTGACAGAAATGCTCAAAAAAGCTGAGCAGTACCTCGTTGAGCAGAAGAAAGGATAATCTGGCCTTTGGTCCGCCGCGAGTTATCGTTTTTGGAAGACAAGTTTTTTCAGCTTATTGCCCAGCGTTCTGAAAGAGGTCTCAAGTGGGTACAGCAATCAACTGGATATTAGCAAACTGGTCTGCTCTTCTTGTTCCTGTTGCGGTGTTTTTGTTTGTTTTGCTAATCGTACTCTTACTCAGAAGGCGAATTTATGAGGCGCTGGATAGATGGCTCAGCAGGTCTGGCTGGAAGGGAAACAGGATACTTCTCAGGGCTTTCAGGGTACCATCCCTCCTCTGGTGCTTCATCGCAGCCCTGTACGTAGGTCTGACCGTATCCGCGCTTCCTTTGGTATGGAAAGCATTGATTGGCAATGGGCTTGGGACTATTTTCGTACTGTCCCTTTCCATTGCCATCTTCAGGTTTGGCAGCGGCTTGATTTTGATATACGGAGAAAAGTACCAGATACCCTGGCATGGCATAGTAGTCACCAGGAACATCGCAAGGATTGTTATCCTTATCGTGACTGTTCTGGCATTGCTGGACATCTGGGGAATACGCACCAGCACTGCCGTATTGCTTATTGGGGTGGTGATTCTCGCAGCTGCCCTGGCTTTCAGGGATGCGCTATCAAACCTCCTGGCGGGGTCTCAGCTGGGCACCACCAAGAAAATTAGAGCGGGTGACTACATCAAACTGGATACCGGAGAAGAGGGTTCCGTAGTTGAGGTAAAGTGGGACACTACTCTTATCAAAGCTCCAAATGAAAGTTTGATTATCATCCCAAATAGCAGGCTCCTGCGGCAAACGATAATCAATTACGGGCATCTTCTGAAAAAGGCAAAGGAGCCTTTCCGTTTCAACAGCCGAGCACATATGACCGAGCTAACAGGGTTAAGGGCAAGAAATCTCAGGGAGCTACGCAATATTTTGAAAACGGCGTCTGATGCCACCATTTTCTTCCATACGCACCACTTTTTGCAGGAGCACCATTTTCTCACCCCGGAGCCATCCAATGACCTGGCTGTCTGGGTAACTGATGCCCTGGGAGACCAAGTCCTGGGAGAAAGGCTGGCCAGCGTGGATACCTTTGAATTCACCACCCTGGAGTCCTTGAAGGAGAGGATGGTCAGCATCCTGGACGAATACCTTGCCACCGAGGCTCCTCTGAGAGAAGCAATGGAAGGAAGAGAGTTCTACTTCATGAAGTCAATAAGCGTCATTTTTGCGTTGCCTGACGTTGTCACCGACCTGAGAGAGTTCGTTGCGGCACTGAGCCGGATAAGCACCAGTTCGCTATATTTTCACATCTTCGAAGCGAGGCTCAGACTGGGTAAAGGGCTCAACGATTTCAGTATCTGGCTCAGGGACAGCCTGGGAGAAGAAGAACTTGCCGAGGAAATAGCCAGGCACGACCCCTATACTTATACTTTGGAGGGATTGAGATCGTCACTGATACGACTGGTAGAAAAACGTATCCAATAAGGATTTCCGACTACGAGCCGCTCGTTGGCAAGAGCACCGTCGATGAGCTAAGGTTGCTCGGTTCGAAGCTGCCCGGAAAAGTCATCCAGAACATCAACTCCACCTTTGTTGGGGGAGGTGTGGCCGAGATATTAAACCGGATGGTGCCGCTGCTGGGACAGCTTGGCGTTGACGCCCGCTGGGATGTCATCAAGGGAGACACGGATTTTTTCCAGGTTACCAAAAAGTTCCACAATGCTCTTCATGGAAGGCAGGAGACCATCACCAAGGCTGACTTTGAGATATTCAAGGAAACCACTGAAAAAAATCTCAAGGAGATGGAACTCAAGGGGGATATCATATACGTACATGACCCCCAGCCAGCGGGGCTGATAGCCAGGAAATCCAAGTCCGGCAAAAAATGGATATGGCGCTGCCATATCGATGTATCGCATCCCAATGAGGAGGTCTGGCGCTTCCTGGAGCCGTTTGTGGTGCAATATGACTCCGCAGTCTTCTCTGCCCCGGCCTTTTCCCGTGAGTTGCCTATCCGCCAGTTCCTTATTTCACCGTCGATAGACCCTTTAAGCGATAAGAACAAGGAACTACCCCAGGAGACTATCGATTCCGTCATGGAGAAATATGGCATACCGAAGGATAAACCCATTATCACACAGGTATCACGCTTCGACTATCTCAAAGACCCGGTAGGAGTCATCGAGGCCTTTGAGATGGTGAGAAAGAGCATCAACTGCCGGCTGGTGCTTGCAGGCGGCACGGCCAGTGACGACCCGGAGTCCGAGAAAGTGCTGACTGAGGTAAATGAGCGGGCAGGTGACAACCCCGATATTCATGTCCTGCTTGTTCCACCCAACAGCGACATCGAGATAAACGCTTTGCAGCGTGCATCGACAATCATTCTTCAAAAATCGCTGCGTGAGGGTTTCGGGCTTACTGTAAGTGAGGCTCTGTGGAAGGCAAAGCCGGTAGTTGCCTCGGCTGTAGGAGGAATACCCCTTCAGGTGAAGAACAAGCTTACTGGTCTGCTCTCCCACGGAATAGCGGGGACGGCTTTTGCGCTCAGGCAACTGCTTACCAATCCGGATTATGCCAAATGGCTGGGACAAAACGGCAAGGAACACATCAGATATAACTTTCTGATTACGCGCCACCTGAGGGACTACCTGCTCCTGTTTATCTCTCTGGAGCATCCGGGGGATATCATACATCTTTAGACGGCCTCGCGCTTCAGACACTTCGTAGTCTTTGGTAAAGGTCGTAATAGGCTCTGGCGGAGCGCTTCCAGGAGAAATCGGCTGACATGGCGTTCTTCATCAAGGTAGTCCAGTTGTTCTTCTGATAGAAGAAGTTAAAGGCGCGTTCCACCGCATCTAAAAAGCTGCGTGCCTCATAAGGTCCGAAGGCAAAGCCGTTGCCTTTCCCTGTCTGCGGGTCAAACTCCTCTACAGTGTCCTTCAGGCCGCCCGTGGTCCTGACGATGGGAATGGTGCCGTACCTGAGGCCGTAAAGATGGGTCAAGCCGCCCGGCTCATACCGCGAAGGCATAAGCAGCAGGTCGCAGCCTGCGATTATCTTGTGGGCAAGCGGCCCCTGGAAGGTAGTGGATATCCCGGCTTTTTGGGGATAGCGGTACGGCACTTTGCTCATGAGGTCCTGGTAGCGTCTGTCCCCGGACCCGTGCAGAACGAACTGCACGTTCCTGGAGAGCAGGTCATCGAGCGCCTCTTCCAGAAGGTCGAACCCCTTTTGCTCGGTCAAACGCGAGACCATCCCGATGAGAGGAACCTCGCTATCTTCAGGCAAATTGAAACTCCGCTGAAGGTCGCTTTTACATATCTTCTTCCCCGAAAGGTCGTCAAGGCTGAAGCTCCCTGCGATGTGCGGGTCTATCCCGGGGTTCCACAAGTCATAGTCAACACCGTTGAGGATGCCCACAAGACTGGCCGCCCGCTCCTGAAAGACGCCTTCCAGTCCGGTGCCGTGCTCGGCGGTCTTAATCTCTTCAGCATACGTTGGGCTGACCGTGGTAATGGCATCGGCAAAGACCAGTCCCGCTTTAAGAAAATTGATTTTCCCATAGAACTCCAGATAGTGCAGGTTGAAAAACCTCCAGTCGAGGTTCAAAAGGTGCCAGTCCTGGTACGGGAAAAGCCCTTGGTAGCCCAGGTTGTGGACGGTAAAGACAGTCTTCACTCCGGACATGCCGGAATAGACAAATGGTTGAGACTTGAGAAAAGCAATGGCGAGGGCTGCCTGCCAATCGTGGGCATGAAGTATATCTGGAGGGTCGAGCTTCATAACTTCAAGAACGGCACGGGTAAAGAAGATGAATCGTTCGGCGTTGTCAGGATAGTCTTTCTCGGATGTGCCGTAGAGTCCCTCCCTGTCGAAGTACCGGTCTGCGCGGATGAGGTAAAGAGTAACCGCACTCCCCATTCGCGTTTTCAGCAGTTCGGCCTCTTCTTTCCGGTTCGAGACGGGGACAGTGAAGCGGGCGCCTGTATCCTCCAGTCCGAAGCCGCCCCTGAGAATATGGCGGTACGCCGGAGTGAAAATAGAGACCCGCACTCCCGCCCTGGCAAGTGCCCTGGGCAGAGAGCCCATGACGTCCCCCAGCCCTCCGGTCTGGGCAAAGGGGGCCATCTCCGGCGTGACCATAGCAACGTGCAAAGGCGGTTTGACCACTCATCGACCTCCGTGGTTTAGCAGTTGCAGAAGCTCGACCGGTTTTTGAACCAGCGCCCTGGCTCCGCCGGATAGAAGTTCATCGGCGGTGCGGAAGCCCCATAGCGCACCTACCGGAAACATACCCGCCGCCGTGGCGGTCTTCATATCTATGCCAGAGTCTCCCAGGTAAAGAAAATCGGGCGGAGAAATATCAAGGGATTGAGCTATCCGCAAAGCACCGGCAGGGTCAGGCTTTTTGGGCACGGAGGGCGAAGCCCCGAGGACAATCTCGAAGCGCCACTGCGGCAGCAGGCCGGACACCGTCAGCTCAACCGAGTCATGCGGCTTGTTGGAAAGCACGGCCATCTTGATGCCTTTGCTCGCAAGCGCATCCAACAGCTCGGTAACACCCGGATACGGGCGAGTATTGTTTGCCCAGCATTTGGCATATTCCTCATCGATGCGGTCGCCAAGTTTGCGTACCGTAATCGGGTCACGCCGATTCTCGGGGAGTGCGCGTACAGCCAGGACATCTCTGCCTTCGCCGACAAAGTACCTGTAGGCCTCAAGCTCGTGCTGCGGAAAACCGAGGCAAGCCAGCGCAATATTCACCGAATCGGCGATGTCCTTGAGGGTGTCCAGCAACGTCCCATCCAGGTCAAAGAGAACGGCTTTATGTTTCATAGTTGAGCCATTATAGCATGCATTTCTGTGCGTTGTCCCATGATGGTGGGCATAGCTTCCCGCGAAAATGTCACCCCCGCGAAGGCGGGGGTCTACTCGTTGAGTGAAGTGGATTCTCTTCTTCTCTGAAGGACGCCGAGAACGACAATAATAAACACTGAAATTCGCCAGGAAATGCTTT
Organism: Chloroflexota bacterium; assembly: GCA_016190925.1. Taxonomy (GTDB): domain Bacteria; phylum Chloroflexota; class Dehalococcoidia; order Dehalococcoidales; family JACPPQ01; genus JACPPQ01. The sequence goes on along the minus strand of JACPPQ010000037.1, from coordinate 4,965 downwards.
TCGCGGATGACTCCTGGGCATGGCATTTTGAGGATAGAGTGTGATAGACTTGTTTGGGAGCAAGCCTACGATTTATCAAAGTATCAAAGGAGACTGCTGATATGGAATGGGGAATGGCAAACCGCATGGCGCAGCTAATCAAGTCCGATGGTCATGCCCTGTTTTTGCCCGTGGACCACGGCTATTTCCAGGGGCCTACCCGGAAACTGGAGGAGCCGCGCAAGACCCTTGAACCACTCTTGCCTTATGCCGATGCAATTTTCATCACCAGAGGGGTGTTGCGCTCATCGGTGGACCCGGATAATTCTAAACCAATTATTCTAAGAGTCTCCGGCGGCGCAAGCATGGCAGGGAAAGACCTGTCCAACGAGGGAATCACAACTTCTATGGAAGAAGCCATCCGCCTCAATGTCTCAGCAGTGGGCATTTCTGTCTTTGTGGGCAGCGACTATGAAAAGGAGTCGCTGCTGAATCTCTCGAAGCTGGTCGATGAGGGTGAGAAGTACGGCATCCCGGTGATGGCCGTTACCGCCGTGGGCCGGGAGTTGGAAAAGCGGGACGCCCGCTACCTGGCGCTGGCCTCCCGCATTGCCGCCGAACTGGGCGCCCGCGTGGTAAAGACTTACTGGTGCGAAAATTTTGAAAAAGTGGTAACGGGCTGTCCGGTGCCGGTGGTGATGGCTGGCGGTCCCCATGTCGATTCCGAGCTTCAGGTATTCGAGTTTGTCTGGGACGGAATGCAAAAAGGGGCCATCGGAGTGAACCTGGGAAGGAACATCTGGCAGAATGATTTTCCCGTAGCGATGATGAAGGCCATCCGCGCAATCATTCACGAAAATGCCACACCTGAAGAAGCTCAAGCGATATTCGACTCTGAGAAGGGGAAGGAAAAGAAGAAGCCGTGACGGGCGCGGAGCGGAAGAGAATGCGCGTAGCCATGTGGTACAACAACCGCGATGTGCGGTTGGAGGAAATGCCTGTCCCCCAAATCGGTCCCGGTGAGATGCTGGTGCGCGTGGAAGCCGGCGGCATCTGCGGCAGCGATGTGATGGAATGGTATCGCCTCGAACGGGCGCCCCTGGTGCTGGGCCACGAGATTGGCGGTCAGATTGAGGCTGTAGGAGATGGGGTGAAGGGCTACAAAGTAGGCGACCGCATAACGGCGGCCCACCATGTCCCGTGCAACACCTGCCACTACTGCCTGACCGGCCACCACACTGCTTGCGATACGCTACGGCACACGAACTTCGACCCCGGCGGTTTTGCGGAATACATCCGGCTACCTGCCATCAATGTCGACCGAGGCGTATTCCTGCTGCCGGACGAACTCTCCTACGAGGATGCTACGTTTATCGAACCGCTGGCCTGCGTCCTGCGCGGGCAAAGACGGGCCAACTTGCAACTGGGAAACAGCGTACTGGTCATCGGCAGCGGCATTGCCGGACTGCTCCACGTAATGCTGGCTCGCGCCCTGGGAGCCGGACGGATAGTGGCGACAGACATCTCCGACTACCGCCTGGAGGCAGCAAGACGGTTTGGGGCTGATGCTACCATCCATGCCAAAGAGGACTTACCAGGGCAATTGCGCCGAATCAATCAGGGCCGCCTGGCCGATACAGTGCTCGTGTGCACCGGAGCCACATCCGCTCTCAAGCAGGCATTGCAATCGGTAGAACGCGGGGGCATCATCCTGTTCTTCGCTCCGACAGACCCGGGCGTAACCATTCCTGTTTCAATAAACGAGCTTTTCTTCCGCAATGATATAACGCTCACCACGTCCTATGCGGGCAGCCCGGCTGACTACCGGACTGCACTGGAGCTAATCAGGGCCGGGACTCTGCCTATCCGCAAGATGATTACGCACCGTTTGAGTCTTTCCGAGGCAGTCCTCGGTTTCCAGCTAGTTGCGGAGGCCACGAAGTCCATCAAGGTGATTATCGAGCCGCAGAGATAGACGAGGCAACGGTTGAATATTCAACTCAATTAACCCAACAAACTCTCCGACTTAAAAGCGCGGTTTGCACAGAAGCTCTTTGATTCTAAGCTCGGAAAACTCCTGGGTGTACACGGGCTTCAAGACCACTGCCGTATCACACCCGCGCCCGGTGCCGGCTATTACGATTACATCCTCGTCGATGCTCACCAGCCCGCTATCAGCCGCCATCATCGTTATCTCGCAGACTACCTTCATTCCCTGCCCGAAGACACGGAGCGCAACGGCTATTATGTCCCCGATGGTGTAGGTATGAAACTTATTCCGCATCATGCGGCTAACCCCGGCAAAGGCATGGGTGGTAGTGAGTATGATGCCTCCCTTTGCCTCGACCTTTTTCCTGCTCTCCTCGGTGAATCTCTGGACGCCCGGCTCGTTAAAGCCCATCGAGTGGCTGACACAAATCACCCTGAATCCTTTGAGAGCCTCCACTGCCTTCACCGCAGCCTCACCCCTGGTGGATGCCACCAGAATAGTCTTTATGCCTAGCTCCTCCGCCCGCTTCCTGGCGATGCGCAGTGTATCATCGGTATTGACCTCACCAGGCTTGTCAAAATAGACCGTCTTTACCTCTATCAATGTTCGAGCCTCCTTATCCCTTTTTTAGCTAAACAAGCAACCATTATACCATGAATGCGGCGTTTTGCCACTCGCATTGATTGGGCATGTCCAGTGTGATATAGTTTATTGGCATATGGAAGGTAAAATCGAGACTCTCAAGGGAGGCACTGTCACCTCGCCGCAGGGGTTCTACGCCGGCTCAACGTATGCCGGGATAAAGGAAAAAGCAGATAAATCTCACGACCTGGGCATCCTTTTTTCGGAGTCGCCATGCGCGGCTGCGGCACTGTTCACCACCAATTGCATCAAGGCTGCGCCCGTGCTCTTATCTCGCAAACGGCTGGAGAACGGCAGGACACAGGCCGTGGTAGCCAACAGCGGCTGTGCCAACGCCTGCACCGGCGAGCAGGGACTGGCGGACGCTGCGGAGATGGCAGACCTGGCAGCCAATGGGTTGGGTGTATCCGGCGATGACGTACTGGTAGCCAGCACCGGCGTGATTGGTGTGACGCTGCCCATGAAAGCAATCAGGGCGGGAATCAAAAACATCGCCCTTTCCCGCGATGGCGGGCATAATCTGGCAAAGGCAATCATGACCACCGATACGGTGGCCAAAGAGGTTGCCGTAACGGTAAAGCTCGGGGAGAATAGTTTTACCATAGGCGGGATAGCCAAAGGCTCCGGCATGATTCACCCGAATCTCGCAACCATGCTCTGCTTTTTGACCACGGATGCCGCGGTGGAAACAGCCTTTCTGAGACTTGCCCTGCGCACTGCGTCAGACATATCCCTTAATATGGTATCGGTTGACGGCGATACCAGCACCAACGATACCGTGCTCCTGATGGCGAACGGACTGACCGGAAACGAGCCAATCAAACGCGGCACAAGCCAGGCTCACGTCTTCCAGCTTGCGCTCAACACCGTTTGCGTTCACCTGGCGAAGGCTATCGCGCGAGACGGCGAGGGAGCAACCCGGCTCATCGAGGTGACCGTTGGTGGAGCGCACAGTGTTGAAGAGGCGAGACTAGCCGCCCGGACAGTGGCAAGCTCATCGCTGGTGAAGACTGCGGTGCACGGCTGCGACCCCAACTGGGGACGTGTGCTGGCAGCAGTGGGGCGTAGCAGGGTAGAGGTGGTGGAATCGAAGATTGACCTCTATTTTGAGGATATATGCATGATGAGAAGTGGTTCTCCGCAGCCCTTCGACAAGGCAAAGGCGGCAGGACTGCTGGGCAAGGATGAGGTAAAGATAACCGTGCAATTGAACCTGGGCCCGGCCTCGGCGACTGCCTGGGGCTGCGACCTTTCCGAAGAGTACGTTAAAATTAACGCCGAGTACACCACGTGAAGCAGGGGTAAAAAGGGTATCTAACGCGAAGGAAATCGAAATCCCCCTCAAATGAGGCTGTCCGAAAATAAGAAATTCATTAGGATTGTCATTCCAGCGAAAGCTGGAATCCAGGTGGGGTGAGGACAGCCCCCCTTACTAAAAGAAATTTCGAGACCTTCGATCTCGTTGATTAGATTAAGGCTATGACAGTGCAGAGCAAAATCATAGTAGTCAAGATAGGCGGGGCTACGCTGGGCAGTCACGATACCACCATCGATGACTTGGTCTCTTTGCAAAAGGATAGCAGGCAGGTGGTGGTGGTGCACGGGGGCGGCAAGACCATCACCGAGTGGCTGGCAAAACAGGGTGTCGCCACGAAGTTCGTCCGAGGTGAGCGGGTTACGGATAAGGCTACTCTCGAAGTGGTTGTTTCAGTGCTGGCGGGGTTAGTAAACAAACAGATAGTTGCCGAAATCAATGGGCGGGGAGGCCGAGCGGTGGGGATATCCGGCGTAGATGGCTCACTTATACAAGCAAAGGTTGCAAATCCCGAGCTGGGCTATGTCGGCGTCGTGAAACAGGTAGACCTCTCTCCGGTAAAGGCACTATTACAAGCAGGCTATATACCGGTGATTGCCCCGGTAGGTTTTGCCATCGACAAGGTTGAAGATTCGCCGCAGATACTTAACATCAATGCCGACCTTGTGGCAGGAGAAATAGCAGCCGCGCTTGGCGCCGAAAGGCTCATCTTCCTGACGGACGTAGAGGGTATCCGCGACCAGGCAGGCAAGCTGATACCCCGCCTCTCGGTTGCCTCGGCGGAGAGTCTGATAGCTTCGGGGGTAGCTTCTGGCGGGATGATTCCCAAAATCAGGGCCTGCCTCAAGGCTTTGGGCGGTTCTTCCTCCACGTGCATCATAGACGGCAGAAGTCCGCACGCCCTGCTCTCGGAGGTGGAGAAGGGCGGCACGGGCACAACCATAGAATCGAGTTCGTAGAGTTTATTGAGTTTATTGAGTTTGTTGGGTTTGTTGCCGCAAATAAATATTCGGAACCAGGGATTTCTTCGGTATAAAAT
>JACPPQ010000031.1 GCA_016190925.1 Chloroflexota bacterium | reverse complement strand
TTCCTGAACCTGACCCAGCAATTACAGATGAAATAGTGGCATCATATGAAATTACAAGGCTATGTCAGCATATCGAAAAACATATAACTGGGCAAGACAGAATTAGTATTGAAATCTACAAGATACCCTCGTCTAAGGGTACTATATACCCGATAATAAGCATTGGCCGATTCCCAGAGTATCCGTTTACCTGTACAAAGGATTATCTTTCTAAGTCAAATGGAGAGACCATCTTGGAGGCTGGTCAGGTCTATATAAGAACAGAAGGTGCTAGGACTCTAACGGTTAAAGCGCCTGCTGAATGGAGACAGCTAATAAGAGAATGCATAAAGGCTAGCCAAGAAATTGAAGCTAAGAGACCGACTGAGGAAGAAGGAGACCAATGGGAAAGTCAGTTCTCCACTTGGGTCAAAAATGAGAACGATAATGCTATGAGTGAGATGAAAGCAGCAGGGTTTACAAAGGGATTTTTCAAATTTACAATTCGAGTTCCCTATGGTCTTAGCCAAATTGACAATCCCAACCTTCTTGAAATAGCCAGAAAAAGCGAGTGCCATAATACAGGGTGGCCCATTGGGGTGGTGATGACTAAACGTGAATATAAGCCTGTTCCTCTTGCCGATGGCATTAGGGCTGTTATAAATACGGGAGATGAATTTGACTACTGGGCATTGAATAATCTTGGGCATTTATTTTTTATACGGAGCCATCAGGAGGATACTAAGGAAGCACAAGAAAAAACACGAGGGAGAAGAGTACTTTGGTTTGATGTAGCCATATGGAGAATCTCAGAGATAATAACTTATACTGCCAATCTGTGTTCCGAACTGAACCTAAAACAAAGTGATGAGATTCAATTGATTTTGTCATATGAAGGACTTAAAGGTAGAGTATTGTCAGTAGCAAAGCCCCTTAGACTATCTGGAATATCTGGTGAATGCACAGAAGACAAATATGGGGAAAAATTAGAACTGCACGTGGCAGATATAATGCCCAAACTTAAAGACCATGTATATCAGATTGCAATAGGATTATTTGGTCTTTTTGATTTTTTTAAGCCTGACAGAGTTGCAGTGGATAGTATTGTTGATGAATTTTTGAACGCACGCAGGTGATCCCTTTAGTGCTAAGGGAATCTAAGAGGGGCGTTAGCCCTTCTTTTCAATAGGCTCACCCTGAAGGGATACAGGTGGGTGAGGTCGTAGGAAACCATGTCCCCTTTTCAATTGGTCAAAAATGTTATAATGGGACAGAGGTCGGTTGCGCATACTGGTAGCCGCTCTCAGAGGGTAGGAAGATGACAAGCAAAGAGCAAATCTTGAAAGAAATCGAGCAGGTTCCGGAATCGTTTTTCGCGGAGATTCTCGATTTTATCCAATTTCTGAAAACAAAAGAGGCTCGCGAGAAACTTGGGATTACTATTATCAGCGAGTCGTCACTGAAGAAAGACTGGCTTACTCCGGAGGAGGATGAAGCTTGGCAGAATTTGTGAAAGGGGATGTGGTTGTAGTTCCCTTCCCTTTTTCAGATTTGGCCCAGGCAAAGCGCCGCCCTGCTCTGGTTCTAGCAGTGTTAGAAGGGAATGACCTCATACTTTGCCAGATTACAAGCCAGCAGACTAAAGACCGATACGCTATAACCCTTAACGTTCTTGATTTTGAAACCGGCGCCCTTAAACAGAAAAGCAACATCCGCCCGAACCGCATTTTTACTGTTGACCGTCACATCATACTTTATAAAGCCGGGCATTTAAGACCGGGGAAAATTGAGGAAGTCATACAACGGGTAGGAAAGATTCTAAAGGAGTGAACTCAAGGCAACTTAATGGAGAGACAGCCAAAAAGACGTTTCGTAGTTACAGAGAAAGGACGTAAAGTCGGAGTGCTCCTGTCTATGAAAGAGTACCGGGAGCTTATGGAAGATTTGGAAGACCTCGCCGCTATCGCTGAGATAAATCTTAAGAAGGATGAGCCTACGATACCCTTTAGAGAATATCTGGCTGAAAGAGAAAAGCGGGTTAGCCAAAAGTGAGAGGACTTAGACTTTATCAGGTTAAAAAAGTTGCCGGACGTGTGTCCAAGCGTTTGGAGCAAATGCGATTCTTTGAGTACATGACCGAAGAAGAAATGCTCAAGCATCGGGTGATGTTTAGAAAGACCCGCGTTTTTTGCTCCTGCTGGATGTGCGGGCACTGTCGCAGGCTTGAGGGACCACCAGTGCAGGAACTGAGGCAAAAAGAGGCTGAATTTTGGCCGTAACCCTAAAGGACTTGTCCTAATAAAGTTGCGAAAATCTTTTGAAGTATGGCTTCAATTCTTAAGTCGTTTGTCTCCCTTTCGTAAAGGGAGATTAAGAGGGATTTACTTCTGGAAAGCTACTATGTCCAGCATTGACTTGGTTTTCTTGTGACTGACCCTCATACAGTTAAGTACACTTCTCCCCCACCCTTTCCCTTCCACAACCCTTCCCCCAACATGCTATAATAGTCCCGTGAGGGATTGCTATGGATATGTTTGAACAGCAGTTCGAAAAACAGAAATTGAGGGACGCGCCCCTGGCTGCCCGCATGAGGCCCACCACCCTTAACGAGTTCATCGGGCAGGAGCACCTGGTGGGAACAGGCCGTGTATTGCGCAAGGCCATCGAAGCCGACCAGATACCCTCGATGGTTCTCTGGGGACCGCCGGGCAGCGGCAAGACTACCCTGGCTAACATCATCGCCAGCATCACCCAGTCTCATTTCACCGCCATCAGCGCCACCACCGCCACCGTCGGCGACCTTCGCAGGCTGGTGGAAGCAGCCAGGGAACGCAAGAAGCTGTACCTCAAGAAGTCCATCCTCTTTATCGATGAGATACACCGCTTCAACAAAGCCCAGCAGGATGCGGTCCTGCCCTTCGTCGAGGACGGCTCCGTCACGCTCATCGGCGCTACCACCGAGAACCCTTCCTTCGAGGTCAACTCCGCTCTCCTCTCGCGCTGCCAGGTCTTTACCCTGAACCCCCTCAACGAGCGTGAGCTTCATTTTATTGTTATCCGGGCTTTGAAGGACTCGCTGAAGGGACTGGGGCCTCTTAATGTCCATCTTGATGAGGATGCCACCATGCACCTCATCTCCATGTCCAAGAACGATGCTCGCGTAGCCCTCAACGGGCTTGAGATGGCGGCGCTTTCCACGCAGCCCGATAAGACCGGGAAGCGGCGAATCACGCTTGCCACCATCGAGGACGCCATGCAGCACAAGGCGCTGCGCTATGACAAGGCCGGCGAGCAGCACTACGATTATATCTCCGCGCTTCACAAGTCCATGCGCGGCTCGGACCCGGATGCCTCCCTTTTCTGGCTGGCCCGGATGGTGGAATCCGGCGAGGACCCGCTGTACATCGCCCGCAGGCTGGTGCGATTCGCCACAGAAGATGTCGGCATGGCCGACCCTCATGCGCTGATGGTGGCTATGGCAGCCCAGCAGGCGGTGCACTTCATAGGCATGCCGGAGGGCAACCTCGCCCTCGCCGAGGCTGTAGTCTATCTCGCCACTGCTCCCAAGAGCAACTCCCTGTACGAAGCATATTCGAAGGTGCAGCAGCAGGTTAAAGTAGCTACCGATGATTCCGTACCGCTTGCGCTGCGCAATCCGGTCACCAAGCTGATGAAGGATTCGGGCTACGGCAAAGATTATAAGTACGCCCACAACTTCCCCGGGCACTTCGTGGAGCAGCAAAACCTCCCCGATTCGCTCAAGGGCAAAAGCTTCTATACTCCCAGCGACCAGGGATACGAGCGGGAGATTCGCATGCGGCTCCTGGCATGGTGGGGACAAAAGAAGAAACCATCGGAAGACAAAAAGGGCAAATAATGTACCGAATTTGGCGTGGTACTAACTTGCATAAATCGCGATATAAAAAGACTGTCATCCCGCTCACCCCCGTATCAAGTACGGGTTCACCCCCGTATCGGGTACGGGGCAAGCTGTGAACGGGGCAAGCTCTGAGCCTGCCTGTCCTTCGCAGCCTTGACGAAAGAGGGTCGAAGGGCATTGCGTTTCAAAACGATACCCTGAAAAGAGCGAGTCCGCCAAAGGCCTATGAAACAGCGTGAGGTGACCTTCCCCTGCGGAGACATCGTGCTTGAAGGAGCATGGCATCTCCCCGATGGCGCTGGTAAATTCCCGGTTGTGGTGGTCTGTCATCCGCACCCGCTCTACGGCGGGGACATGTGGAACAATGTGGTCATGGCTATCTGCGATGCGCTGCCCCGAAAGTCTATCGCCGCTTTCCGCTTCAACTTCCGCGGTGTTGGCCGAAGTGGGGGCGCTCATGGCGGCGGAATCGCCGAGCGGGGTGATGTCAAAGCAGCCCTCTCCTTCGTGTCCTCCTCACAAAGAGTTGATGCGCAGAAGCTGGGGCTGGCGGGCTACTCCTTCGGGGCAAGCGTGGCTGTGCCGGTCGCTGTGGAGGATGAGAGGGTCAAGCTCCTGGCGCTGGTATCTCCGGCGCTATCGGATTCCGGCTGGAAAGAGGCTCAAAAGTACACCATGCCGAAGCTCTTACTCAGTGGCAGCGAAGATTCCGTCATATCACAGGCCCAGTTTGAGCGATATGCAAAGAGCCTCCACGAACCCAGGCAGTATGCAGTCCTGCCCGGCATCGACCACTTCTGGTTGGGATTTGAAACTGACCTCGGCAAGAAAGTAGCCGATTTCTTTTCCGCAGGTTTCTGCAAAGCTACTCCTTAGTGTCCTTAAATCTGCAGTTCTTTCATATAATCAATGACGAGTTATGCCTTGACAGCGCAGAGTCGGGCGGTGTAGGCTCTATACAGCTATGACTATCTTCGTCTCCGGCTCAATTGCATACGATAGAATCATGGACTTCCCCGGCTACTTCTCCGAGCACATCCTGCCTGAGAAGCTCCATGTCCTCAACGTCAGCTTCACCGTCAATGGACTGAAAGAGGAGTTCGGCGGAACGGCTGGCAACATCGCCTATGCGCTCCGGCTGCTCGGCGAAAATCCGGTGATACTGGCCACTATTGGCCGCGATTGCCAGGGCTATTTCGAATGGCTTCGAAAAAACGGCATATCTCACGACCATATCAAGGTAATCGAAAAGGAGCTTACCGCCTGCGCCTATATCACCACTGATAAGGCCGATAACCAGATAACCGGTTTCAATCCCGGTGCTATGAAGTACCCCTCTTCCTTCCAGTTCGATACGGTCGATGCCTCCGAGAGCATCGCTATCATTGCGCCGGGCAACCTCCAGGATATGATGGGCTACTCCCGCGCCTGCTGCGAAAGAGGCATTCGCTATATCTTCGACCCCGGCCAGTCCCTGCCCATGTGGGACGGTGCAGACCTCGCTCGGTGCATAGATGGCTCCCTGATGCTGGTCTCCAACGACTACGAGCTTGAAATGGTCATCAACAAGACCGGGCTGGACAAGCACGCGCTGCTGGAGCGCACGCAGACCATCATTACCACACTGGGAGAAATGGGGTCGCGGGTCTCCACGCGGGAGCAGGAAATCGCCATTCCCGCCGTCAAGCCCGGGAAAGTGGTAGACCCCACCGGCGCCGGGGATGCTTACCGTGCGGGACTGCTCAGCGGCCTGGTCAAAGGCAAGGACATCGAGCAGTGCGCCATGATGGGCAGCGTTTGCGCTTCCTTCGCCATCGAGGAATACGGCACGCAGACCTACTCCTTCACCATGCAGAAGTTCAACGAACGGCTGGACGCAATTTCCTCGCCCCTTGCGGG
>JACPPQ010000030.1 GCA_016190925.1 Chloroflexota bacterium | reverse complement strand
CGTATCGAGTACGGGACAGGGTACGGGGCAGGCTTTTAGGGAGAAGCTGTTTTTCGAGTCTATATTTTATATAAGATTCTTGGTAACTGATAAATTCAATTATAACACAGAGCAGTCAGCTATCAGCCGTCAGCTTTTAGCTACCAATCTGAATGGGAGAGGACTGAAAGCTAAAAGCTATTCATTCCAGAATTACGTGGCTTTCTCCATCAAATTACGTAGTCCTACTTATATTATCCAGTTGTAAAGCGTGGCACTATATGGCAAGAGCCACTTTCGGAGGTGGAAATATGGCACTGGACTTTAACTTTCTGGTGGGCGGGGAGGCGGGCCAGGGCGTGCAGTCCGTCAGCTTCGTACTTTCCAAGATAATGATGCGGGGCGGCTACAACGTCTACAGCGACCAGGACTTCGAGTCCAGAATCAGGGGCGGCCACAGCTTTTCCAGGGTGAGGGTCAGCAATAAGCCGGTGGCGGCACTGTCCGAAAAAATAGACGTGCTGCTGGCGCTCAATGAAGAGACCATCGACCTTCACCGCAAGGAAATGAAGGACGGCGCTGTGGCCATCTTCGATGGGGAAAGCATCAAAAAGGATTTCGGGGACGGAGAGACCTTCCTCAATGTGCCGCTGGTGCGCCTGGCCACGGAGGCCGCGCAGAACAGGCTGATGTCCAACACGGCAGCCATCGGCGCGGCGGTCGGGCTGGTGGACTTCGATTTCAACCTGCTGGCGGGCATGCTGCGCGAGCAGTTCACCAGGCATGGAAGTGAGGTTGCGGAAGGCAACGTCAAGGCAGCACAGGCTGGCTACGACTATGCCCGCCAGCACTGTCCCGAGAAGTTCACGCGTCGCATTAAACCGATAGGAAACGGCGATAACCGGCTCCTTCTCACCGGCCACGAGGCAGTTGCGCTGGGGGCAATGGCTGCCGGATGCAAGTTCGTTTCCGGGTATCCCATGACGCCGACTACCTCAATCCTGGAATACATCGCCGGCCAGAGCAAGAGCTTCAATATTCCGGTTATCCAGGCCGAGGATGAGATTTCCGCCATGTGCATGGTTGTCGGCGCAGGGTATGCCGGGGTGAGAGCCATGACGGCAACCTCCGGCGGCGGCTTCTGCCTGATGGTGGAAGGGCTGAGCCTGGCAGGAATGACCGAGACCCCTTGCGTGGTGGTGCTGGGACAGCGCCCCGGGCCGGCCATCGGTCTGCCCACTCGGACGGAACAGGGCGAGCTCTGGTTTGCCTTGCACGCCGGGCACGGCGAGTTCCCCCGCGCTGTATTGGCCCCGGCCAACGTAGAGGACGCCTTCTGGAAGACCGTCAAGGCGTTCAACCTGGCGGAGAAATACCAGACCCCTGCCATCATCCTAACCGACCACGACCTGGCCAACTCATACCTATCTGTGCCGAGATTCGACCTGGCACAGGTGAAGATTGACCGCGGCCAGCTTCTCTCCGACGAAGAGGTGAGCAAGCTGACCGAATACAAGAGGCACCTCTTTACAGATTCCGGCATATCCCCCCGCGCACTGCCGCTCCAGGGGAAAGTCCTGGTGGCAACGGACTCCGACGAGCACAACGAGGAAGGACACATCATCGAGGATGCCGAGACCAGGAAGCGTATGATGCTCAAACGCATGCGCAAGCAGGAAGGCATGAAGAGCGAGATAGACAAGCCTATCATCCACAGGAAGAGGGGCGCAAAGGCGGTGCTGGTGGGGTGGGGCAGCACCTACGGCGCGATAAAAGAAGCACAAGAGTTGCTCGGGAAGGAGGGAGTGGCGGTCAATGTCCTGCATCTCAACGAGATATGGCCCTTCCCTGATAAAGCAGTCGCCTCCATGATAGAAGATTCCGTAAAAAGCGTCGTCATCGAGAGCAACGCCACCGGGCAACTGGCGCGCCTTATCCGCACGGAGACCGGCATCAAGGCCACCGGCACCATTCTCAAGTTCGATGGCCGTCCATTTTCGGCGGAGTATATTATTGATGAGCTAAAGGATGTCCTGTAATTGTTCGGGCCGGGTCTGGCCGGTTACGGGTTGGCTTAATTAGTTAAAGAGATGGTAGCACATGGACAACTTGCATGCGGTGAAAACGGAAAATAGCGGTCAGGTAACGCAGACTCTCACCTGCGCTACCGGAGAACCCTTTATAAAGACAGCGCTGAGAGCCCAGCGGAACGAGATAACCGAGTATCACGTCTACCGCCGACTTTCCAGCGCCACCAAGCACCCGGAGAACAAGAAAATCCTGAAGCAGATTGCCGATGATGAACTCAAGCACTATGCATTCTGGAAGAAACGCACTCACCGGAGCGAGTCACCCTACACATTCAAAATCCAGCTTTACTATCTAATTGCGAAATTCTTCGGCATAACTTTTGCTATGAAACTCATGGAAAGGGGCGAAAACCGGGCGCAGTTAGTATATAAACAAATGTGCGAAATCGAATCCGGTCTCGACGAGATATTAAATGAAGAGAAAAAACACGAAAAGCTGCTGGTTGACATCATAGATGAAGACCACCTGAACTACGTTGGCTCGGTTCTGAAGGGAATAAATGTGGCTATCGTGGAACTGGTGGCAATGCTGGCCGGACTTACCCTTGTTTTCCACGATACTCATCTGATAGCAAGCGCCGGTCTGGTAGCCGGAATCGCGATGGCGATGTCCCTGATGGGAACCGATTACCTGGGAAACAAAACCGACACCCTGTTTCGAAACAGGATGCCAGACAGCGGCGGCAAATACCAGAAAGGGCCTATCTATTCCGGAATAACCAGCATAGTGATGGCTTTCTTTCTGGCTATTCCCTTCCTGGTGTTAAATGACAGGTTTATCTCGCTGGGTTTCTCCGTGACAGTTGCCTTGATGGCTATCTTCTTGTTCAACTTTTATGTTTCGGTTACCAGAGACGTTTCGTTCCTTAACAAGGTGCGCGAAATGGCGGTGATAAGCCTGGGGACAGCCGGGCTGGCATTCGTGGCAGGCCATCTGGTGCGGGCTTTCCTTGCCGGCATAGACAAAATACGATAACCAAGAACAGGAGGCAAGAATGAGGTTATTAAAAGGGCAATACACAGTAACAACACTTATCATGGTCATGACAGGTTTGCTTCTACTTGCGGCGGCCTGAGGCGTTTTATAGGGGAGGGGGTCCCTCCCAGAACCATTCGAGGTCTGGAAGAAACAGGCCAGGCTTCGTTTTCCTCCGGGAAACAGAGACATAGCCCTAAAAGGAGGCAACTATGACAATGACATCCGCCAAAGTGACGATTGAAGATTATGCCGCGGCTTCGGAGATTGCCTGGTGCCCCGGCTGCGGCGACTTCGGCATTCTGCGCGCGGTGAAGAAGGCGCTGGTCGAGCTTCAGCTAGAGCCTCATCGCGTGCTGATGGTATCAGGCATCGGGCAGTCCGGCAAATTGCCCCATTATACCAAGAGCAACATGTTCAACAGCCTGCACGGCAGGGCGCTGCCACCGGCCATCGGCGCAAAGCTGGTCAACCCGGAGCTTACCGTCATGGTGTTTTCCGGTGACGGCGATGCCTACGGCGAGGGCGGAAATCATTTCATCAACGCCATGAACCGCAATATCGATATGACCTACATCGTGCACAACAACCAGGTCTACGGTCTGACCAAGGGGCAGGCGTCTCCTACCAGCGACCTCGGTTTCACTACCCGGTTGAATCCTGAAGGGGCGTGGGTGCCGCTGAGGCCGCTGGCGCTGGCAGTAGCGTGCGATTGCAGCTTCGTCGCACGGAGCTTCGCCGGAGACCTGGAGCACCTCTCCAAAATGGTGCAAGCGGGAATCACGCACAAGGGTTTTGCTCTCATCGAGGTGTTGCAGCCCTGCCCGTCATGGAACCGCGTGAACACCTTCAAATGGTACTCGGAGAGGGTCTATAAGCTGGATGGGGACAAAAGCTATAACCCGGCAGACAGGACCGCAGCCTTCAACAAGGCGCTGGAGTGGGGAGAACGCATCCCCATCGGGCTGATATACAAGAAGGATAGGCCGCTCTTCGAGGAGTACACCGGCGCTTTCGGCAAGGAGCCACTGGTGAAGCAGAAGCTCGACCCGATGCAGTTCGAGAGCCTGCTGGACGAGTTCAAGTAGGCGACAAAAGTCCCTTGACTATAGAGAACATTTGTGCTATTATGTTTTGACGGGAAACGAATCAAGGCTAACCAAATAGAAATATTCGTTTTTAGAGTTATGTAAAGTGGAAGCTAAATTGGGCGGGTGAAAATATTCGTTTTGATTCGTTTTGCATTTTTGTTATGTCAAGTCGAGGCTAAAAACCGGAAGAAAAATATTCGTTTTGATTCGTTTTTTGGCATAAGTTATGTAAAGTTAGGCTCTGGATACACGGGGTTCAGGCAGCGGAGGTTCGAATCCCTCCGGCTCCAGTTTTGTGCTACTTTTGTTCCACAAACGTTCTGAAAACGTTCGCAAATCATTCCACAAGACCGTTCTCCAAAATGGTTGATGATGTTATGATGTAATTGGGAGGTCCTCAATGAGAATCAAGCTGGCCAGTATATTCGTAAAAGACCAGGAGAAAGCCCTCCAGTTCTATACTGGAATTTTAGGTTTTGTGAAAAAGTCAGATGTTCCTGCCGGTGAATATAGATGGCTAACGGTAGTCTCTGCCGAAGAACCTGATGGAACGCAACTGCTCTTAGAGCCCAACAGTAACCCAACTGCAAAAGCCTACCAGGAAGCTATCTTTACTCAAGGAATACCAGCTACGATGTTTTTTGTTGATGACATTCAAAAAGAATACGGCAGACTTAAGAAAAGGGGTGTGGCTTTCAAATCGGGCCCCACTAAAGCAGGACCGGCTACGATTGCAGTTTTTGAGGATACATGTGGTAATCTCATCCAGATAGGTCAAGTAGCGGGTTATTGAAGGTTGAACCTTAGCCCAAAGTCTTTAATGGTACTACCTTTTTATACCCCAGCTCCATCAGCTTCAAAAGATTCACCGTATAAAGACCATCGCCAGCAGTATGTAAACGGCATTGATAATGATTGCCATTATCACCGCACCAAAAACACTTAGCCCAAGTATCTTTCTAAATCCTACCGCCTGAACGCCGGTTTCCCAGAGTTGAGCCAGTGAATGGCTGGCCGCTTGGACTGTTAGCCCATACCAGTCCAAAGCGATTGTCGCCCAGTCAAAGAGCCACAATACCGGCATAGGAACGAGCATGCCCATTCCTATGATGTTTAGAATGTCGTCAAAGCTGGACTGTTTGCCAAATAGTCTGATAACCGTATGGGCTATGCCACCCATCAGTAGCCAAATTCCCAGACCCCAAAGCGGCAAGAAGAAAATCTCCGCTTTATAGTAATCTTCTATTGGTAGGAAAGTCAGGCGTGATGGGGCGAATGGCAAACGCCCCGATAAGTACAGAGCAAGTATCGAGGTGAGCGAAGTGACAACAAAACGAATCAATACTGCCCGCATTCCCCAAATTGGAGCAGGCTTATCCTTGAGT
>JACPPQ010000041.1 GCA_016190925.1 Chloroflexota bacterium | reverse complement strand
GTTGTAAAGCAATTCCGCACTGCAGGGCGTTGACCCCCGTATCGGGTACCCCTCGGCTTCGCTCAGGGCAGGCTCAGGCAGGCTCTGCGTGCGGCCAAGGGACTATGTCCCTTTGGAAACCCTGTAGATTTTTACCCTGCGCCAAGAGCGCAGGGCGTTTTCCTTCCGTAAAAGTAGAAATCTGTACCACCTACTGGTTTCTTCCTCGAAAGGAGCACAACAATGGGAACGCTACGCATAATATCTCGCAGCGGGGAGCGGTTCGATGACCGGCGGGAGGCAGGTCAGCTTGTCAGTCGCGAGCTTCTGGAGTTGCGCGGCCAGAATGCAGTGGTGCTCGGTATTCCACGGGGAGGCATAGTGATAGCCCGGGAAATGGCACAGGCGCTGGAAGCCGACCTGGACATCGTTCTTGCCCGCAAGCTGCGCAGTCCCGGGCACGAAGAGTTGGCGATGGGCTCTGTAGCCGAGGGCGGGCAGGTCTTTCTTAACGACATGGTCATTCAGGAACTCGGGGTGACGAAGGATTATATAGAAAAAGAGAAGGCCAGGCAGATGGCTGAGATTGCCCGCCGTGCCGAGATGATTCGAAAAGTGCGACCCAAGGTGCCGTTAGAGGGAAGAACTGTAGTGGTGACGGACGATGGTGTAGCTACCGGCGCCACCTTGCAGGCGGCGCTATGGGCAGCGCGCCATGAACAGCCGAAAAGAATCATCGCGGCAATGCCGGTAGGCTCGGAGGACACCGTGAGAAGGTTAGCTGAGGACGCTGACGAGATGCTGTGCCTGCGCGCTCCACCCTTCTTTGTGGCTGTAGGCCAGTTTTATGTGCGATTCGAACCGGTAGAAGATGAAGATGTATTGGAAATCTTAAAAGAAGAGAGTTTGAGAAAGGTCGGGAAATGAACCCTGAGGTGCTGGATAAGGCAGTGCAGCTTGCCGGGCAAGTGGGCTACACACTGATAGCCACGGCCAACGCTAGAGGGCAACCGCATGTAGCCGCAGCAGGCAGAATCAGCCTTACGCCCGAGAAGCATCTGGCGGTATCCGAGTGGTTCTGTCCCGGCACACTGGCTAACTTGCAGGCTAATTCGCGTGTTGCCATCATTATCTGGGATATAAAAACGGACACGGGCTACCAGATATTGGGGGAGATGGAAGAAGTGAAAGACATGGCTGTGCTCGATGGATATGTTCCCGCGGAGCGCAAATCTGCCATTCCACAGGTTGAGAGGCAATTGCTGTTACACGTTGACAAAATCATTGACTTCAAGCGTGCGCCTCACAACGATGTGCAGCTATAGTTTGTCCGGCGGAGGGAAATGTGAACGGAAGAGAAGAAATAAACCCAGGGCGACCCATCCAGATTACGGCTGGAAACGCTCTTTTAAGAGGAGACCTGGCAATACCGCCCGGCGCCACGGGAATTGTGCTCTTTGCGCATGGGAGCGGCAGCAGCCGGCTCAGCCCGCGAAACAGGCATGTTGCGCGAGTATTGCGTGATGCGGGGCTGGCAACCCTCCTTTTCGACCTGTTGACGCTGGCGGAGGAAGAAGAGGATGAACAGACTCGTGAACTAAGGTTCGATATCCCGTTATTGTCCAGCAGGCTTGTAAGCACCACCGGCTGGGTCAAACAGAACCTGGAAACCAGGGACCTGGATATCGGCTATTTTGGCGCCAGCACCGGGGCGGCGGCCGCCCTGGTTGCCGCGGCAGAACGTCCTGATGTCGTCGGCGCGGTAGTCTCACGCGGAGGCCGCCCGGACCTTGCAGCGTCAGCATTGCCGCGCGTCAAAGCACCTACTTTGCTCATCGTGGGAGGGCTTGATTTCCAGGTCATTGCTCTGAATAAGGAGGCACTGTTCCGGCTCAGCGCAGAGAAGGAGCTTGCCATTGTCCCCGGAGCCACACACCTCTTCGAAGAATATGGGGCCCTGGAGCAGGTAGCCAGGCTGGCGGCGAACTGGTTCACAAAGCACCTGGGCCGCACAACCAGTCAAAAGAAGGGCATGAGCACGATACCGATGGGGTAAGAAAGAGATAACGCTTAAGGTCAACAGCGCTGCGCGGAATATAGATTACCTAAGGATTCTTGTTTCCTCTTGTCCACTCTCTCGGGATTAAGCAATTCACATTCGTTCGGCAACGCAAAGATTAGGATGGCGTCCGAGCGGGAACAGGGACTATTGCCAGCTTAGCGGCACGAATGAAACGGTTACCCTTTTGTTTGAGTCCATTATGATGTTAACAGGGTTGACTGTGCCTGAAAGATTGCCTCCCCAGCCGACGAACTTGTAACCCTGCGAGGGCACGGCTGTCAGTGTGACTACCGTATCGTCAATGTGGGTGCGGCCATCGGGACTGAGCGTAACGGTACCACCTCTAGCCGGCATGACTGCAACATCAAGGGTAAACTGCTTCACTTCCTCATACGGCTCCGATGTCGAAGAAACGTTGAAAAACTTGCTGATGGCCGAGAACAGGCTACCGCTGGTTGCTGTCAGGGTGTACCGTGACCCGGGCAGGTTTATACCAAGCCCGCTGAAGGTGGCCACGCCATCCACCACACTCGCATTCTTGGTGCCCATGAACTTCGCTCCGCTGGTGCCCGTGCTTTGAGTGATAGCTAACGTCACTTCCCCTGAAAAGGCGGGCACTTTGTCTCCATTGCCATCCAGCACCGTCACCACCGGTTGAGTGGTGAACGGCAGACCGGCAATGCCGCCTGCTGGCGAGGTGCTAAAGGAGAGTTTAACCGGTATTCCCCACCACGATTGCCATTCTCCAGCCGGGTTGGTGAACATTTCGAGTGAGACAAGTTTACTGGCCGAAGAGAAGCTGTTGTCAAAGCGCAACTGGTATGTCCCTGACACGGAAGCTGTGAAAGTGGAGGAGCGCGAATCGTACACTTTACTTGCCAGCACACTCCAGCTTGCATCGGGACCGCGGACTGAAAACCCGAGGTCCTGCTGGCCACCCTGCACTTTGAAAGACGCTTTCAGTTCCTGGTTCGCAAAGAGTGTTGCATTAATGGTCTTGACCTCGCGAGGCTTAAAAGCAAGATAGGTGCCGGCAAAATAGGGGAACCTCGCAGCGCCGGGATGCTGAAGCTGTAGTGAGACTACTTTACTGGGCACTGAAGGAGTCGAGTTATCGAGAAAGAGAAGTTGATGGTTGCCACGGGCTCTTGCTATGAAAGAGAAGGCTTTTTCGGTTATGGGGCCAGTGTTCAAAGCGATGTCCCCGTTAGGGTCTTTGACAATAAAGTCAATTTCCTGGGGAATCACGGTGATTTTGCCATCGACTTTATCTGCGGCGTCAAGCCACAAAGTTAACTTTTCCATTTTTCCGGATTCGACAACCAGAGCTAACAGCTCAGTGGTGGTCAGAGGAGGCGCCGGCGCAGGTGTTGGAGTAGGAGAAGGCGTCGAGGTGGGAGTTGGCTGAGGTGTAGCAAGAGGCTTACGGGTGAATGGCCTGGGGGTGGCTATGGCCAATGTTGGAGAGGGCACGGGAACAGAGGCAGGTTCTGGCGTTTGACCAGCTTTGGAAGCAGGCTTTGGCGCCACAAGAGAAGGCTCCGGGGATTCGCAAGATGCACTTGCCGTAATCAGAAACAATGTTGCCAGCACCAGTATTAATCTTTTCATATGAAGTCGCTCTCAAAGCCCGAAACTACCGCAACGCTCTCTGAGTTCCATTATAATCCTAAGAGCATGGTCCTTTACCTCCATCATTGGTACTATTTCGTTGGTACTATTTGCGGGCGTGTTCCACCACGAGATAGAGGGCTTTTCTCCAAGAAAAAAGGCTCCGATTTAATTTCGGAGCCTGTTGTAAAGCAATAAGATTAAGAAAGCGGCACGATTCATGGCGCCCGGTTTAACCGGCACTATGGCCGGTTTTCAAAAGCTCTCTAACTTTATTTCCGGTTTTCTGGAGTATAGCTCTTCCATGTCCAACGCTTGCACTTCTACCGAGTGTTGCGACATAACGTGCTCATTCATCTTGATTAATCCCAAATGCCAATCATACTGGGTTGTTTCAAAGTTGCATAGAGTGCAACGAAACACAAATGTCGCGGGGACCTTTTTCAGTTTTACCACTTCCTTAAAGTCTTTCATCGCATTACCATCACTTCATAATTCTTGAACTTCAGACTGAAAGCCAGAGGTCAATTTTAACCTGTAAGTTTTAGTATACACCCAAAATGAAATAATTGGTAGCATCCAGAGGCAGGTTTTTGAATCTTGGTGGAGACGGGGGAGAGTCGAACTCCCCGTCCAGAAGAAGCTGCCCAGAATCTGCTACAAGCTTAGTCAGCTCTTTGTTCTTGCCCTGCCAGCCTCTGCTGACCGAGTCTGACCGGGCCAGCCGATGATTCTTACACCACCGGTATCGGCGTCAAGGTGGTGGCACCCCGACTTTTCGTCACCCAATCCCGACCCGCCGGGGTGAGGTCAGGTTGGATGTGCAGTCTAGTTAGGCTGCAAGAGCGAATTCACGTTCGCCAGTTATCTTTTGCCACCTTTTGGTGAGTGCGGTGACGACCTCAGCCTGCAATTCTGCAACAAACCTCCCCTGTCGAATCCACGCGTCCCCATAGTACTGTGACAGGGTGTAAGAACACCTCCTTCACGCTTTTCGCCTTATGGCGCGCCCAATCTCGCGGTTTGCCTCGCGGCGGGCGATAGCTTCCCTTTTATCGTACTGCTTTTTGCCTCGTCCCAGGGCTACTTCCACCTTCGCCAAATCGTCTTTAAGGTATACCTTCACCGGAACCAGGGTAAAGCCCTTCTCCTGCACACTGCTTGAAAGCAGGTCAATCTGCTTGCGATGGAGCAGGAGCTTGCGCGACCGTGTCGGCTCGTGGCTTGAGCGGCTGCCGGCATCGTAACGGGCGATATGCGCGTTCATCAGCCACAGCTCCCTGCCCTCGGGCTTAACATAAGAATCACCCAGGCTTACCCTGCCAGCGCGGACTGACTTTATCTCCGTGCCAGTAAGGGCAATGCCCGCTTCCACACCCTCTTCAAGGTGGTAATTGAAATGCGCTTTTCGATTGGTGGCTATTATCTTTAATGCCATATTCCTGATTTATTATACCATTTAGGCGGACTTTCGAACCAGCACGGGGCGGATTCGGCGAAACTCAAAAACGATTACGTCAAAATCCCCCTTAGAGGCTCCGAAAAATCAAATCCTTTGTTATTCTCGGGCTTGACCCGCCTGCCGAAGTATCGCCCACCTGTCATAGCTGTGCGGCGGACAGGTACGGCGGGCAGTCCCAAGAATCCACCCCATCCGCCACACCTGGATTCCCGCTTTCGCGGGAAAATGACAATCCTAGTGATTTTTCATTCTCGGACACTTCAGACTGTAATCCGAAAGATTTCAGGCGTTTCGCGGTGGGCCAGGTTTACGGCGAATCGCTGGCACGCTCATTTACGACTGTGCTATAATTTCTCACTAGCTGATTGTGAGTGGAGGAGACGCATGGCCGATAAGATAGTCAAGACCGATGAAGAATGGAAGGCAATGCTTACGCCAGAACAATATGAGCTAACACGCAAAAAGGGGACCGAGCCGCCGTTCACCGGCCGGTATCATAATTTCAAAGGGAAGGGGACATACCACTGCGTAGCCTGTGGAAATCCCCTGTTCAGCTCTGAGGCGAAGTACGATTCCGGGACCGGCTGGCCGAGCTTTTATGCCCCGGTCTCGGCGGACAGCATCGAGACTGCACTGGACACTTCGGAAGGCATGCTCCGAACAGAGGTGAAATGCAAGAGGTGCGGCGCGCACCTGGGACACGTGTTCAAGGATGGACCGCCACCGACAGGTCTGCGTTATTGCATGAACTCCGGTGCGCTCAAGTTCACCTTTAAGGTGCCGAAGTAGGCAGAAAGGTCACGCAGAGCTTTTCTGGTCAGCGGGCTTCTGTTTGCGAACAACAAGCAGCTTGAGACCTTCCTGCTTCACCACCACCACCTCTTCACCGACGTCGATGGCTCCATCGGATGACAGGGCATCCCACAGCTCGTCATGGATTCTGACTTTGCCCTGCGGCGTCAGACGGGTCACTACTTTTCCTGTGCCGCCTTCCAGGGACCACAGACCGGTCAGTGTCTTCCTTTTCAGCGCCCTGCTTCCGGCGCGGTAGACCAGGGCACAGCCGGTGGCCCACGCCAGCATGAAAATCACCAGAGCGGGCACTGGCACGCTGACTCCTGCGCTAGGAAGCGCAAGGAGCGCAATCAGGGCTATGGCTACTTCCTGCATTGTAATGGTAAGAATAGCAAAGACAAGCCTGGGCAGCATCATATCAGGTTTAATTATAGCACAATCTCCAGGCTTCAAACTCAATAAACCCGATTGGTTGCGGGTGCTATACGGGTGCTATATACGGGTGCTATAATTGGCAAATACAAATTCGAGCAGGATAATTGAAATGAAGCTGAGTCGAGAACAAGTATTGCACATCTCCCGCCTCGCCCGCGTGAGCCTGACCGAGGAGGAAGTCGAGAAGTTCAGGGAGCAGCTTTCCCTTCTCCTGGAGAACTTCGAAAACCTCCAGCAGGTGGATACCACCGGCGTCCAGCCTACCGCGCAGTCCATTTCCCTCTGCAACGTGCTGAAAGAAGATGTGGTAGCCCCTTCCCTGCCCCCGGACGAAGTCCTGGCAAACGCACCTCTGAGGGAGGAGGACTTCTTCAGGGTGCCCCCGGTCCTGGAGTAGCCAGAAGTGTCTTTGCGTGACAAGGAAGACCAGTCTGATAAGTGCGGAGAGCCTCGCTCCGGGGAGTTCGGGGAGCTAATCAAGTATACCGTCGGGGGCTTTGCCGGAGGACTGGTGCTCGGAGTGGTGCTGGACTACCTGGGCTTCCAGACCAGCGCCATCGGGCAATGGCTGGTACGCACTCTTTCAGGAGAGGGCGAAAGCATCTTCGAGGGGATTTACGCCTTCCGCTGCCGATTACGCCATTCGGCGGTTTCGATGGCAGAGGCTTACGGGTGGGGAAAACTCCTGGGAATGTTCGTCCCGTGGATTATTGATTGGGTCAGCCGACTCCTCGGAGTGGATGTCTACGGGGTACAGGGATTCTACATCCCTTATTTTTATGCCATGAGCGACCAGATTGGCGCCAGCATATCGGGGCTGGTATTTCTTCGCAAAGCGGAAAAGTCGTGGGGGAAAGCGGCCCGTTCTTATATCCGCCATCCCGTGATGCTGGCAAGCCTGGCGGTTATTTTGCTGGTTCCGGTGGGCTTGCTGCTGGCCCGGATGGCGGGATTCAGCCCCACCACCCAGGTCTACACCGCCATCGAGACTATCGCGGCGAACCTGTGCTGGGTCCCTCCCCTGGTGGGATGGTTGAGGGAGAGGCGCAGATGAATGTGAGGTTGATATGAGTCATCACCAGTTGACCATCAGTGAAGCATCCAGGCTGCTTAAATCGAGGCAGATTTCCTCGGTGGAGCTTACGAAGGCATACCTGGAACACATCCGGCAGGTGGAGCCGAAGGTGCATGCCTTTGTCACCATCACCGAAGAGTTGGCATTGAAGCAGGCGGGGAAGGCGGACAAGCTGATCGCCGCCGGGGAAACGAACCCCCTGACCGGCATACCGGTGCTGATTAAAGACAATATGTGCACCAGGGGAGTCAAGACTACCTGCTCCTCGAAGATGCTGGAAAATTTCGTGCCGCCCTATAACGCCACAGTGGTGGAAAGGCTGAATGCCTGCGGCGCGGTGATGGTGGGCAAATCCAACATGGACGAGTTCGCCATGGGGTCATCAACGGAGAACTCGGCGTTCTTTACCACCGGCAATCCCTGGGACCTGAGC
>JACPPQ010000035.1 GCA_016190925.1 Chloroflexota bacterium | reverse complement strand
CCTTCGGCTTCGCTCCTGCCTACGCACAAGGCTACGGCGGGCAGGCAGGGCAGGCTCAGCGTGCGGCCTGCTTGCGCTAAAGCTTCAGCAGGCAAGCCATCCACCTGAGGCGGACGTCCCTTTGGAATCCCTGTATATTTTACCCTTCGACAAAGCTCAGGACAGGCCCTGCGTCCCTCCTTCACTAAAGTTACGGAGGGCAAGCAGTCGTAGGGCGTTTACTTACGTAAAGTGAGTTAAAACACAGCGTTTTTAATACACTCTTATGCGTGATTCTATCATACCCATATGATTTGTCAAGTTTGAAGGGTATGTCCCTTGCAGTCTTTACCCGGAGTTTGTTGAGTTCATTGAGTTATCCCCTTCACACCTTGCTGTTTACCTCACCCTGGTCCCCCTCTCCGTCGACGGGGGAATTGGCGCCAGGGCGGATTGCTGGTATTATACATCTTAGTATTTTAGAATATTCTAAACTACCCATTATCTTATTTTAATATTCCTCTAATGTAACCGGCTTACCATAAGAAAAGGAGGCAATAATGGAAGACCAGATTTATGCCTATCACGCTGAAATGTGCCAGGTTTTCTCGCATCCGAAGAGACTTGAGCTAATCAACGTTTTGAGGGACCAAGAGATGAGCGTGAGCGACCTGTCGGAGAAACTGTCGCTGACACCGTCCAATCTATCCCAGCACCTGGCTATGATGAGGGAACGACATATCCTGGCCTCCAGGAAGGAAGGTAATGTGGTCTATTACCGCATCGCCAACCCCCGGCTTCTCCAGGCTTTTGACCTGCTGCGGGAGATACTCTTTGAGCAAATCAGGCACGACGCAGCGTTGATTCGTGGTAGAACAATCTAAGAGGAGGAAATCATGGATAAAAATACAAAAACAGCGCTTATCATCGGAGGAATCACCCTTGCCATACTGGTCATCATGCCCCTTCTCTGGGGAGGCTTTTCGGGGTGGCCGGGCGGCGGCTGGGGCATGATGGGACCAGGAATGATGGGCGGCTTTGGACTAGGAGGAGGATTTATGGGATTCGGCATGATTCTATTCTGGGGGCTGGTCATCTGGGCTATCGTAGCCCTGGTGCGCGGCACTACCGGCAGCGCCGGTTCGCGTTCCGGGGCAGACTCTGCCCTTGATGTGCTCAAGAGGCGCTATGCCCAGGGTGACATCAGCAAAGAAGAATACGAACAGAAGAAAAAGGACCTGATTTAGCCACAAGCTATCAGCATTCAGCTTAGGTGGTTACTTCCCCCTTTCGCAAAGAGCCTGTCTGAGCCTGCCCTGCCTGCCCGCCGTAGCCTTGTGCGTAGGCAGGAGCGAAGCCGAAGGGTACTTGATACGGGAGGGATTGAGGGGGATTTTCTTAATGACTGATAGCTAAAAGCTGAGAGCTTTTTTGTTCCGGCTTGTCCTGGTTGGGACCAAAGAAATATCAGGTATACGGAGGTCGATGAATGAGAAAGTGGTATATAATGGGCATTTTCCTTGCGGTGGCAGGTTTACTGGTGTTCGCTTCCTGCGTCCCGCTCGGAGCGCCGGGTTATCAGCCATACGGACCGGGTGGCGGTGGTTACGGTGGCGGCATGATGGGTGGAGGCGGATACGGCGGCTATGGCGGCGGCATGATGGGCGGTGGTGGAATGGGTGGAGGAATGATGGGTGGTGGCGGTTATGGCGGCGGCCCGTCCAATTACAACCCTGCCGCTAAGCCATTGACAATGGACCAGGCCGCTGACAATGTGCGACGTTACCTGGGCAACTACGGCGGAAACTTGGTACTGGCCGAGGTTATGGACTTTGCCTGGAATCTATATGCCGAGGTAGAGGAAAAAGATACCGGCATACACGCCATGGAGCTTCTTATCAACAAGAGCACCGGACAGGTCTATCCTGAGATGGGACCGAACGTGATGTGGAACACCAAATACGGAATGATGGGAAGTCAAAACCAGCCTACGGCAAAGATGCCCGTCAGTTCCGAGCAGGCAAAGGCTATAGCCCAACAATACCTCGATACCAATATTCCAGGCCTAACCGTTGCCGAAGCCGATACTTTCTATGGCTATTACACCCTGCACACCTTGAAAAGCGGAGAGCTTGAGGGTATGCTTAGCGTTAACGGCTACACCGGGGCTATCTGGTATCATGACTGGCACGGTTCCTTCATCGGGATGAAGGATTTTGAGTAGAGAGCATGAAGAATCCCATATACCTTGATTACAATGCTACCACTCCCATCGACCCGCACGTGATGGACGCCATGCTGCCCTACCTGGGAGAGCACTTCGGCAATCCATCCACGGGCTACATCTACGGGTTTCGCGCCAAAAAAGCCATCGAGAATGCCAGGGGCCAGGTAGCGGCTCTTATCAGCGCCAGGCCGGAAGAAATTGTCTTCACCAGCGGCGGCAGCGAGAGCGATAATCATGCAATGATCGGCGCTGCACTGGCTAACGCCCACAAGGGCAAACACATCATCACCACGCGCATTGAGCATCCAGCCGTCCTGAACACCTGCCGTTACCTTGAAGAGAGGCTGGGATTCAGAGTCACTTATCTGCCCGTGGATGGATACGGCCTGGTTAATCCTGAAGACGTTCGCCGTGCCATTACCGCCGAGACTATTCTGATTACGGTGATGCACGCCAACAACGAGACGGGGACAATCGAGCCAATCGAAGAAATCGGGGGGATTGCGCGGGAGCGGGGAATCCTGTTTCACACCGATGCCGCCCAGTCCTGCGGCAAAATTGGCGTGGATGTCACCAGGCTGAAGGTAGACTTGCTCACCCTCGCGGGACACAAGCTGTACGCTCCCAAGGGCATCGGAGCGCTGTTTATCAAAAACGGTATACAACTCGATTCGCTGATACACGGGGCGGGGCAGGAGTGCGGCAGAAGAGCCGGGACAGAGAACGTGCCTTACATGGTGGGACTGGGAGCGGCCTGCGAGCTTGCCGGGCAGACACTCTCAGAATACGGCACCAGAGTCAAAAACCTCAGAAACAGGCTATATACTATCATTGTTGAAGGAATTGGGAAAGATAACGTTCGCCTGAACGGCCACCCTGAAAAAAGACTGCCTAACACCCTCAACATCAGCATCAGCGGAGTTTTGGGAGAGGAACTGCTGGGTGATATTCCGGAAATTGCAGCATCCACCGGAGCGGCCTGCCATTCCGGCTCCACCGAGCCTTCCAGTGTGCTCCTTGAAATGGGGTTGAGCCGCGATATTGCTTTATGCGCTCTGCGCCTGACGCTGGGGAGGTCCAGCACTTCGGAAGATGTTGACACAGCCGGCGCGCTTATCGTTGAGCGGGCTAAATGCCTTGCGGGTGCGTAAAGTACAGTAGTTTATTGAGACGCTGTCGACTTCCAGATGCCTATTGATGGGAGTTTCTTCAGTAATATAATGTGTAACATTCAAAAAAGGAGGCCAAAGAATGCTTGAATGGAGGGGATTTCTGCTGGTGGTCCATTTGCTATCCACACTGATGATGGCGGCGCCGTTTTACATGCTGGTCATCGTCAACGAGCGGGCACGCTTCGGCGCGCCGCTGGGCTACTTCACCGACCGCTACATGGAGAACATCATCCGCAACAATGCGGTAAGGTGCTTTGTTTTCCAGGGCACCATGCTGGCCAGCGGGTTAGCTCTGACCCTTGTCTCGGGTTATGGCTGGAGCGCGCTGTTTACCCTTCCTACACTGGTTGTTAAATGGGTCGCACTGCTTATCCTGATAAGCCTGCTCTCCTATATCCACTTCTCTTTGCAGCCGCGAATTGAGGTCCTGGCAAATCAGCTAAAGCCGGATAGCCCGCCTCCCGCCGACCTGGCGCCCAAAATCACCGCCCTGCGCAAACGCCGGAAGAAACTCTCCGGTATATGCCTGTTCCTGGTATTAGCTGCCCTGATATCCGGCATACAGGTAACCTTCCGGTACAATATCTACCTGGCAATAGCGCTGATTATCGTGTCAGCCCTGTTTGCCTGGCGGGCCTACAAGAAACCGGTGCCCCTGGGGTGGGTATAAGACTAACTCAAAAGTCAAAGGGCAAAGTTACAGCTAAAAACCTAAAGCTTATCTTATTCTATATTGCAATCAAGATGACAGACTAATGGTGCGGTCCTTCAGAAGAAGGACACAGGCAGGGACGCCTGTGCCACCGTTTTCCTGTGCATGATAGCCAGTGCGAATTAAACCCCAATCACAAACTTCCCATCGCGGTAAAAGAGCTGGTCATCCACCCGGATTTCTCCGCCGTCACGCAGGTCGCATATCATGTCCCAGTGGATGGCCGATTCGTTCTTGCTGCCGCTCTCAGGGTAGCCCGCCCCCAGCGCCATGTGAAAGCTGCCCCCAATCTTCTCATCGAAGAGAATTTCACGGGTAAAGCGGGTAATTCCCTCGTTGGTCCCGATGGCGAACTCCCCAACGAACCGTGAGCCGGCATCGGTATCCAGCGTCTTCAGCAGAAAGTCCTCGTTCTTCTCGGCGGTGGCTTTGACTACCTTGCCCTTTTCAAACCAGAGTCGCACACCGGTGACCTCTCTGCCGCTGTAAATGGCAGGGTACGAGAAGTAGACCGTGCCCTCGATGCTATCCTCCACCGGCCCGGTGAACACCTCTCCGTCCGGCATATTGTAACGGCCGTCGCAGTTAATAAAAGGACGCCCGGCAACACTCAGGCGAAGGTCAGTTTCCGGACCCTTAACATGAACCTTTTCTTTGCCTTTGAGCCAGTCCACAATTCTCTGCTGGCGGGCAGAAAAGCGCTGCCAGTATCCTACGGGGTCGGACATGTCCGGCAGGCAAGCGCCATAGACAAAGTCCTCGTACTCGCCCAGTCCCATTTCCGCATCCTGGGCCAGGGCATTGGTCGGAAACGGGCCGACCGTCCAGCGCATCTCTCCGCTGGCGGAGCGTCGCATGAAGGTTCGCATCAACTCGGTACGTGCCTGCTGGCAGAGCACCAGCTTTGATGGTTGCACATTGCTCAGGGACCTGGTGTTGGTATCGGCCAGCACCGAGATTCTCACATCGTAGGTCTCCATGATAAGCTCGGTTGGCTTGTGTATGTACTTGAGTTGCTCATCGGAAGCGTAGCGGTAGAAGACCTCCTCGATGCCCGGCAGAGAGACCATCATCATGGGGTATCCGCCCACCTGCAACACCCTTGCATAGAGCTCTTTGAGCAGGGGTTCGGCTACAGATTCACCCTGAATCAGTATCCGGTCGCCCTTGCGCACCGCCACCGAATAATCAACCATGACCTGCGCCATTTTCTCAACCCTGGGGTCTGCCACAGTGTGTCTTGCCTCCTGCCATCTATAAAATAACAAGGCGACGGTTAATCATAAGTGCCCTGCCATTCCAACATCATCTTTACGTAAGTAAACGCTCTGCGCTCTTAGCGCAGGGTAAAAATCTACAGGGTTTCCAGAGGGACAGAGTCCCTTGGCCGCACGCAGAGCCTGCCCCGCCGTAGCCTTGTGCGTAGGCAGGAGCGAAGCCGAAGGATACCTGATACGGGGGTCAACGCCCTGCCCGCCTCTGGCGGGCGGAATTACTTTACGATGAGGTGACGAAATTGCCAAGTCGTGAGATTTACCTCTGCTGTAGTTGTGCGAGTGCAACTTGTATCTGTTGTGCAAGGTTCGATGCATAGCTCTGGACTCCGGCAATCTGTATCTGCATAGCCGCAATCGTCTGGCTGTTCTGGTTGGCTTGTTGTTGCACCTGCAACTGAAGTGCAGTTATCTGGTCCTGCAGATACTGTATCTGCGCGTCTTGGCCTCCTCCTCCCCCTAAAGCGGAGCACCCGTTAGCAACCAGCGACACCAGCAGTACCGTTATCACAATGTTCCAGACCAACAGCCATTTTTTCATGATGTCACACCTCCTGACAACGAGTTTAGCATAAAAAGCGCTGGCCAGCATAATTGCCGATGCTGGGTTAGAAGTTTATGTTATATGGCTTCTCAAAATATAACGTTCGGTTTGTTCCATAGATATTTGTCAGGTTCTAAGGACTAAGCTCCCAAATGACTTGCCCTCAGCCGTTAAACTCTGTTATCGTAGAATCGTAAGATACTCAAATCCTGGAAACTGGAGTAAGCGTGAAGACCTATTACAAATACGCCCTGTGCATTATCAGGGACAACCGCCTGCTTGTCCTGGAGGAATCGGACCAGGAACTTTACCTGCTACCCGGCGGAAGACCGGAGGCCGGGGAAAGCCCGGAGCAGGCGTTGAGCAGGGAACTGAAAGAGGAACTCTGCATAGAGCTGGATGCCAGTTCGTTGAAGTACATCGGACCGTTTGAGGATGTAGCCGCCGGAAAGGAAGAAGCCAGAGTGCACATCGAACTTTACCTCGGTGTTTTTACCGGGGAGATGAGGCCCTGCTCCGAGGTGCAGAGGTTGGTCTGGTTCGCCAGGAACGATGACTGGTCGAAGCTTGCGCCGGTTACCAGAAACAAGATACTCCCTGCTCTGCTGGAACGGGGACTGCTGGCCTGACATGAAACCCGAAAACAAAGCCTCCAACTTTTCCAGACCGGAGTTGCTTTCGCCGGCGGGCAGCCGCGATAGTCTCCTGGCGGCAGTGAACAACGGGGCAGACGCGGTCTATCTGGGAGTCAAAGAACTCAACGCCCGTATCTACGCTCGAAACTTTACCCTCGATGAACTGCGCGGAGCCATCGACTATTGCCACAACCGTGGTGTCAGGGTCTATCTTACTCTGAATATCCTGGTAAAGAACAGTGAAGTCAGGCGCTTTTTCGACGTCCTTTCGCAGGCTTATGCCCTGGGTATCGATGGGGTTATTATCCAGCATATCAGCTTTCTGGATGTTATCAAGGACAATTTCCCCGACCTGAATGTCTTTATCTCCACTCAGGCAGCCATCGGCAATGTTGCGTCCGCCTCATTACTAAAACGCGCCGATAGAATAATTTTGCCCCGTGAGCTTACGCTGGGCGAGATTAAGAGGATAATAAATTCCGGCGCTAAGGTCGAGATATTCGTGCATGGAGCGCTTTGCTTCAGCTATAGCGGCCTGTGCCTGTTTTCCAGCTTCGTTGGGAACCGCAGCGGAAATCGCGGCTCCTGTGCGCAGCTGTGCCGCCAGAAATACAACGGCCGGTATCCCCTCAGTACCAGAGAGCTGTGCCTCGTGCGCAGGGTGCCGGAGCTTATCACCGCAGGAATAAGTGGCTTCAAGATAGAGGGAAGGATGCGTTCCCCGCTATACGTGGCGGTGGCTACCAGGCTCTACCGCAAAGCAATCGATTCCTTCCTCGAAGGCGATTTCAATGTCCCTCAGAAAGAGCTGTCGGAAATCGAAGTCGTCTTCAACCGTGAGTTCACGGAGGGCTTCATCTTTGGGGAGAAGGACATCGTCTCTCCTGAAAAGCCGATGAACCGCGGCGCTTTTCTGGGCGTGCTGGAGAACAGCCGGATTACGGTGCAGCGGCCGGTGGGGGTCGGAGATGGCGTGGGTATCTGGTCGCAGAATGTTGTCACCGGCGCTGTCATAAAGGAGATGAGCTCGAACGGCAGGAAGATTGAGTCGGTAGTCACGGGTGAAAGAGTCAACCTTAACCTTGTAGCGAAGAATGGCTCCAGGGTCTATCTGACTTCATCTACGAAGATTAGTCTCGAGCCTGATTTAACCGTCAAAAGAGCGCCGATTGCATCTCAGAGGAGAGGGGAAGTAAACCTTGTCTTGCCGCAAGTCTCTTCCGGTCACTCCCTTTCAACGAAGCTACTGGCAAAAGTTTACTCCCTCTCCGAGGCAAGAGAGACCTCACAGACAGGCGCCGATATCGTCTTTTACAACATCTTCTACCCTGATTTCCCAGACAAAGAGGATTGGCAGGAAAAGGCACAGATAGGTGCTTATCTCCCACGAATATTAACTAACGGCGAGCTTGAGTCCGCTGTTTCTCTCTTGCTCAGCAAGAGGCCGGGAGCAATTCTGACTGGCAATTTGGGATTTCTCGCCCACCGTGTGCAGTTCGACCTGCCGGTCTATCTGGACTATTCCCTGAATGCCTTCAATGACCTGGACTTGCTGTTCTTCCGGAAATATGACGTGATACCCATGCTTTCACCGGAACTCTCCATGAATGAACTGGCAGCCTTCAAAAACAAGGATGCGGTCATCCTCTGCCACGGGGACATAGCGCTGGCCAATACTAAAATAGAGCTTGAAGACCGAAAGCTGGCTGACGAAAAGGGGCTGGTCTTTCCGGTAAGAAAAGAAGGCGGCTACTGGCAAATTCTCAACAGCCGCCCCTTCGGCCTGTTCAACGATATACGGAAACTGCACGATGCCGGTTTTAACCAGTTCTTCATCGACAGGGAGAATCAGAGCGCAAAGTTCGTCGCCTTCTACCGCAGGATGTTGAAAGAGGATGTTGTTGACCGGCGAATGAGGAAAGGGTATACTTCAGGCCATCTCTACCGGCCGGTGGGATAAATTTCTCCAACACCATAAAATGCGCTCCTGGCCACTGGGACTATCCCCTGAAATCGATGAATCTCGAATTGCTCTTCTAACCACATTCTAATCCGCACAGTCTATCAGAATGACCCGGAAAAATGGTGACATCCGCCCCTGGCGGACCTGTGCCTCAACCGCTTCATGTAGCCTGTCATTTTGCAATAGAATATGAACAACCATTAAATTTCATCAATATCTTAACAGGTTTTTAACACTCGACTGCTATGATTCTCAGTATAGAACTGTGGCAACATCTAAAAAGAAAGGAGGTGAAAAAGAAATGTGGCGGAGCAAGAAGTTCATTATTGTGGCCGTTGTGGCCGCAGTGCTGCTGGTCGCGAGCGTCGGAGGTATAGCCCTGGCACAGACAGGGACCGCGAGCGCCGGAACAGGCAAGACGCTATTAGCCAGGGTCGCTACCATCCTGGGCATCGACCAGCAAAAAGTGGAAGACGCCTTTTCTCAGGCGCAACGCGAGATGCGGGAGGAAGCCCTGGACAACTACCTTAAGGGACTGGTTGCCAGTGGCAAGATAACTCAGGAGCAGGCTGACCAGTACAAGAAGTGGTCGCAGTCCAGGCCGGACCTGACACAATACCGGCAGCAGTTGAAAGACTGGCAGCAGACAAGGCCGGGTATCCCGCCCGCGCTCAAAGAGTGGCAAGAGGCCAGGCCTGACATTCCCGGTGCGTTTGGCTTTGGGCCTCGCGGCGGATTCCGAGGTGGGTTCGGTTTCCCTGGCCGTTGGTAATGGCAAAAAATTAGTCGGACTGTTCCCCTGATGGAACGAATCGAGAGAGGGGGAGTATCGCGTACTCTCCCTCTTCCTTTTGCGAATACCATGTGCCAGGAGCAGGGCGTCTTCAACAACTGTAGGGGCGACCCCCTGTGGTCGCCCAGGGGCTGCGGGAAGCAAGCCCTGTCCCCAACATTACAGGCGATTATGAATGAAATCTTAACATTTTCTTAATAATTACGTTATAGTAT
>JACPPQ010000034.1 GCA_016190925.1 Chloroflexota bacterium | reverse complement strand
TGGCATGAATAGTAAGACCATTCTATTTTAAGACTATTAGTAAAAGTTAAAACTTGCCAAAGAAAGAAAGAGCAATTAAAAATTGATCGTTAGCTTTGGGTAAAAGGGGTAAGTTTGTTTTAAACCTTACTCCAAGCCACGATAATAGCTATCGGAGGTAGCTAATTTTATGCTTTTTGTTATGGTTTTGAATTTGTTTAGAGTTTAGTGCTCAGGATTTAGGATTTATCCCAAAAGGAGGGTCAGATGACTGCCCTTATCGTAGCCGTGGTTGTGTTGAGCATAGCGCTTATCGCAGTGATTCTGTTGCTCTTGTCGAGGAGGCCGCAGGACTATACCCAAGCGTTCACCTTGCTCCAGCAGAGAGTTGGCCAGATTGAGGAGCAGGTCAAGAGGAGCGTTGACGAAGGCGGCAAGACAGTCAATGAGAAGTTCGAAAGCTCGCTCAAGGTTATCGGGGACATCAAGAAACAAATAGGGAGCCTGGAAGAGACCAACAAGCAGATGGTGGAAATCGGCAAGAATATCGCTGGGCTCCAGGAAATTTTGAGGCCGCCACAGGTCCGGGGAGGTTTTGGCGAGCTAACGCTGGGCAATATGCTGATGCAGGTGCTGCCCCGGCAGAACTACGAGGAGCAGCACCGCTTCAAGAACGGCTCGATTGTCGATGCGGCAGTGAAACTCGGAGACCGCTGGGTGCCCATAGATTCAAAATTCCCGCTGGAAGGCTTTCAGAGGTACATCCAGTGCTGTGAGGACGACAACAAAAAGACCTACTTGCGTGAGTTCGAGAGGAGCGTCAGGACAAAAATCGATGACATAAGCTCCAAGTATATCCTCGAGGATGAGGGCACCTATGATTTTGCCCTGATGTACATCCCGTCTGAGAATGTCTATTACCAGTGCATACTCAAAGAAGAATCGAAGTTCGAAGGCAAGAGCATCTCCGACTATGCGCTGGAGAAGCGGGTTGTGCCGGTATCTCCCAACACGCTCTATGCCTATCTCCAGGTAATATGCCTGGGGCTGCGCGGCATGCAGGTCGAAAAACAGTCGCATCGCATACTGGCGGACCTTTCCCGACTGAGGAAAGAGTTCGAGAAGTTCGAGGACGAGTTCCACAAGCTGGGTTCTCACCTGCGGCATGCCGGGGAGAGCTTTGGCCGTGCTGACAGGCAACTGGAGAACTTTTCCGGCAGAATTGCAGCCGTAGGCGGGACGTCAGAAGTGGTGGAGATAGAGAAGGCTGAAGAAGACAAACTCCTGGACTCTTAGTGGCGATTTGTGGAGGTGTTCAGCAACCCGTTCATGATGAGCCCTTCGACAAACTCAGGACAGGCCTGTCGAACCATAGAGATATACAGAGGTTCGCCCTTCGACCCTGCTTCACTAAAGTTGCGAAGGGCAAGCAGGCTTGTGGTGAACGGGGAAACGGGTTAATTTTTCGCATTGCTAAACACCCTCTTTGTGGGAACTTGGAATCCATCTTCTGAATCCTTTACAATTAAGGTATCAGGAATCAGCTAAGGAGGCTCTGATGTCTACCGAAAAATTCACTGTATCAGGCGACCAGTTGCTGAGTAAAGTCAAGCAGCTAATCCATGAAGGCAATATCCGCAAAGTGCGTGTGATTCACCAGGGGAAAACGCTTATCGAGATTCCCTTGAGCGTAGGCGCGCCGGCGGCGGCAGCCGTGATTCTCGCCGCGCCACTGCTGGCGGCGCTGGGAGCTTTCGCCGCGCTGGTGACGGAATGCACCCTCGAAGTCGAGAAGGTGGATAAATAATCTGAATCGGTCGGATTATGAACAATGACTGAAATTATCCTGGCAAGGCACGGGGAGACCCTCTGGAACGCCGAAAACATCTTCCGGGGCAGGGCTGATATCGGGCTGAGCGAGACCGGCTTGAAGCAGGCGGAGCTTCTGGCGGAATACCTTAGCGGCCTGAAGGTAGAGGCTATCTACTCCAGCCCATTGAGACGCGCCCGCGAGACGGCCCTGACAATTGCCAGATACCACAAGATTGGCGTAGGAATGGCCTCCGAGCTTATCGACCTCAGCTTCGGGGAGTGGGAGGGCATGAGCCGCCAGGAAGTCAAGGAGAAGTACAAAGAGCTTTATGAGCAATGGGAGGAGGCGCCCGAAAAGGCGAAGATGCCCTCCGGTGAGAGCCTGGACGATGCCAGGGAGCGTGCGGTACGCATGGTCAACAATGTCATAGCCTGGCACAACGGTACGGTGATTCTGGTTTCCCATCGCGTGGTGAACAAGGTGCTTATCTGTGCCCTGCTGGGGCTGGACAACTCCCACTTCTGGGACATAAAGCTGGATACTTGCGGTATCACCACCTTCGAGTACCGGAATGGGCGGTTCGTGTTGGCCGAGCACAATAATACCTGCTTCCTGAGGACGTTGCAGAAAACGCCGCTCGCCGATTTTTAGTGTCTGTGTTTCGTAGAAAGTAGGGGCAAAGCCCCCTCCGGAATGTCATTGCGAATCCTTCCGCAGAAGGATGAAGCAATCTCGGTGTTTGGCTTATGAAGGCCGAGCGGTCTTCACCCAACCAAGTTAGGGATTGCTTTGCTGGTCCTTCAGCCGAAGGATGTGTAATTGTTTAATTGGGAGGAGAGATGAGGTTCAATAAGTTAATCGTTGGAATGCTGCTGCTTTCACTCGTAGCGGGAGTCGTTGGAGGATGTACCGGCAGCGATATCGGCAGCGGTACGGGGACAATCAAGGACGTTACTACGGAGGAAGCATCCCAACTAATTCAGAAGAACAAAGGCAACGCTGATTTCGTAGTCCTCGATGTTCGGACGCTCGTGGAGTTTGCCACCGGGCACGTAGAAGGCGCTATAGAGATTGATTATTATGCCCCGGACTTCCGGGACAAACTGAACGCGCTGGACAAGAACAAGACCTACTTGGTCTATTGCCAGAGCGGACACCGCAGTCGGAACGCTTCGGATTTGATGCAGGAGTTGGGTTTCAGCAAGGGTTATAATATTGTAGGCGGTATCTTGCAATGGAAAAAGGATGGCCTGCCGGTCGTAAAATAAATTCGAAATGATAAACAATAACCAAACTCAAATATCCAAATACCAAACTTTTAGAGCTTTGAATTTGTTTAGAGTTTCGTGCTTAGGGTTTAGGATTTATCTTGGAGGTTCGATGGACATCATTGAGACCGTGCGTCTGCGCAAGAGCATCAGGGGCTATAAGCCGGACCCTGTCCCCAAAGAGGTTATCGCGGAAATCCTCGAGGTTGCCAAACGCGCTCCCTCGGCGATGAATACCCAGCCGTGGTTTATTACTGCGGTCACCGGAAAGGTCCTGGATGATATCAAGCGAGCAAACATGGGACTGATGGATGCCGGGGAAGCGGTGAGGCCTGATGTTACCTATAACGTTCATTCCGGGAAGTACCGGGAGCGCCAAGTGGCTCTTGCTATCGACATCTTTAAGCTGATGGGCATCGCCAGGGAGGACAAGGAGAAAAGGGCACTGTGGGCGCGGCGGGGCGGCCGCTTCTTCGATGCGCCGACAGCTCTGATTCTTTCCAGGGAGCGTCCGCCCGTGGGCCCGAAGAATGCCTGTTTTGACATCGGCGCCATAGTGCAGACCATCTGCCTAGTTGCCGTGAGCTATGGCCTGGGCACCTGTATCGAAGACCAGGGACTGTTCTTTCCCGACGTGGTGAGGAAACTCACTGGTATACCGGAGTCCCATGAACTGGTCATCGGCATATCTATCGGCTATCCCGACTGGGACTTTCCTGCCAACGCCCTGGTAAGCAGGCGTGAACCCCTGGAGGGGTTTGTAAGCTGGTGCGGGTGGGAGTAGGGTGCCATTTCTCCGAGAACACCGAATGTCTTGCGCGAGCATCGGTGCCATGCTAGAATTTGGTCTTACCATAAAGAATGTAAGAATCATTTTTGAGACGAGCTAATGCCTGGTTGATTGAAACCAAGTTTTTAGTGCGGAGGATGCATGAATTTTCTTGAAGAACTCACCGCGGAATGGTTTACGTTGAACGACTATTTTGTACGGACAAACTTAAAATTCGGTAAACGTCCCTCGGGTGGTTGGGTGGGGGAAATGGATGTCGCTGCATTCAATCCAATGAGTAGAGAACTCGTTCACGTAGAAACTTCCATGGATGCTGATCGATGGGAAGAGCGATCCGAGCGAATGATTCGCAAATTTGATGACGCAAACCAATATTACAGCGAACTGTTTACCTTTCCCATAAGAACCGTTTCACGCATTGTCGTGGCTGGATTTTCTTCTAAAGAAAATACTCGGAAAATTAGAGGTGATATTGAATCAAAAACATGCCCTCAACTAATTAATGAGATCGGGCAGGAATTACTTCAGCGTCATCCATTGCGTAAAATAATACCTGAAACGCTACCATTACTTCGTGCCATGCAGTTTGCGGTACACTGGGGCCCACAATCTCAGGTATTTCATAAGCACTACAAACTGTTGACTGACCATTAATTTTGATACGCGAACTTGAATCAGGAATCGTGCTTTCTCGAATTGCAAAACCACTTCACTCTTTCATTAACCCTCCTCCGCCATAACACCCTTGGTCTAAACCTGGTAATCTTAGACGACAATGCGCCTACCACGTCCCTGTTTCACCCTTTGGCGAGCCTTGTTTGTGCCTGGTAGTGGAATTTAATCTAATATTTGCCGTTATTCTTGAAATATGGTAATTTATATTGCGAGTGGCATATGAGTGATATTAAGACAAAACTTAGCAATAGTGGCAGGCTGGTTATCCCGGCCTTATATCGAAAGGCATTGGGCCTCAAACCGGGAGACGAGGTAGTAATGGTCCTGGAAGACGATGGGATAAAGGTCCTCGGCGCCCGCCAGGCAATCGCCCGGTCACAAGCTCTGGTCAGACGTTATGTCCCGAAAGGCAGAAAACTTTCCGATGAGCTGATTAAGGAC
Organism: Chloroflexota bacterium; assembly: GCA_016190925.1. Lineage (GTDB taxonomy): Bacteria > Chloroflexota > Dehalococcoidia > Dehalococcoidales > JACPPQ01 > JACPPQ01. The sequence continues at coordinate 3,000 of JACPPQ010000034.1, read as the reverse complement.
CGCCGCGAGGAAGCCGCCCGTGCCTGAGTCGGTCATCGATGCGTCGGCATTGCTGGCCCTGCTGAATTCAGAAAAAGGTGCCGATGTTGTAGCGGAAGCCCTTCCGCAGGGAGTAATCAGCGCTGTGAACCTTTCGGAGGTTATTGCCAAACTCTGCGAGGCCGGAATGCCATAGAATGCGATACAAAAGGCTTTGCATCCGCTTGGTCTCGAAATTGTGCCATTCGATGAAGACCAGGCCTATCTTGCCGGTCTGCTCCGTTCCTCCACTCAGAGCGCTGGCCTGTCCCTGGGTGACAGGGCTTGCTTGAGCCTGGCGAAAAAGTTTGGATTAGTAGCGCTTACGGCGGATAAAAGCTGGTCATCGCTTTCTCTGGGTATCACCGTCAGGGTAATACGCTGAGTGATAAAGGGTTGTTGCGGACTCTGACTTACTAACAATCTCAAAATAGAATGGTCTTACAATTCGCGCTATATTAGTTATCGTCTCCCTTTCGGTAAAGAGCCTGCCCTGAGCGAAGTCGAAGGGGAGAGCGAGAGGGATTTTATGCGAAAATCCTCCTTACGTCGCCTTTACCAAAGAGTAGAATCTCCAGGTATTTGGCAACTTTATTAAATCAATTTTAGCTATCAGATTAAATGAGACCATTAGCAAGCCTGAAATCAAGCAAGGTCGTAATCCCCCATTAACCCACTCCCTCTCCCCTCTGCTATAATAACCCTATGCCTAAACCCCTGCTGGTAGTCTTTGACGGCAACGCCATCATCCATCGCGCCTTCCACGCCCTGCCCCCGCTTACCGTGAGCAAGACGGGGGAGGTGGTCAGCGCCGTCTACGGCTTCGCCCTCATATTGCTCAAGGTCATCAACGAGCTTAAGCCCACCCACTACGCCATCGCCTTCGACAAGAAGGGCCCCACCTTTCGCCACGACCTTTTCGACGAGTACAAGGCGCACCGACCGGAGACTCCCTCTGAGCTGGTGAACCAGTTTGGACGTGTGCGGCAACTGGTGGAGACGCTCCGCATTCCCATCTTCGAGCTTGACGGCTATGAGGCGGACGATGTCCTCGGCGCGCTGAGCCGCCAGGCAAAGGAAAAGGGCATCGATACCGTCATTGTCACCGGAGACGCCGATGCCATGCAACTGGTCTCGCAGGGTGTGAAGGTGCTTTATCCCAAGCCGGGCGGGACTTTCAGCGACACCATCCTCTATGACGAGGCGGCGGTGGCACAGAAGTTCGGCATCGGGCCGGAGCACGTAGCTGACTTCAAGGCTTTGAAGGGCGACCCCTCGGACAATATCCCGGGCGTGCCTGGAATCGGCGAAAAGACGGCGGTCAAGCTCATCCAGCAGTTCGGCTCGGTGGAGCAGATTTACGAGCACATAAATGAAGTTACCCCTCCCCGAATCCAGAAGATTTTGAAAGAGAATGAAGCCGCTGCCCGGCAGAGCAAGACCCTGACTACCATCGTGACCGCTTTGCCCATCACCTTCAACCCGGATGAGTGCTGCAAGGCGGGCAACTACGACCGCGGCAAGGTGGCGGAGCTATTCCGCGAGCTGGAGTTCTTCAGCCTGCTTCCCCGGCTGCCGGAGCAGGGTACGGGGACACAGTCGCCGCTACTTCAGGTTGAAGCCAGGCCGCCGCAAGGCGAATATAAGACTGTGGACAGCCCTGCCGCGCTCGACGACCTGATGCAACGCATTTCGACAGCCAGATTCCTGGCTTTCGATACCGAGACCACCGGCCTTGATGCCATGGATGCTCAACTGGTGGGCATATCTCTTTCGGCAGCTCCGGCAGAGGCTTATTATATTCCGGTGGGGCACGTGGGGTGGGGACAGGTGCAGCAGTTGCCGCTGAAACAGGTCCTCGACCGGCTGAGAGCGCCGCTGTCGGATGCCAGCCTGCCCAAGATAGCTCACAACGGCAAGTATGATATGACGGTGCTGGGCGAGGCCGGGGTCGATGTGCGTAATCTTACCTTCGACACCATGATTGCCGCCTATTTGATGGGCGAGAAATCCCTCACCCTGAAGTCGCTGGCTTTCCAGAAGCTGGGCATCGAGATGGTGCCTATCACCGACCTCATCGGGACGGGAGCAAAACAGGTTACCATGTCCCAGGTGGCTATAGACCGAGTCGCCGCCTACTCCTGTGCCGATGCGGATATGACCGTGCGGCTGTCCGAGTTGCTGCGAGCGGGTTTGCTGGACCGAAAGCTGTGGCAGCTTTTCGATGAAGTGGAAATGCCTCTGGTGCCGGTGCTGATGCGCATGGAGAGAGCGGGCGTGGCGCTCGACGTCGATTTGCTGCGGCTGATGTCGCACCGACTTTATGAGCAGGTGCTGAAGCTGGAGGCCGACATATATAATGCCGTAGGCCACCAGTTCAACATTAACTCGCCCAAGCAGCTAGGCTATGTCCTGTTCGAAGAGTTGAAACTGCCCACCGGACGCAAGAAGAGTGGCGGCTACTCTACCGAGGCCGCGGTGCTGGAAGAGCTGCTCGGCGTTCACCCGGTGATAGAGTCCCTGCTTGAGTACCGCCAGCTTACCAAGCTCAAGTCCACTTATGCGGATGCGCTTCCCGGCCTTATCAACCCCAAAACCGGGCGGGTACATACCAGCTTCAACCAGACCAGGACCACCACTGGCCGCCTGTCGTCCAGCGACCCCAATCTTCAGAATATTCCCGTCCGCGGCGAGCTCGGCAGGCAGGTCAGGCGGGCATTCATTGCTGTCCCTGGTTCTCTTCTGCTGGCGGGAGACTACTCGCAGATAGACCTCCGCGCCCTGGCGCACCTCTCGCAGGACCCGGTGCTTCTGACTGCCTTCCACAAGGGAGAAGATATCCACGCCGCGACTGCCGCCCGTCTCTTCGGGGTGGAGCCTTCGAATGTAACGCCGGACATGCGCCGCGTGGCCAAGACGGTCAACTTCGGCGTCATCTATGGCATGAGCGACTACGGCCTGGAGCAGGCCACCGAGCTTTCC
>JACPPQ010000007.1 GCA_016190925.1 Chloroflexota bacterium | reverse complement strand
CCAGCCTGCCCTGCCTGCCCGCCGTAGCCTTGTGCGTAGGCGGGAGCCTGCCGAAGGGGAGATTGAGAGGGATTTACCCCTGATTAAGCTTAGAGAGTGGTGGGTTCCGCCCGGGTTTCACCTCGACTCCACCCTCCCTGCTACGCTATAATCAGGTACGATAACAGAAAGGTAGCGCTCGACCAACGGTGCTTGTAGCTACAATCCCGTAACACTAACTCTGCAAGTGGTACACCTGCAGGAGACCCGTTGGCAGACGGGAAATTCAATAATTGTGCGTCAGGAGGAACAACGTGAACATTCTCGTAATCGGTGGCACAGGGTTTATTGGCGCTGAGATAGTAAGACACCTGGTAAAATCGGGCCATGAGCTAGTGGTCTTTCATTCTACCGGTTCTGAATCGCGGATTGCCGATATCAAGGATAAAATAAACCTGGTCCGCGGCACATTATCGAATTTCTCCCACCTCATTAATGCGGTAAGGGATTACCACATAGACGTTATCTACCACCTGGGAGGCATGCTTTCGATTTCCTGTGAAGCCGACCCCTGGAGTGCTTTTGAGGTTAACCTGAGAGGTACGCTGAATGTGCTGGAAGCGGCGCGTCTTTTCGACGTGAGACAGGTTATTTTCGCCAGCAGTCGCGGCACATACGGAATCGACATACAGGAAGATATCATCGGCGAGTATTCATTGCAACGGCCTGATAATTTTTATGGGATTACCAAGCTAAGCTCCGAGCTTTTCGGACGCTACTATCGAAAACGTTTTGGCCTTGATTTCCGGGGGGTCCGCCTGGGCGGCACTATAGGCCCCGGAGTAAAGAGCCCGGGAATGGCCCAATGGGCCGCATGGGCTATTGAAAATGCTTTCCGCGGCAAACCTTTCTCCATATGGGTATCTCCGGATGCAAGATATTCGTTTCTATATTACAAGGATGTTATCAGCGGAATTCTGAAGCTGTCAGAGGCGCCGAGGGAAAACATTAAGACAGTGGTCTATAATCTGGGGAATATGCAGCCCGGCTTTTCGGCGCAAGAACTGGTTGATGAAATCAAAAAGCGCTTTCCCGATGCCGGTATTGATTTTCAACCGGATGCGTCCGGGGCAAGAAAGGACAGATTGATAATACCGGCCGATACCGATATTCACTGGGCCCGAGATGAATGGGGTTGGCAGCCAGGATGGAACTCCTTGCCGGAGATTGTGGAAGATTACCTACAAGAGTTGAAGTCTCATCCTGACCGGTATGTATGAATGCTCCGCTAACAGCGTAGCACGGCACCAACGGAAAGACGGTAATCGGATTCCGGCTTCCGGCGGAATGATAGAGCGGTGGCTTCCGTCTTGATTTCAGCTAGAATACATCCATCCTGCTTGAGTTGAAAAAAGTATACGGTTTGTATACACTATAATTGAGAAGGGAGATTATCCGTGCTACGGATTGAGTCTCTGGAAATTGAGGACCGCATTCTGGACAAGATTGAGTCAAAGCACGGAGTCTCATGTGAGGAAGTGGAGCAGGCATGTCTATCCGAGGCGAGGCACGTCAGGCGCAGTAGAGAAGGTCTGTATAAACTTTTCGGGCAGACGTTAGCCGGGCGCTACATTCTTGTGGTGTTGGCGAACCTCGGAGGTGGGAGTTGGAAGGTAGTCACCGCAAGGGAAATGATTGATGCCGAAAGGCGGCTCTATGTCAAGGCAAAGGGAGGAAGTTGAAATGGTTGATATGAACAAAACGGTGGAGAAAATAGAGAAAGGCAATGCCTGGGAGGAAACCGACGAGGTGGTGCAGGTAGAGGTAAAGAAGCCTCTGGACAAGGTGATTCCAGTCCGCCTTTCGGCGGATAAATGGGAACAGATGCGAGAAGAGGCCAGGGAACTGGGAATAGGCCCTACTACGCTTGCACGCATGTGGATTCTGGAACGTCTGAGGCAGAAAGCTAAGGTATAACGAAGAGGCGTGTGAAATCCACGCATGATAAAGGTGGGTTTAACGCATTTTTAACGGAAACCGTTCGGGATGTTCGATAATGTCCACGGTAAGGTCTACATCTAAATCCGGCCAATAGAAATGACCCGGAAACGGCTCTTCGACATTGAGAATTTTTTTAACGGGAACGTCTTTGAACCACGGGAAATCATCATAGGCCATGAACAATTCTTTGCCTTTAGTCCAAAGCCATACCCCGTTATTTGAGATATTTGTAACCTCAATTTCCCGAGCGTTCGTGCCAGGCGACTTTAAACTCATCGTGATGCTCCTCAATAATACCTTCGATTTCCTTTAACTGAGAACGCGTAAAATTATAATTTCGCGCTAATTCTATCTGGGGCTCTAACCAAAATTTCGCTTCTCCTGCCGGGCATGTGATATGAACATGCATTCTATCTTCTTCTCGTGAGAAGAAAAAGAAGCGATATCCTTTTTCTCTTAAGATTGTCGGACTCACCCCTATATTTTAGCATAAAATACATTGCCAGAAGATAGCTGCGAATGAGATATTTTCAGCAGCTGGTGGAGCCGGGGTATCAAGAGGTGGAACTTTTGAGTTGAGGTTTAGCCTCTCAAGCCCCACTGAACTGTCAATTTCAAATATTCTGCACAATTATGAGTTAGATTATAGGGAATATAAGGCTCGCCGATTTCCCAATTGTTACTATCTCCGAGAGGCTGATATCGTAAGGTCTCGGTATGCTCCTCGAAACTCTTTATCAGGCTAACAATAGGGTTGTTCAGTAAATCGGAGTCAGCCTCAAAATCAAATCTAGTTAGGTGTTGCCTAGACGTTGTTGGACGGCTTACTGCCTCAATGCTTACATAAATTCTTGCTGGCCAAGGTTCAGGCACTCTCCATTTTGAGAATGTACAAAGAAAACATAACTCCGTCGACTTCTTTGCCCCAGCGAAGTTTCTTTTCAGTTTCCTTCGTGGATTCGAGAAAAACCATTTCAATCATAGTTGACTCCTGATAGAAACGGTCATGGCTACTTGGTATATTAAAATAAACCTCTGATAAGTCCAAAGAAAAAAATCCACAAAAGTGCCGATAAGAGGATACTTAACCAACGGGGAAGTACCATTTTTAAGGCTTGCATCATGATTAATCCGAAACCAATGCTAAGCAGCAAACAAATGATATTAACGACCAACATGGGCCAACCTTCTGGAACGAACCAACCTAAAAGACCCCAGATTACTGCTAAGACAATTCCGCCAATAACAATATTGCGCAGAGCACGCCAAAATTCTTGACGCACTAACTCATTAAACTTGTCGGAGTCCGTTTTCACTTAGCCGCTTCCTTACCCGGTAAAATTGCTGCATAGTTGAAAGAGAAATGATGCTATTCTACTCCTCTTCCCCCTCATCACCCTCCTTCAGCCCCTCCGCCCCCACTTCTTGCAATTGCTCCATCAAGCGGGCGGCGCGGGGATAGCCTATGCGCAGCCTCCGTTGCAGGTAAGATGTAGATATATTCCCGTGCTCCTCCGCCAATTTTCTGGCTGCTTCAAGCAGGGCGTCCGCCGGTGGTCCGCTGGTCTTGCCTGAAGCCGCCGCCGCTGAGATAAGCTCCTCGATGTTCAGCGAGGGGGCTTCGTCCTTGTGCTGGCTGCCCCAGAAGTATACCAGCCTCTCTATCTCGGCGTCGGAGACATAGCACCCCTGGAGCCGCTTGGGTTTGGCGGCATCGGTGGGCATATAGAGCATATCGCCCCGCCCAAGCAGCTTCTCTGCGCCCACGCCGTCGAGGATGGTGCGGGAGTCCACCTGGGATGTCACCGCAAAGCTGATGCGGGTGGGGAAGTTGGCCTTAATCAGGCCGGTAATGACGTCCACCGACGGGCGCTGGGTGGCCACCACCAGGTGAATGCCGGTCGCCCGCGCCAGTTGCGCCAGGCGGCAGAGCAGATGCTCCGTCTCATCGGAGCCGGTCATCATCAAATCGGCCAGCTCGTCCACCACCAGCACCATGTAAGGCATCTTTTCATTCCAGTCGCGGTTCTTGTTATAAGCCTCGATGTTGCGGGCGGTGGCCTTGGCCATAACCTGGTAGCGACGGTCCATCTCCTGTCCGAGCCAGCGCAGCGCCTCGAGGGCCTTGTTCGGGTCTACGATGACGGGTGTCGCCAGGTGAGGGATGCTGTTATAGGGCGTCATTTCCACCCTCTTCGGGTCGACCAGGATAAAGCGCATTTCATCGGGGATGTTGGACATCAGCAGGCAGCAGATGATGGCATTGAGGCACACGGTCTTGCCGCTGCCGGTGGCCCCGGCGATGAGCAGGTGCGGCATCTTGGCAAGGTCGCCGACCACCGCCTCGCCGCCGGCGCCATTGCCCAGCGCCAGTGTCAGCCTTGACTTGGCCATCGTCTTCTGGAAAGGATTGGTCTCCATCACGCCGCGCAGGCTGACGGAGCCCAGCACCTTGTTGGGCACTTCGAGACCCACCAGTGACTGCCCGGGGATGGGCGCTTCGATACGTATGCTGGGCGCTGCCAGTGCCAGGGCAAGGTCGTTCGCCAGCGAAGTGATTCTATCCACCTTCACCCTGGTCTTGGAAAGCTCCTCCTGCCTTATGTGAACGTTGCCGTCCTTATCCTTCTCTTTGATGTCTTTCAGCTTCCGGTCCCAGCCGGGCTCCAGGCCGAACTGGGTGACTGTCGGCCCGGTATTTATCTGCGTAACACTGGCATCGACACCGTAGCTCGCCAGTGCCTCCTCGATGAGCCTGGCACGGCGCACATTGTCTTCATCACTGAACTGGACGTCAGGAGACTTATCGAGGAGGTCCAGGGGAGGCAATTTCCAGCCGTTTAAGGTAACCAGGTCAGCGGACTCCCCGAACTTCTTCCAGACATCCTGCGCTACCTGCTTAAGGTCCGGCTGACCGTGAGAGGCGCGCTGCGGGGACGTCTTCGGCGGGCGAGCGGGAGCAATGGGAGCAGGCTCCTCGACTTCCTCCTCGTCCTGCCGTTCCGGCCGCAACCGCAGTTGTTTTGTCGCAGCAACGGGCGGGACCTCTTTCTTATGTTCAAACTGGGGAACCGGCCTGGGCACACGCGTGCGCTTCAGTTTGCCGCGCAGCCAGGAGAAGAAGCGCACCAGAAGACGAAGGGTGAAAATCGGAGCAACGAGCGCTATACCAAGAACAATCAAGCCCAGCAAGCGGAGAACGCTCAACACTACCGGATAGCCGGGAACATTCTGTCCGATGATGCTCTGCCCGAAGGCGCCGCCCAGCCCAAAAAAGGCCCACACGCTCCAGATAGCCAGGGTGAAAATAAAGGCCGCCAGCCAGCGGTTCCACTTGTGGAGGAAAGAGGAGGCTTTACCCCATTGGAGATGTCCGACGATGAACAGCAGGACTATGACGATGAGGAGCGTTCCCCACCCCAGCAGCGCAAAGAGGCTGTCAGCCCACGCTCTCAGTGTCGACAACTGCCAGACAATAACCGCCGCAATGATGACTGTCAGGAGCAGCCGCCACCTGAACAGCCGGGCCCACCACGGCCTGCCGCCCGATTTCCTGTTTTCGGACTTGTCCTCCCCGTTTTTTCCTTTTGACTTTCCCATACACCTCCGAAGTGTTTAGAAGGGTGCTGAAAAACATTCAAGGTCAATGTCCCCCTTTGCGAAAGGGAGAGGTTTAGTCCTTAATTAATAAAATCGTGTTATAAATGGCAAAATATTAAGTTTTCAGTTGTGGCTTTGACTTTTGTCCGCCTGAGGCGGATGACCTTTGAGTTCCCTTTAGACCTACACCTTCACCATAAAAGGCAAAATCATGGGACGGCGCTTCGTACGCTCGTAGAAGAAGTCGCTCAATGTATCCCTGACCTTGCCGCTGACATAGCTCCACTCGGCGGGATGGTTTCCGGCGTGGTCGAGCACCTTAGCCACATGGTCGCGGCTGGCCTCAATTAAGTCTTTGGACTCCCGCATATCTACAAAGCCGCGTGATACTATGTCGGGCTTGCCCACCAGCTTCCCTGTCTGCCTGTTTACAGCAATGATGACCACCACCATGCCATCGCGTGACAGCATCCGCCTGTCGCGGAGTATGAGTCCGCCCACATCGCCCACGCTGAGGCCGTCCACATACACATTCCCGGATGTTATCTTGCCAGCCTTTTTACCGCCCTGCGGGCCAAGCTCCAGGACATCTCCGTCCTCGATGACGAAGATATTGTCCCGGGGTATGCCCACCGATTCAGCCAGCTTGGCATGATAGGTGAGGTGACGGTACTCTCCGTGTACCGGCATAAAGAATTTGGGCTTGACCAGGTTGAGCAGCAGCTTCAATTCTTCCTGGCTGCCGTGCCCGTGAACGTGGACTTTCGATACCGTGCTGTACAACACCTGGGCGCCCTGCTTGAAGAGGTTGTCCAGCGTGCGATTTACCAGTCCCTCGTTACCGGGAATTGGTGTGGATGATAAGATAACCGTGTCTCCTTTCATGATGCGCACGTGAGGATGGTCGCGATTTGCCATGCGCACCAGCGCCGAGGTGGGTTCCCCCTGGCTTCCGGTGGTGATGTATACCACCTTGTTGTGCGGCAAACTGCGGGCTTCGTCAACCTTGCCCAGCACGTGTTCGGGGTCGTGGAGGTAGCCCAGTTCCATGGCGATGCGTGCCGTTTCGGTCATGCTGCGCCCGACAATGAATACCTTGCGGTCATGTTTCTGCGCAGTATCGATAATCTGCTGAACACGGGACACCAGCGATGAGAAGGTGGCTACTATTACTCTTCCTTTGGCTTCAGCCATCACCCGGTCAAAGGTCTCCGCGACCACCTGCTCCGAAGGCGTATAGCCTGGCAGCTCGGCATAGGTGGAATCGGAGAGAAGCAGAAAGACCCCCTGCCCCGACGAGCCCAGCTGGGACAGGCGGGAAAGGTCTGTCGGCTTGGAGTCTACCGGAGTGTAGTCCAGCTTGAAATCTCCGCTGTGGACAATCGTGCCGATAGGCGTATAAATAATGATGCCCACGGCGTCCGGAATGCTGTGGCACACAGGGAAGAACTCCACCCTGAACTTTCCTACGGGGAACTGGACCCCGGTTGCCATTACTTTAAGCTTGGCATCATGCAGGGCTTTGCCTTCTTTGAGCTTTACCTTGACCAGGCCCATGGTAAGCTTGGTGGCATATACCGGTACATTGAGCTGTGGAAGAATATAGGGGATAGCGCCGATGTGGTCCTCGTGGCCGTGGGTGATAACTATTCCGCGAATCTTTTCCTTGCGCTCGAGGAGGTAGCTGATGTCCGGAATCACCAGGTCGATGCCCAGCATCTCTTCTTCAGGGAACATCAGGCCGACATCGATGATGAGAATGTCATCCTCGTATTCGAGGACCATCATGTTCTTGCCGACCTCACCCAGCCCTCCGAGAGGAATAATCTTCAGTTTTGGTTTAATAGCCATTCAAAGTTCAGCCTCCAAACATGTTTAGCTGCTTCGCTTCCGGCTTCGGCTCCGGCTTAACCTCAGCGACGCTCTTCGCTTGTGCCAGTACAGCGGGAATCTTAAGCATGTCCTGCTCGATGTCATGGCGCAGGCTTTGCTGATGCAGGGCAGCCGCCGGATGATACATCGCAAAATAGATGATGTCGCCCTTCTTCTGCGCGGTGCCGTGAATCTTGCTTATGCTCTTGCCATCGGCAAAAAGCGCCATGGAATAGCGCCCCAGGGTCACAATCATTTTAGGATGAATAAGCTCTATCTGCCGGTCCAGCCACGAGCGGCAGGCGGCGATTTCTCCGGGAAGCGGGTCGCGGTTCTGCGGCGGGCGGCACTTTATTACGTTGGTGATATAGACCTGCTCCCGCTTGAGGTTGATGGAGGCCAACAACTGTGTGAGGAATTGACCGGCAGACCCCACGAAGGGTCGACCCTGCTGGTCTTCGTGGTAGCCCGGCGCTTCGCCGATGAACATGATGTCGGGGTTTTCCGCGCCTTCACCGGGCACTGTTCTGGTACGCTGCCTTGCTAGCTGGCAGCGCTGACAGGGGAGAATCTCTTCGTGAAGCTGGCTCAGCTTTGACATTCTAAATCCGGGTGTTAAGTTATCCAAGTCTCTGGTCTATGATAACACGGCAGGTAGGGAAGGTCAATTTATCGGGTAGTCATACGTTTCTTTCAATGACTTGCTACGCAGGTTGTTTTCAAATAATTTGTCATGGCGCACGACACCACTCACGAACGATGAAAATACAAGCGTAACGTCTCCCTTTTTAAAGGGAGATTGAGAGGGATTTTCAAATCTCCCAAGTCTAACTAACTTCCATTTTCTAGGTAATACCAGGGTGTTCTGGCTCGTTTTCGAGTACACTTTCGTTCGCCCGTAAAAAACACGACAAAACTTGCTTGACAAACATAGAACATCTGTACTAATATGTTTTAACAGGAACTTCACCGGTATT